>NZ_JAWOTS010000004.1:112286-319563 GCF_033338975.1 Vibrio sp. Vb0349 | reverse complement strand
TTAGCATGAGTAGTTTTACAGGCAAAGCCGAAACGGATGATAACCACCTACTGAAGTAGGTGGTTTAGGGCTGAAAACAAAAAAGAGCAGTGTTGAGACTGCTCTTATCTAATGTTTTAGAACGCTAGGTTAGGAGTAAATCACGTTTTCCTCAATCCCACTAACTAATGACTGGGCGTTCTTCCAACGGAATACTTTTTCTAACACCTCTTTGCCATCAGGTGCGCGCCAAGTTCGCTCTTGATCCTCTTGTCCACCAATGTGGCGATAGAATTCAATCGCAGAAATGTTTTGCGACACAACTTCTAAATAAAGACCTGTGTCTTTAAAGTACTGCTGTTGCCATTCTGCGACAGCAAGTAATAGCTGCTTACCAATCCCACGACCACGGTAACTGTCATCAACATGCAATGCGTCAATAAAGGTTCCACGCTCGAAATCATGGTTGCCGAACACACAAACAAAGCCAAGTAGCAAACCTCCCTCCTCCGCCAAGACAATGTGCTGATTGAATGGTGGGTTGGTCAAACGGGTTTGCCAAATCAGTAGTTTGTCGTCAATCGCTTCTTTCTCAAGATAGTTATCACTAAGAATGCCACGGTAATGACGCTTCCAGCTATCCGCATGAAGATGCGCAATGCGCTCGTAGTCCTTATATTCCGCTAATCGTAAATCCATTACGTATTCCTATTTTCTTACATTTTTGCTTCTGTTTATAGAGTCTCGGTATATTCCACCTTTATAACACTTGTTTCTTGGCAGATTTTATACACCTTAAGCCAGAGCTCGCTTTTTAATACTACTCATTATTCAATTAAAAGCAAAATATCCCATCAAGTTCCTTAATCTACACCCAAAGGAATAGTCACATTTGTCTAACTTTAATTTGACTTACATGTGTACGCTGATATTCTGGCGAACAGTTGTTAGCTCAAAGTTAGGGATACATCTGTGACTCAAAACAAACCACCTGTTATCTGGTTGAATACATTAATATTTTCTGCCAGTTTTGTTCTGACTTTTATTGTAATGCCTTGGTATGCATATCATTTTGGACTAGGTTGGGAACATCTAATTTGGGGAGTGATTGCATTTAGTTTTACTAACCTTTCTATTACAGCAGGCTATCATCGTCTCTGGAGCCACAAAACGTACGAAGCTCATCCTATTTTGCGCGCCATTTTTGCGATTGGAGGAGCATTTTCTTTGCAAAATAGTGCATTACATTGGTCTTCTGATCATCGTGTGCATCACAAACATGTCGACAATAACGATAAAGATCCGTACTCAGCCAAGCGGGGTTTTTGGTATTCTCACATTGGGTGGATGTTACGTGATTACAATAAATCAAAGGAAAACGAATATACAAACTGCCGTGACCTAAAGCGCGACAAAATCGTCATGTGGCAGCATAAGTATTATGTTCCACTTGCCCTACTGACTAATATTGGTTTCCCAGTCATGCTCGGACTGATCTACGGTGATATCTGGGGGATGTTATTGGTCGTTGGTGCGGCTCGACTCTTTATGAGTCACCATACGACTTTTTTCATTAACTCCCTCGCACATATTTGGGGTAAGCAAACTTTCACAGACAAAAACACTGCTCGCGATAATGGTGTACTCGCCTTTTTCACATTTGGAGAGGGTTACCATAATTTCCATCATATTTTCGAGAATGACTATCGCAATGGCGTGTATTGGTGGCATTACGACCCAACGAAGTGGTTGATAAAGTCATGTTCTTGGCTAGGACTCACATCTAAGTTGCGCACAACGCCTACATTTAGAATTGAAAAAGCCCGTGCGAGTCAACTTTTGAAGAAAGCAAGAGAAAAGCTAGAATCGAAACCGAATACGCAAACGATCCTCGATCAACTACAGCACGAGTTTGATACTCTAGTTCATCACATGCAGGAATACTACGAGATGCGCAAAGAAGTACTCGGTGCCAAAACTGCCAGTGTGGTAAAAAAATACGAATGTTCTGTAACGAAAATGAAGTACCAGCAAATTAAAGCAGAGTTCGAACGGCAGCAACGTAGTTGGAACCTTATGGTTCGTCGATACGCATAGTTTATCCTCATTCTTACGATTACTTAGCTTCGCTTCCGCGAAGCTTTTTTGTTGTGAAGAGTGTTTTCCAATAATTGCTTATTGAGTAAAGTCTTTTTCCTATTGTGAATCAATTCACTCATTATTCATTCACTTTCCTAGTCATATTTTCCTTCCTATAAATAGCTTCAAACCAGCATATAACACTTAGAAAACCAAATTCCAACAATACAATCTAACGAAATTATTTATTAAATTATTATTTGTCTCAGATCATGCAAGCCCCATATTTGTCTCGTGCCACAGCTAAGAATTCTGTAAATTCCTTGTCATAAACTGAAACAGTTTCTTTCTTTTTTACATAACATTCGGAGATCCCTATGTTAGAGCTCTTAATTGGCTTAGTGGTTACCATTGCGGTGGGTTACTTTATTGTCAAAGGCTATAAAGCTGCGGGCGTGTTACTGACAGCTGGTATTGCTTTACTTCTTATGACTGGCGTTTTGGGGCACGACGTGCTGCCGTCAAAAATCACCTCAACTGGTAACATGGTGACAGATGCGCTTGAATACGTGAAATACATGCTTCAATACCGCGGTGGCGGTCTTGGTATGCAAATCATGCTGCTTTGTGGTTTTGCGTCATACATGACTCATATCGGCGCGAACAACGTGGTAGTGAAACAGTTCTCTAAACCGCTTTCTGTCATCAAGTCTCCTTACGTCCTTTTGGTAGCGGCTTACATTGTGGCGTGTTTAATGTCTCTTGCGGTAAGTTCTGCAACAGGCCTTGGCGTACTATTAATGGCGACACTATTCCCTATGATGGTCGCGATGGGCATTTCTCGTCCAGCAGCCGTTGCAGTGTGTGCCTCTCCAGCGGCAATCATCCTTTCTCCTACTTCTGGTGATGTTGTTATCGCAGCAGAAAAGTCTGGTTTAGAGCTTGATGTGTTTGCGGTACAAACTGTGTTGCCTGTTTCTATTTGCGCAATCATCGTCATGGCAGCGGCAGCGTTCTTCTGGAACAAATACTTAGATAAGAAAGAAAATACGCCAATGGAAAAAATTGATGTATCAGAGATCAAAGCTGACGCACCAGCGTTTTATGCAGCTCTTCCATTTCTACCTATCATCGGCGTTTTCCTATTCAACGGTCGTACCATTCCAGGACTTAGTCTAGACATCTACACTATTGTGGTTGGTTCGATTTTCCTTGGAGCTCTGATCCATTATGTTGTAAATAAGTTCGATGGTAAGAAATCACTAGAAGATTTAGATTCTTGTTACGCAGGCATGGCTGACGCGTTCAAAGGCGTTGTGATGCTTTTGGTTGCCGCAGGGGTTTTTGCACAAGGTCTGATGTCTATCGGTGCTATCGATAACCTACTTCATCTAGCAGATAATGCTGGTGCAGGCGGCGTTGCTTTAATGCTTATTCTAACTGCATTGACAGTTGCAGCAGCAATTGCAACGGGTTCGGGTAACGCGCCTTTCTATGCGTTCGTGGAGTTAGCACCATCTTTAGCTGCTAAAATGGGATTAAACCCTGCGTTCCTAATTATCCCGATGCTTCAAGCATCAAACCTAGGCCGTACTATCTCACCAGTATCTGGCGTAATCGTTGCGACATCAGGTATGGCAAACATCAGCCCGTTTGAGGTTGTAAAACGCACATCCGTTCCAGTTCTAGCAGGCCTTATCACGGTGATTATTGGTACTATGGTGCTTGTTCCAATGAGTGCCTAACGGTATTGCCACGATCAAACTAAAAGCAATATCCGAACAAAATTACGTTTAATTAAAAACGCCAGCAAATGTGCTGGCGTTTTTTTATTCTAATGTGATGATTTACGCTGACTTAAATCGGTCAGGAATCTTAGTGATGCTCTCTCTGTAGCTAAACCATAAGTAGGTAACGGCAAGCGAAAAGAATAAATATGAAAGTGCGAATACGATTGGAGACGTGATTAATTCCGCGGACATTCCCCACATCACACCGACTACGGTTATCGTCAACTTAGAAAGCATACCGCAAATGAGTAGGAATAAAGCAAGCTGTGGAAAGCGCGAGCTGCGAAATGCGAAGAAATAACAGCTCCCTACCGCTAAAGAAGCAATGGATAAGCCCAACATAAATGAATGGATGTGGTCTGCTGATGCGATACCAGCGGATACCGAAGCCATGAGTAATAGGAACAGTTTCATAAGTCACCTCACAACAAATCTAAAAAGCATCCCTTCATAAATGAAAACTCATTTTTCACTATATTTTGCGCCTAAAATCAGCAATTACAAGTTACTTTTTTGCTCACTTAATGAACACAAAAGCTAATCAGCTTCAATTATTACAAAAGGTTAACAATTAAAAATTAAGAAACCCTTTGCATCTGATACTTACGACCGTCAGATGATAAATTCGCCATTTTTGTTACAGATGGTTAACATGGAAACATTTTGAAATTTTTTATTTGAAATGTGAACTGTGCACTCAACAGCGTAAAACCTCTCTGTCTTGACTCATCATTCGTTATTAGCGAACAAAAAATATCACTTTTTTACAACGTTCTTACTACATACAAAACCATGAATTCACATCCACTTTTAATGTTGCAAATTATTTTATCAGTAACCGTAAAAAGAGATTCCAATCACATATTTATTGGTTATAATCCGCGCTCATTGCGTTAAACGTTGAAAAACGCAAACTAATTTTGAGAAAAAACATCTTTAAACCAACCTTCTTTGCGGCATTGCCAATAAGAGGAAAAACTGAGAATAAAAATGAGCAAGATTGATAAAGCTATGCGCATCCTGTTAGCAGGGTTCTGTATCAACCTTTGTCTTGGCATCCTGTATGCTTGGAGTGTATTCAACAAGGCACTGGTAACTGAATCAGGCTGGAGTGCTGCAGAAGCTTCTGCACCTTACGCAACTGCAACCATCACTTTCTCTATCTGTCTTCTTATTGCAGGTATTCTTCAAGACCGCATGGGCCCTCGAATGATCCTTATCCTAGGTACTGTTCTTACAGGTCTGGGCATGATCGCTTCTGGCTTTGTGAACTCTCCACTCATGCTGAACATTACATTCGGCGTGATCACAGGTGCAGGTATCGGTTTTGGTTACGCATGCCTATCACCTTCTGCGATGAAGTGGTTCCACGCTTCGAAGAAAGGTATGGTTAACGGCATTATTGCGGCAGGTTTTGGTCTAGCGGCTATTTACCTTGCGCCAGTAACTTCTGCGCTAATAGACAGCATGGGCATTCAAACTAGCTTTATGGTTCTTGGTGTTGGTATCCTAGCGATTGCAGTTCCTCTTGCAGCAACCATCAACAACCCACCAGCAGACTACACACCTGCGGAGCCTAAAGTAAAAGAAGGCCAAGCACCTAAAGCGGTGAAAAAGTCAGATGACTTAACTTGGAAAGCAATGTTGAAAACGCCACAGTTCTACTCTCTATGGATCATGTACGCGTTTGCAGCTTCTGTTGGTCTAATGATCATTGGTAACATCACGACAATCGCAAGCGTTCAAGCAAACTTGCCAAACGCGGTTTACCTAGCGTCTATTCTTGCTGTATTTAACTCTGGCGGTCGTGTTGCCGCGGGTATGCTTGCAGATAAAATCGGCGGTGTTCGTACGCTTCTACTCGCGTTCGTTCTACAAGGCGTAAACATGGTGCTGTTCGCGACGTTCGACTCTGAGTTTACACTGATCATCGGTACAGCAATCGCAGCGGTAGGTTACGGCACACTTCTAGCGGTATTCCCTACTCTAACGGCTGAGTTCTACGGTCTGAAAAACTACGGCACTAACTACGGCGTGCTTTACACAGCATGGGGTATCGGTGGTGCAATCGGCGCAGCGGTTGTTGGTTTCTCGATGACAAATGGCGACGGCTACACCTTGGCTTACACAATTTCTTCAGCAATGATGGCAGTATGTATCGTACTAGCGTTCATCACTAAGCCATTGTCTGAAGCGAAAGTAGCACAGCTAAAAAACGCATAATTGCGAATAGATTTGATAGCGAAAAGGCTTAACCTATGGGTTAAGCCTTTTTTGTTATCGGTCGTTTATGGAAAGCCCTATCGAACTTGCACCAGACTACTATCTAGAGAACTTCTTCAAGCTGACTCATCACGCAATAACTTGGTACAGCGATTTACTGACCAAGGAAGAACACGCATGGCTTTGCTCGTTTGATTCTTTGAGCAAACACGCCCAGTGCCTTTTGGTGCGTTTATACAGCCGAAAGGGATGTTGGTTTCGAAGTGATAAGCTGAGTTATCCAGAAATACCTTCTATCAATGAAGCACTGGCAGAATTGAGTCAACATGAGTTTGTAGCCCTTTCCCCACCCCTTTCTCATCAAGAGTTAGCGGCTAATTTACTGACCAAGCCAGAAATCTCCACGCTTTATCCCGAACTGCCGAAATCACTCAAGAAAGACGCCCTTGTCGAACGTTTGAGTAATGCGGAATTTGATCGTATAGAGCGGCTTGAGTTTACGATCGTCAAACTCAATTCAGCTCATATGATCGACGTGTTGCTCACTCTGTTTTTTGCCAACACCCATCAAGACTTAAGTCAGTTTGTGCTTGATGACTTAGGTTTGCATCAGTTCGAGCAATATCAATTGAGTAAAGTGCGCCGTTTCTTTGATTCACGTGAGCAAATAGACCGTTTAATTGAACTGAGCCAGTTGGCCAACCTGTACTGGCAATTTGACCGAAAAGACAAAGCCAATCTCGACTTATTAATTGAGGCAATGCCTCAGCCCGTTAAACACCGTTACGTAGATCGTAAACGCGAGCACATGTTGAATGACATAGCACGTGATTACGAACGGCTTAATGATCTAGAGACCGCCCTATATCTATTTGGCCAAACTCAACTCACACCGAGCCGAGAACGACGCGCACGTATCTATGACAAATTAAACCATGATGATTTATTTTGTGACATTGTCACAGATATGCTTAACTCACCGATCGATGTGTCTGAGATCGAAGTTGCACAAAAACTTGAGCAACGGTTAAAACGAAAACAAGGCGAGAAAGTGCCAAGAGTGACGAAGCCAACCTGTACGGAATACCGCCTTGAACTGGATTTATCTCAACAGAGAGTCGAACTCGCCAGCAAAGCGTATTTTGAGTCCTTAGGCTGGACTGTATTTTACGCCGAAAATGCACTGCTTAATGCATTACTTGGTCTCACTTTTTGGGATGCGATTTTTGCTCCTATTGAAGGGGCATTCATTAACGCTTATCAACACCGTCCTTTAGATTTATATCACTCGGATTTTGTTACCAAGCGCCAAGCTTTGATAGATGCGGCGTTTGACGAATTGGAAACGGGTAACACTAATACTTTATTGACAAAGTACGATGAGAAGTTTGGTATCAGCAATCCATTTGTGCATTGGAGCTTAATAAGTAAAGAACTACTCGAAACAGCACTCGATACAATCCCAACTAACATGTTGATGGCGCTATTTAAAATACAATTGAGTGACCTAAAGCTTTACCGCAATGGGATGCCTGATCTGATTGCTTTTAAAGGAAACGAGTTCGAATGGATTGAAGTAAAAGGCCCAGGAGATAAACTCCAAGACAACCAATGGCGTTGGATTAAAGAGTTTACTCGCCTTAATGTGCCATTTGCGGTGTGTTACGTCGCCGCAAGTTAACGATCTTTATACAAAGAGCTTGGCGCATGTTCATTAAAACAATTTCTTTTTTACCGCACCTTGCTCTTTTTCTGGAATATTTTCGTTTCTTCACGATCACTTCACGCTTCATCACACACAATGCGCTTCTACTCATTAAGTTGATTTGAAGAGGCAAAATAAAATGAACAAAACCATTCTTGCGTTACTCGTTACCTGCTCAGTTTCGGTATCTGCGGCTCCTTATGTAGGTCTGGAATATGGACTAGGCACCACTGACCATGACTTGGAACCTCACTTTTCATCTGAAAATGTAACGCTTAATCCAGAACTTGAGGATGGTATCTTCTCAGGTTTTATCGGTTACTCGTTTAATGACAATTGGGCAATTGAGCTAGGTTACAGCCAGTTTGACCTTGATGACGGCCGTTCTAAGAACCTTGGTATCAAGACAATTAATGGCAAAGATTACCATCATGAAATGGATTGGGATGCCTCTATCACAGCCAAACAAGTCTCGCTAGCACCAGTGTTTAGCTATGCGTTAAGTGATAAATGGACAACAAAATTCAAAGCGGGTTTAACTTACACACAATACGACGCCAAGGTTGCTCAACATCAAGAATATGAGCTTGTCGCGAATGACGATGTGGAAATAAGCAACACGCTTTTCCATAGCTCGGAGAAAAGCAACGAGTTAGGCGCAATGTTCTCTGTGGGCGCGGAATACCAAGTGTTGCCAAAGCTCACCATAGGTGTAAACGCAAAATACCAACTAGACAGCTACGCAAACACTGCATCCTTTAATGTAGGCACAACTTATTACTTCTAATATCAGGAGAGGATAATGAAAAGAGTATTGTTAACATCCATGCTTGCCCTACTTTCAAGCTCGGCTTTCGCCGCGTTTAATGGCCCAGAAGTCAGTGCAATCAATACGGTGAAAGAGGCGCGCAACGCAACCGACGACAGCGCTGTAGTGCTAACCGGGCATATTGTTCAATCATTTGGTAACGAGACTTACTTGTTCAAAGACAACACTGGTGAAATCGAAGTAGAGATCGACAACGAAGATTGGATGGGTCAAGAAGTGACACCAAAAGATACCGTAATGATTCGAGGAGAGGTTGACTCAGATTGGACAACTACGCAGATAGACGTTGAGACCATTCAAAAACGTTAAGAAGTTGACGATACCTCAACACAAGCAACACAGCCACATTTTAGTGGCTGTGTTAAGCAATAATCATGGAAAACGCTCGTTTAGCTAGTCAAGCAAGGACAATCTTGCGGTACGACTAATCGTATACTCTTAGGCTGAACATCAAATCTAATGGTTCTCGAATGATAGGGTTCTCCATCTAAATTAAGAGGTAATGGATTCGGGAAGTCTATCTCCAACCAGCTTGCTCTTGTGTACTTCACAAACTCTCCTTTCTCACTCGGGTTATTGATCTCGTCGATTACTTTAGGCAGCTCATGAGGTAAAAATGGGCGCACCAATGTTAGATCCATCAGCCCATCATTAATCATCGCTTTTGGAGCTAACTCTTGCCCACCTCCAGCAAGGCGCCCATTACAAAACGCACCGAGCAACATTTCTCCCTGATACGCACCACCTTCAATCGTTATTGTTCCGTCATATGGTTTAAAGCCAAGTGCTTTTACAACACCAGTTAGCGTGTAAGCTCCACCGCCAAGAAAGTTTTTGAGTTCAACAGGCGTTTCTGCTGTAACTTCTGCGCCAAACCCTGCTGTTGCCACGTTAATAAAGCAGCGATCGTTCGCTTTGACGCAATCGACCAAAGCGGACTGCCCCTCAACAGCAAGAGATAAAGACGCCTTAATGGAATTAGGTACTTGAATAGCGGTAGCAAAGTCATTGGCGGTACCAAGGGGAATAATGGCTAACTCAGGGCGTTTTTCTTCGTCAATTTGAATAACCGCAGAAGCCGCCTCATTGACGGTTCCATCGCCACCAGCGACAACAATACGTTCAATGCCTTCATCAACCGCTTCTTTCACTAGCCGCGGCATGTCTTGAGATTCCCACGTCACACGCACCTGTACGTCGATGCCTTTTTCTCTCATTTTCATGATTGCATCTCTTAACTCTGAATTCCCAGCTTTTTTTCCGTTAAGGATGGCACGTATTGTCTTTTTCATTGCACTTCCTATTGGTTGATGACTTTTCCTGCTTGCTTAATCTGTGAACGCAACCACTGATGGGCGCTGTCGTTTGTGCGACTAGGATGCCAGATTGTACAAAGCTCATACATTTGTTCATCAAATGGCATTGATAAAGATTTAACATGATAGGTGTTATTGAACAAGTTGATCATCGACTCTGGCATTAAACCAATGTATTCACTACCACAAATAATTGGGAGCATTTCTAGTACGCCTGAGGCTCGATACTTAATCTTTCTCTTATCCAAGTCGACAATGTCATCTGCGTTTAACAAGCTCTTACGACTCTGCCACTGCGAAACCACTACGTGTTCTTCTTCAAAAAATTGTTCAGCCGTAATCTCGTCATTCAGGCGTGGATGCGCTTCGCTACATACCACCACCAAACGCTCCGTAAGTACAGTTTCCAGTTTTAGCACCGTTCTTGCTCTTGGTGTGATATCAATGATCAAATCGTATCGTTGTAACCGCAGATCACTTTCAAAATCTTCCGTAAAAAGCGGATGCACTTCTAATGCAACATTTGGCGCCGACACACGGATTTGTTTCATGACTTGAGGTAGCAACTCAAAACTTGCAACGGACACACAGGCAATAGAAAACACTCTATTCGACACTTTAGGGTCAAACTCACTAGAGGCCGATAATGTCGAAGTGAAATTTTGTACTGAAGCAAGAAGAGCAGGATAAATATCCATCGCAAACGAGGTAGGCTCGACACCTTTAACGCAACGATGAAACAATGGATCATCGTAGATATCACGTAGCCTTGCTAGCGCTTTACTCACCGCAGGCTGGGTGATGTTTAAACGCGCCGCCGCCCGAGACAAGTTACGCTCTTCATAGATGGCAGTGAAAATGGGGATAAGATTAAGATCGGTCGGTTTCATGCTATTAAATTTTTCAAAAGTCACTTTCTCTATTTTAATCTAACAGCATGATCCTTCACGTAGCCAAGTGCAATAAATGGGCGGTATCGCTTGTTTTAATGAGTTTTAACTCAATTTTGACGCACTTCATTCACTACATAAACTGGCACCGTAGTGCAACGTAAAGCTTGACTTAGGCTTTGCCTAGGTAAGGGGTAAGAAACTCGCTGACTTCCTCGCCGCATAAACCAGTTTCTACCTCTATACCTGCTTGTTTTAGAATCTCGATACCTCGACCACTGTTGCGTGGGTCGGGGTCCAATATGGCTACGACGACTTTGCTTATGCCGGATTTGACTAATGTCACCGCGCAAGCTGGCGTGCGACCAACAAACGAACACGGTTCCAGCGTAACGTATGCCGTCACCGATTCTAACGAGCCTTGATAGGCATTCAGCGCTTCCACTTCCGCGTGATTGCCACCAATCGCTTGAGTATGACCTTCAGAAACGATTTGATTGTCTCTCACTAACACGCAGCCAACCGGCGGGTTGGGTTGACATTCAGGAAGCGCATTTTTGGACACTTCCAATGCGCGGCGCATAAACTCTTGGCTCATTTGAACTCTATTCTTTAATAAAAACGAGGCGCTATATTAGCGCCCCGTTTTATTCATTGCCATCTCTTCCAATGACTTTGTCCAATTCTGGTAACGCTCGCGGAATACGGAATTTAAAGCGCTTTTGTTTGGTTTGGATTTTGCGCCACATCGACTTCAGTAAATGAGCGCTATTTTCACCATTTTGCATTCGCGACGCACTTTTTTGCCACGATTCACTCGTATCGGCTTTGGTCATTTCTAGCTCGGCCGTATTTAAACGCAATTGTTTGTACAATATGGTCCTTGCTTCAGACCAACGTTTAGCCTTTAACAAACGGTGGAACGTCAGCCATGCTGGTGTCGGTCTGTTGCGGTAGTAACGTTTAATGGCTACCAATGAAATAATCACAAAACCCAGAAATACAAGCGTGGATACAATCCATGCAAAGTACGTTTTGATGAAGGATTTCAACGTGTGCTTCGCAGCAAATGTTTTGCCCTCTAACACCACCGTTTCCACTTGTTGAGTATTACTGTTCCACCAACGGAACTCATAATCTGGCAGGGTTAATTCACCACCTTGTTGAATCACGTACACACTCTCTTCTGTGCGTGTTGACTGGTAGTCACCACGTGTTTGCGTATCTGTAAGACGGTGCGGTTGAGGATACGCTTGGTAACGGGTTGTTGATTCTCCTTTCAACAAGTCTGGTAGCAACACAGATAGCGAATCATGAGCCAAAATGGTGATTTTACGCGTGATTGCATCCCCAACTTTGAGTGACTCAGTGGAGGTTTCCCACTCTTGTTTTACGTCTACGTGCGTTGCAGAAAACCAAGGCGTATCACCGCTCAACAATCCCGATGGCAAGACAGTTTTGAACTTAATCGGCTGCGTATAAAGTGTGCCTGACACCTTCTCGCCATCCGGCGCCGACACCTGAACGCCCACAGCGACAGGTGGAATCACAAAATCACCAGATGCTTGTGGATACAAAGTCACTTCCCAGCGTTGACGCGACCAAGTTTGTCCCTCTTTTTGCTCAGTAAAGTTGGTTGCTAGTTGATTACGCTGTTTGGCGATAACATTGGGTATTTCAATATTGCCAATTCTCGTACCACCCGTAAACCAACGCGGCGTTGCCACTTCGATGGTTAAAATAACTTGCTCATTGACGCTAAAACTTGGTGTTTTACGCTTCTCTCCAGCCGTTGGTTGTTTGCCAACCCACGCTTGTAACTCAACACCATGCTCTCGTTGAACGTCACGAATATCTTGAGCCAACACACTACTGCTCAGGAGGAAACCGAAACAGATAACTAACCACAAGGGTAAAGCAAAGGGCGTAAAACGGTGGCTTTTCATCATTGCACCGCCTCCTCTGTATTTTCGTTCGCAGTAGAGGTTGATTCTCCGGTTTCTATTGAACGCAATTGAATCTGAAACTTCGCATTTAAGAAGTATTTAGGATCCGCTTCGACTCGCTTTAACCATTTGTCGGCTAATTCTTGGCTACCTAAGATGTCGTCTGCACTTAACGTCTCTTTAATCATCAACTCCGCTGACGTTTTTTCATCCGCCCCTTCTGCGGTTTGAGGGTTATCGCCTAGCTCGGTTGATGCTTCTTGCTCCGTTCCTGCCTGACTCTCACTCATCCGGTTGATGTCCTCTACAATACCACCAATCACTTTCAAGTTATGCTCAACATCCGGTCTTAGCCTCTCGCTTAACGTTGGCTTGTTGGCTAGGGATTTTAACAAGTCACGTGCAGCCAAATATTCACGCTGACGCGCCAATGCACTCGCCGCATTATAAAGACCGTAATCTCGAACCTCTTCGGACGGGTCGTTTTGCATTTCCAAAAACGCACTGTGGGCGAGTTCAAACTCGCTAGCGTAGTAGTACGCCGTCCCTTTGCGTAATGGATCGACAAAGTGTTTTGCAGCTTCTAAATACGCTTGTTGGTTGAACAAACGCTGTCCTTGTTGGTCTGGCGTCAGCCACAAATCCCACCACCATTGCGCCACCTTGTCGAAAGCCGTCACTTTTTGCACAACTTGTGGCTGCTCGGCTTTAACAGAAATGTTCTCCGCCATTGCACTGGTCGGCATCAACAGTGTACCGCTCACCATCGCAATCACACACCATTGCACTAACCACCCTTTTCTAAACCACAGCATCATGATCAGCGCGATTGGGAACAGAAGTTGATACCCCATGTCTTTCCAAGGCATTGAAGATTCGCCATTAAGCTGCATATTGCGCTCAACGTATCGATTCAGTTGCTCGATATCACTATTATCGACGGTCACTTCCACCAATCGACCGTTAGCCTGACTAGCCAGTTCTTGTAGAGAATCCAAATCCATTGGGTTGTTACTCACAATGTCAGCATTCCCTGCCGCAAGAATTAACAGTTGATAAGATTTGCCCGAGAAATACGCTTGGTATTGCTCAATCGTGGCTGGATTAACGCCATCACTCACCAACAGAACGGTAGAGCCTGGTTGACCTTGCAATTGTTGGTCAATTAACGGCAAGGCTTTTTCGGCAAGCTTACCTTGCACGGGCATAATTTCTGGCGTAATGGCCGCCAAAAACGGGTCAAATACTTTACTGTCTTGAGTTATAGGCATCGCGACATGAGCACTGCCCGCAAACACGACTAACCCCGTTTTTCCGCCTTTTCGCACGGCTAGCAAATCGCGTATTTTCTGTTTGGAACGCTCAAGGCGGCTTGGTGGGAGATCTTTTTGCAGCATCGATTCGCTGTTATCAAGCACCACAAGCAGAGAGGCTTGATCTTCGCCAAAGGGAGAAGATTCTCGTTGCCACGTTGGGCCTGCACAAATCACAATGGCGATGAACACAATCAGCATCAAGAGCTTAAGCGGCAGTTGCTTACGCCAACCTCGCTCACCTATCGTCAAAGCATTGCGTAAATGTTCGGGCAGAATATCCTTCCAGCTTGGCTTGCTTTCTTCTCGCCAGCGTAACCACACCAAGAAAAACATGGGGACCAAAGCCAGTAACCACAGTGGTCGAATAAAATGAAACTGCGTAAAGAATTGCGTCCAACTAAGAGAATCAAACATCGCTCTCTCCTAATGATGATCGTGTAACAGCCCTTCTTTTGAGTGTTGCGACGCTGAACGCGAGCAAATGCATGATGACCACTAACGCCATCAAGTAATGATGAAGGCTTTGTTTTGGGCGGTATGTGGTGCTTTCGTAAAGTTGAGGTTCCAGTTTGCCAATTTCGTCGTAGGCAGCCGATAGTTCATCACGGTTGAGTGCTTCAAACGCTTCACCGCCGGATTCTTTCGCAATGCGATGAATCGTGTCCATATCCAACGCGGTTTCACCTATCGTTTCCGGATCGCCCATCGCAATGACGTGTACTCGCACGCCTTTGGCTTTCGCAACTTTCGCCGCATCAATCGGTTCAACAAAACTGCCCGTGTCGTTACCATCGGTTAATACAATCGCGACTTTTTCACGGTTTTGATCTTGTTCTAAAGCACCACGCGACTTATCGCTTTGCTCAAAAACTTTAATCGCTAAGCCAATCGCATCACCAAGATGGGTACTCTGCCCTGCCATTGCCACATCGGTTTGGTTAAGCAGTTCGAGCCACACTTTTTGGTCTGCGGTAAATGGCGTTTGCACGAAAGCAGCATCACCAAAAAGCACCAAGCCTAATCGGTCACCTTTACGAGACTGAACAAACTCCGACAGCACTTCTTTTGCCGCATCAAGACGAGAAATTTTTTCGCCTGTACGTGAGGTGAAATCTGGCTCGGCCATGGAGCCCGAAAGATCCACCACCACCATCACATCGCGCCCTAAACTCTCGCGAACTTGAGGCTCGCCTAATACGGTGGGTTTTGCCATCGCACACACCACCAAAAGCCATGAGAGAATTAACGTTGCTCGTTGCCACCAACTCGGGATCAACTGGCTTGCACCTTCTGATGGCGTCTCGCCAATCGCTTCCACCAGCTGACTAAAAAACGGCACTTTGATCGCCATTTGCTTAGTGCGATATGCAGGCACCAAGTAGTACACCACCAACGGCAAGGGCAAGGGCAAAACCAGAAACCACATTGGGTGAGCAAATTCAAAACCAGACAAACCAGTTATCGATGCAAGAAGATCATTCATGTTGACCTCCCTGATGTGCTTTGCGTTTCAATCGTGGTGATTTATTTGCCGCGCTTTTTTGAGCATCACAACGGTGCTCACTCACCCAGTTTTTCGCACGAGCAATAAGCGTTACTCGCTCTTCGTTGGTTAGCGTAACGCTTGGGTCAACAATACTTTGTAGCCAGCACTTTGAAAGCTCATCGTTAAAAACCATTTGCGAGTTTGCTTGAGAGTCTCTGGTTTGCGGATACAGCGCATCGAGCTTGCGCAGAAAGGCGGTATCAAACAATTTCGCGTTGCGGCTATCAATATGAATCAGCACTATTTTAAGCACAGAGAACAATACTTTTGGCATGTCTTTGTCGCTCGGGTTGATTTGCGAAATCGCCAGTAGAGCTTCTTTTCGGTAACGATTATGCCACCATTGCCGAGCCAAGCGATATGCGAAATATACCAATGCAATGAACGCAACCGCCGCTAAAATTTTCCAGCCAATAGTTTGCGGGTACCAACTCACGCTAGATGGTACGGCCACATCATGCAGCTCTCTGAGTATGTAGGTACTTGGAGGTGTAGGAAGATCACTCATTTAACGCCCTCCTACCAGTTTTTGGAATTGTTTAATGTGCTCACCTGTCGTATCGAGTTCGATGTGCGGAAGGTGTTTCATCGCCATAAGTTGAGAGAGTGATTGACGCTGTAAGCTAGTTCGAGCCTCAAGCTTTGCGCTCGCAGCTTCTACCTTTGCTTTGCTGTCTAAATTGAGTTGATACTGCCCATCACCAACCACCCATTTCGATTTTGCCAAATCGTCTGGTAGCGCTTGTTCTAATGGGTCACTGACCATCACTGCAAGAACATCGTTGTGCTGTTGTAGCTGTTTAAGGTGATCAAGGTGGTGCTCCTCGCAGTCGCTCCAGTCGCTGATAAAAATCAAAGTGGATTGCTTGGGCTTCATGCGTTTAATAAGCTCAATCCATTGACTGAACGTTACTTTTTCGGAATTGCAGGAGTCCACATTGAGCGATTGATTGGCTTTAGCGAGACGTTTAAGTTGCGCCAGAAGATCGTTTTGCGAACGCTGTGCCTTGCTGTGAAACAACGCCTGCGGGGATGCGATGACAAAACCGACTCGGTCGCCATCTTTTAATACTCGCCACCCACACATCGCTGCGATCTCTGCCGCGACAACTGATTTCATTACTTGCGTCGAAGCAAAAAACATTGTGCTTCTCTGGTCGACACACACGATTACGTTGCGATCTTTTTCTTCTGTATAGCTGCGCACGTGCGGCTTACCTGTACGCATCGTAACTTTCCAATCAAGGTTACGAATATCGTCACCCAATTGGTAATGGCGCAGCTCTTCGAAGTTCAATCCACGACCGCGAAACAACGAATTGTGTCGGCCAGAGAGTACGCTACCCGCTTTTAGATGAGGAAGTAAACTGAATGATTCTGCTTGTGCTTGCAGACGTACTAAACGAGCATAATCGCAGTACAAACGGGGATCCATCCCCTGTGATTTTGGCGCAAGAGTTGGCTTAGCCATAATGCCTCCCACTTACCCAATTTCTACACAATCTAGCAGCTCTTGTACGACTCGTTGATGATCGACCCCATCTGCCAGTGCATCGTAGGTCAAAGAAAAACGGTGGCCCAATACAGACGGAACCATGGCACGCACATCGTCAGGAGTCACATGGTCACGTCCTTGCATCCACGCATACGCACGAGCGCATTTGTCGAGTGCGATGGAAGCACGAGGACTAGAGCCAATCTCAATCCATTTTGCTAAGTTTGAATCGGCATAACGCTCTGGCTTACGAGTCGCCATCACTAACGCAACGATGTAGTTTTCCACTAGGTCCGATACCACGATGTTTGGTAACTGACGGCGCGCTTCTAGCACCACGTCTGGCTCGATGTGTTTTGGCGTAATAATTTCGCTGCTGGTTTCCGCACCCAATTCTTCACTGCGCACCAAACGAATGATGTCACGTTCGGCGTCATCTTCTGGATAATCGACGGTAACCTTCATGATAAAGCGGTCCATTTGCGCTTCTGGCAGCGGGTACGTGCCCTCTTGCTCTACAGGGTTTTGCGTTGCAAGCACCATAAATAAGTCTGGCAATACGTGAGTTTTATCGCCTACTGTGATTGTGCCTTCGGCCATGGCTTCAAGCAGTGCCGCTTGTACTTTGGCTGGTGCACGGTTGACCTCATCAGCAAGTACAATGCTGTTAAAAATTGGCCCTGGCTGAAAATGGAGTTGCGGCTTACCATCCAGCTCTTGATAAACCTCAGTACCCGTCACGTCAGATGGTAAAAGATCCGGCGTAAACTGGATTCGACCAAAACTGGTGTTTAACAAGTTCGCCAACGATTTTACGGAACGTGTTTTTGCCGTTCCCGGTAAACCTTCTAGCAGAATATGCCCATTTGTTAATAACCCGATGACTAAAGCTCGAACCACGTGGCTTTGTCCAATGACGCTTTTTTCTGTTTGTTCGATGAGTTCTTTTATCGCTTGTTGTGCGTGGTTCATAGGATACCTTTTCAATGGTTTAAGCCGTCTTTTCGATAGTTAAGTATAAGAACAAATGAAATAACTTAAGGTTATATTCACTATGTTATCTTTGCGGTTCTTGAGATTGGAGAAGTTGTGCAAGACCAACCAACATCGGTAACGCATAATCAAAGAACATTTTGATTCCCGAACACAAATAGTTTAGACCACTCTCACCATTCGGCGTTTTGATCAAACGGTTTTTTGGGCACTCACCCCAACAATAAGGCAAGTAAGGGCATTGCTTACAATACGTCGGCAATGAATCGCGTTTTGCCATGCCAAAAGTATATTGTCTTGTAGAGAAGGCCATTTCATTCAGTGAGTGTTCATGAATGTTGGCGAGTTTGTATTCTGGATACACATAGTGGTCGCAACTGAACACGTCGCCATTGTGCTCAATCGCCAACCCTTTGCCACAAAACTCCGCCGTCACGCAAAGCTGAGACGGTTTCCCCATTACTTGCGCCACCGCGGTTTCAAACAGATTAACCAGCACACGGCCAAGATCGTTATTCACCCACTCTTCAAAGGTCGCCATTAAAAAGCGTCCCCAGTCTTCAGGATCGACTGACCAATCCGTTACAATCGACATTGGATGCCCCGGTTTAGCCAGATCACTGCCTTTGGTTGGGATCATCTGTTCGTTCCAAAACTGCGGCGCGGTTGTTTGGAAGTTGTTGGCTTCTACCACCGGCGCAAACTGAATATAAGTCACACCCAATTCTTGGGTTAAAAATCGATATACTTCGAGCGGGTATTTCGCATTGTGACGATTCACCGTGACCAACGCGTTGAATTTCACGCCATGCGCTTTGAGCTTATCTACCGCTTTCATCACGAGATCAAACGTTGGCTTACCGCTGCGGGTTTTGCGATATTTGTCGTGCAGCTCTCGTGGTCCATCAATCGACAAGCCAACTAGGAAGTTGTGCTCTTTTAAAAACGCACACCACTCATCGTTTAGCAAAATGCCGTTGGTCTGAAGGTCGTTTTCAATGCGAACGCCTTTCGGCTGATATTTCTTTTGCAAAGCTACGACATTGCGGAAATAGTCCAACCCAAGCAGCGTCGGCTCCCCGCCCTGCCATGAGAATACAATTTCTTCGCCATCCTGACTTTCGATATAGCTTTTCACGAACGCTTCCAGTGTTGCGTCGTCCATTTTTGGCTGCTTTTCTTGGTGCAGTAGATTTTCTTTATGCAGATAAAAGCAGTACTGACAATCGATGTTGCACTTTGCTCCGCCTGGCTTTGCCATCACATGGAATCGACGGTCATACGCGCCCAGAACAGGCGCTTTAGACGCCGTTTTAAGAGGAACAATAGGCATAGTAGTAGAATGGCGAGGGGAAATCTTACTCATACGTTTCTCACTATTACATATACCCAAATAACCTCGTGAGCGCTGTGCAGCAAAAGTGAAGCTATTTGGGTATATAGCGCTCCAAAAAGCGCTATATAATCTTAATTTACTTAGAAGACTTAGGTACGAACGAACCTGCTTCCATACGAGGAGGGAATTCTTTGAATGTACCCATCACCTCTTTCACTGTATCCATTGCTGGCATCATTAAGAATGAACGCTCGTACATCCAACGAGAATAACCCATGCCTTGATCGCCTCGTTCAAATGGATCAATGCTCAAGTCAAAGATCAGTGGCACACGAAGTTTAGTGAACGGCTTACGCCATACATCCATACCCGTTTCATTCTCTTGAATCATAAAGTGGAACTTGTACTTTCCTTGGCGCAATGCCACAAGATCGCCGTCGTCGCTCCAGTAAACGAACTCATTTCGTGCGGATTTGTCTGACTTACCCGTTAAATATGGCAATTGGTTGTAACCGTCTAGGTGAACTTTGTAGTCCATATCACCAACTTTTTTGCCTTTTAGTAGTTCGTCTTTAACTTTGGTATCACCTGCCGCAGCAACTAGTGTCGGGAAAAAGTCCTCTAATGACATCATGCCGTTGAATGTTTTACCTGCCTCAATTTTTCCAGGCCATTTAATCAACATTGGCACACGGAAACTCCCTTCCCAGCCAGTGTTTTTCTCTGATCGGAACGGTGTCATCCCTGCATCCGGCCACAAATCAACCATAGGACCGTTGTCAGTGGTGTAAACAATGATTGTATTGTCATCCACACCTAACTCTTTGATCTTGTTAAGTAGCTGACCGATTTGGTCATCGTGCTGCTTAACACCATCCGCGTAGAAACCGGCACCTGTTTTACCTTGGTATTCTTCAGGAACATGTGTGAAGTTGTGCATGCGAGTGGTGTTAAACCAAGTAAAGAACGGCTTGTCCGCTTTTACTTGTTTTTCTATGAAGCTTTCTGCGGCATCAAGAAACTCACCATCAACATTTTCCATACGCTTACGCGTAAGTGGACCGGTATCTTCGATTTTGCCGTCAGCGTAAGAATGGATAACGCCACGAGGGCCAAATTTCTTCTTGAACTCCGGATCTTTAGGGTAATCCACGTTCTCTGGCTCTTCTTCTGCGTTCAAGTGGTATAGGTTGCCGAAGAATTCATCAAAACCGTGGTTGGTAGGAAGATGCTCGTCTCGGTCACCTAAATGGTTCTTACCAAATTGTCCGGTTGCGTAACCCATTTGCTTAAGCACGGTTGCAATCGTCGGATCTTTTTCCGAGATACCTTCCGGAGCGCCTGGTAAGCCCACTTTTGATAGACCTGTACGTTTTGGCATTTGACCAGTGATGAATGCAGAACGGCCTGCTGTCGAGCTTTGCTGTGCGTAGAAGTTAGTGAACTTCGCACCCTCTTTAGCAATGCTATCGATGTTTGGCGTGTTGTACGCCATCATGCCTTGGTTGTAGGTACTAAGGTTCCAGTAACCAACATCATCACCAAAGATGACAAGAATGTTGGGTTTGTCCGCTGCATGTGCAACTGCAGATGCAGCGCCCAAAGCTAACGTACATGCGTTAAGTACGAGTTTTTTACTGCTCGTTTTGGTCGCATTTTTCATATTATCTCCAAGAGTTCGCTAGTGCGTAGAAATGGTATTCGCTTTTCAATACCATTGTTGATATAAGATAAAGCACTAATTTCAGGCGATAAATGCAGTCAAAATTAGTTAACCTATAAATTAAATTTATGAGTGACGTTATGGACTTGAATTTGATCCAAACTTTTCTTGTTGTTGCGGAGTTTCAATCTTATACAAAAGCCGCGGAACAATTAGGGCTTACACAACCTGCTGTGAGCGCTGCAATAAAGCGTTTAGAGCAAGTCGTAGATAAGCAATTATTCGTTAAAAAAGGACGAGGGATCGCACTAACCTCCACCGCTTATCAATTACTGCCGCAATTGCAGCAAGCGGTTAATATTATTGACAATGCGATATCTGATAAAAATCATTTTGAAGTGTGTTGTTCGGAAATTTTGTTGCACATTATGGACCCGATAAAGAACACTATTTTTTATGAATCACCACCCGAAAAATTCCTATTATTTGAGCTGTTAAGACAACAAAAAGTCGATCTAGTAATCGATACGGTGATCACAAAAGATGCAGCGTTTATTATTGAAGATGCCTATGAGGAAGAAGCCGTGGTTATCTGTCGTGAGAACCATCCCCGTGTACACGGCACGCTCACAAAAGAGCAATTTTATGAGGAAACTCACTGTTTATTTTCAGGAAAATGGAACAACATGTCGGGGTTCGAGCAACTAGCAAAGGAAACTATTCAAGAAAGAAAAGTCGACTTGATCACATCTTCGCTAGCGGGCATGGCGCTGTATGTCGCCCAAAGAGACAGTTTAGGGATCGTGTCTCAATCTTTTGCAAACAAGTGGAGCAAAGCGCTCAAACTTCAAATTTTGCCCTGCCCCATTTCGATACGCTCTATCCCTTACAAGTTCGTCTACCATAAGCGAGAGGTAAACAACCCAGCCCACATCGCTCTACGTGAAAAAATCAAAGCCAACTTAACGGCAGCCCACTACGAACCAATTTGTTTATAACTCTTGTCAATTGAAGCGTTAGGCGTTTTCGTCATCAAGCTTTCTACAAACCTGAATAGATAGAATTTTACAGATAAAAAAAGAGGCTCACGTTAATGAGCCTCTTTCTAGATGTGATACTTCACTTAGCTTTTCCTACTTATTTGGGTTCTCTTTTAGTTTCTCCATCACTTGATCGAGCGAGAAGCTTGCTGCTTTTTGCCTTGGTGGGAACTCTTTAAACGTTTCAAGGAATCTGCCTACGTAAGCTTGCGCAGGAACAAGCATGTAAGCACGGTCTAGCATCCAATCATAGTAAGTGTTAGAAGTGATATCAGCCACTTCGTAAGGATCCATACGCAAGTTGAAGATCTTAGGAACACGAAGTGTGGTGAATGGTTCAGCCCAAATACGCAACGTGCCTTTTGCTCGTTGCTCCATAAAGACCAGCTTCCATTTGTTATAGCGAAGTGCAGTTAAGTCTCCATCATCTGAGAAGTAAAAAATTTCTTCTCGTGGGGCCTTATCCTCTTTACCAGTCAAATATGGTAGGAAGTTATAGCCGTCTAGGTGAACTTTGAATTTCTTACCATTCGCACTATAACCTTTGAGCAATTTCTCTTTGATATTGTCATCACCCGCGGCAGCAACGAACGTTGGCATCCAGTCCATGTGATGCATGATATCATTCGAAACAGAGCCAGCTTTAATTTTACCCGGCCAACGTACCATCGCAGGAACTCGGTACGCACCTTCCCAGTTGGTATTTTTCTCTCCACGGAATGGCGTTGTACCTGCATCTGGCCACGAGTTCATGTGTGGGCCATTATCGGTGGAGTAAAAGACGATTGTGTTGTCTTTAATACCCAAATCATCCACTTTTTTCAGTAGCTGACCTACATGGTTATCATGCTCGACCATACCATCTGCATACTCGCTGATACCTGTTTTTCCAGAGTTCTCTTCTTTCACATGAGTACGGAAGTGCATACGAGTTGCGTTCCACCAGACAAAGAAAGGTTTTTCAGCCTTGACGGCACGATCCATAAAGTCGAGTGCCGCATCTAACGTCTCTTCATCCACGGTTTCCATGCGCTTGCGAGTTAGAGGTCCTGTATCCTCAATTTTGCCATCAGCGTACGAACGGATAACGCCGCGCGGACCGAACTTTTTACGAAACTCAGGATCTTTAGGATAATCGACGTTTTCTGGCTCCTCCTCGGCGTTCAAGTGATAAAGGTTGCCAAAAAATTCATCGAAGCCGTGATTAGTAGGAAGGTGCTCATCTTTATCACCTAAGTGGTTTTTACCAAATTGCCCTGTCATATAGCCCATCGGCTTCAGCATTTCGGCAATGGTTGCGTCCTCTTCCTTCAAGCCAAGATCAGCACCTGGAAGCCCCACTTTACTCAAACCTGTTCTAAGAACGGTTTGGCCCGTAATGAAAGTAGAACGGCCCGCTGTACAAGATTGCTCACCGTAATAGTCAGTGAACATCATGCCTTCTTTGGCGATACTATCTATATTTGGTGTTTTGTACCCCATCAAGCCAAACGTGTAAGCACTGAGATTGGACTGGCCAATATCATCACCCCAAATGACGAGAATATTTGGTTTCTCTGCTGCGATACTGCTACTTGTCGCACCGATTAAAGCGGCGGCAAGAATCGCTAATCGGCGTTTAACGCCATATTTCGCTGTCATATAAACCTCTGTGTGTATTAGAAAAGTGCTTCCTGCAACAGAATGTATAGTTCACAAATAGCGGATAAGCGAATTTACTAAATGAGAATTCTTTCTATCTTTGCCTAACATTACACCGTTATTTGTAGCTAATACGCACTCCAATAGCACTTTAGTTCAGAGCGCCATCGCACCATTCATCACTACTGGTAATCTCAAGTATTAAGATTGTCTACGCATATCACAGTGCTCATAAAGTACCTGATTGCTTTTACATAAATATTAATGATAATACGTTTTACTACTATTAATAATTAAGGTACCCGTGTGCTTGACTCCAAGGTTTCAAATGGAAAAACTTCCCAATGCCAACACAACGGCGTTCACCATAATGATGAGGAGCTATTACTAGATAAGCGCACTCACTCTGTGGTACTCAATTACTTGCCAAACAAGAAATCTGTTCAGTTAACAAGCATTCAATTTAAGCTGCTGCAAACTCTCACTCACCATCAAGATCAAGTACTTAGTAAGCATTTTCTTTACGAAACAGTACTAAAACGTGAATTTACTGAACATGATCGAGCACTCGATATGCACATGAGCAGAATGAGAAAGCGTCTAGTTCACGAAGGCGTTCCGACAGACAGAATTCAGACAGTCCACCGCCAGGGTTACATTTTCAAGCGCTCAGACAATCAACAGAAAAATTAAAGCTAATTGACCCAACTTTTGGTAATTGACCGCTTATTTTGCTTTAATTAATGCAAATTCTAATCACGTAAAATAACTCAATGAATTTGCGCTTAATTTTTACACTTTGCATTGCTACTTTGTTTGCCGGCTGTGCAACCTATGCTGGTCTTAACTATGATCAACTGTTTGGTCCACAGCTCGTGCGTGAACGCACTGTTGACGTGGAAACCCCTCAAGCAAACTTCTTCCAAAGCGAAGTTAAACCCATTATGGATAACCGCTGTGTCGTCTGCCACGCGTGCTACGATGCACCATGTCAGCTTAAGCTCACTTCTGTTGAGGGCATTGACCGTGGTGCGAGTAAAGCACTGGTATATGAAGGAACAAGACTCACAGCCGCAGCACCAACACGCTTATTCGAAGATGCAGAAACAACCCAAGAGTGGCGCGATGCGGGTTTTCATCCGGTTCTCAACGAACGTGATCAAAGCATGGCAGCCAACATTGACGCAGGCCTTATCGCACGTTTGCTACAGCAAAAAGAGCGCCACCCATTGCCTGACCAAGTCCAGTTAGAAGGCTTTGACTTTTCGATAGACCGAGAGCAAACCTGTCCAACGATTGAAGAATACGAGCAATACGAAAAGGATAACCCAACCTGGGGCATGCCTTTTGGTATGCCAAATCTATCAAACAGTGAATACCACACACTCATGACTTGGTTGGAAAACGGCGCAATAATGAACGTTCACCAACCTGTTAGTGAGAATGAGCAAGCGCAAATAGATAAGTACGAAGCATTACTTAACCACTCTGATTTGAAAAATCAGCTGATGGCTAGGTATATATATGAGCATTTGTTTTTATCTCATCTCTACTTTTCGGAACTCGATGAAGATCCCCGATTCTTCACGCTCGTCCGCTCTGCTACACCACCAGGACAGCCCGTAAAACGTATTTCAACGCGTCGCCCGTATGATGATCCAGGGGTTGAACGCGTGTTTTATCGAATTATTCCAGAGCAAGGGACCATAGTAGATAAAACTCACATGCCATTCGCGTTAAACAAGCAACGCATAGAGAACTGGAAAACTTGGTTTATTGATGCTGATTACATGGTTAGTCAGCTACCGAGTTATGAACCAGAAGTTGCTGCAAACCCGATGACATCATTCATCGACCTTCCAGTGAAGTCGCGCTTTAAGTTCATGCTAGATAATGCGCAAAATACAATAATGGCATACATCAAAGGCCCAGTTTGTCGTGGCCAACTGGCATTGAATGTTATCAATGATCGCTTTTGGGTGTTTTTCCTTGATCCAGATAAAGCAGACATCCCAGAAGTAAATGAGTTTTACCGATCTCAGGCTGATAATCTAAAACTACCGGCAGAGCAAGAAAGTAACACGCTACCTGTTACCAACTGGGTCAAGTACGCGCGTCAACAAGCTCGCTACCTAGAGGCTAAATCTGAGTTCACTAATAACTGGTTTAAAGAAGGTGAAAACCTATCCACCGATGTAATTTGGGATGGTAATGGCACCAACCATAATGCGGCATTAACGATATTCCGCCATTTTGATAGTGCTTCTGTTGTTCAAGGGTTAGTTGGTGAGCAGCCTAAAACAGTGTGGATTCTTGACTACGCGCTACTAGAGCGTATCCACTATTTGCTTGTTGCTGGGTTTGACGTTTACGGTAACTTCGGCCATCAGCTCATGACACGAATGTTTATGGACTTCTTGCGTCTAGAAGGCGAAAGTAACTTTATCTCGTTGTTACCCGCCGATATGCGCCATGAACTTCAATCTAGCTGGTATAAAGATCAAAGCCCGCAGTTGAGTGACTTTTTACAACGAAATGTGAAGCCGTTTAACCAACCAACCAGCGTTCAGTATAAGAGTGACGATCCAAAAACGGAGTTGGTGGAGTTGTTGAGCGAACATGTTTCAGATGTGCTTCTGCCTCGCTACGAAATTCAAGGCACGGCTCTTTCTGCGAGTAGTGAAAAGCAACTAAAACGTATTGACCACGTTCGTGGTGAAGGCCTAAAAACCGTTCCGCAAATCACTATGCTTATGGTGAGAAGTCAATCAGGGGAAGATGAACTGTTCACCTTACTTCACAACAATGCACACACAAACATCTCTAGCTTGTTTGATGAAGAAAGTAACCGTGACTTTGCTAACGATGATATGACCATTGTACGCGGCGTTGTGGGAAGCTACCCTGCGGCATTTTTCTCGATCAACGAAAACCAAGTAAAAGATTTTGTCGATCAATTTAGTGCCATCCAAAACGAGTCCGATTACGTTAAGTTATTGGATAATTTTGCGATTCGTAGAAGCTCAGAAAAATTCTGGTCATTTAGCGATCGTTTACACAATTGGTACCGTACAAAACAACCGATCGAATTTGGATTACTTGACTATAATCGTTTTGAGAATCGATGATGATTTAAGGGGGTTCTCATGGGTATCCGAGATAACATTGCCGCTCTTGAACAACAGATTTACGTTGCTTGTTCTGAGGGAGACTACGAAACGGTCAATATGCTTGAGCATCAACTCGAATACTTGCGTGGCAAAGTGGAACATCCTTTTGATGATGACCCTTATGCCCTAGACACTCGATTCGAGTGGGAAGATGACATGACCGAATAGAAAAAACCTCCGGAAAGCCGGAGGTTTTTTTATTTTCAATGCTCGATGGATTACTTCGCCATTAACTCATCCAGAGCTTGAATTGATGCAGACACTTGAGAAACTAAATCATCTTTAGTCGCATTATAGGTATCTAGAGGTTGAGGCGCGGCTTCAATTGCTTGGCAAGCGTTCATTAACGCAGTTAGTCCTAAACTTCCTGCACTGCCCTTTAATTTATGGGCAAGGTTCTTTACTTCTTTACTATCATTGTCCTCAGCAGACGCTTGCAGCTTGCTTAATACATCGGTGCTGGTGGCTCTAAACAGATTAATAATGTGCAACATCTTATCTCTGCCCAAGATTTTCATATCGGACTCAATCACGCTCGGATTAATGATAACCACATCGGGTTCCTTTTTTTGGGGTGCTTGAACGACCTTTGATTGTAGCTCTTGTTCTTGAGGCGAAATTTGATCAAACGGGGTACAGTCGGCATTTTGTGGCAACAACAACGGCTTTCCGTCTAGCGCATCCTGAATCAATGCCGCGAGTGCCTCTTTTGCCAATGGCTTAGGCAAGTATCCGTCAAAACCAGCGGCTAGATAGCGCTCAACTTCTTCCGCAAAAACGTGCGCAGACACTGCAATCATTGGCGTGACGGCAAGCGCTTTATTGGCCGGCTTATCACACTCAATCCGCTTTAAGCGTTGGATCAACTCAGTTCCATCACAATCAGGGAGGTTGATGTCGACTAAAGCGATATCAAAATCCTGTGTGCTGATCAGTTGCTCTGCTTGTGAGCCGTTTTCCGCCATCACGACTTGATGCCCCATGCTTTCTAGAAAACCTTCCGCGACCACTCGGTTGACTTCATTATCTTCTACTAGCAAGACCTTTGCTTTCACTTTGCAACGTGCGGTTGCCACGGTTCCTGTTTCAACAGGTTCGCTTTCCTCTAACGGAATAGAGAACCAGAATCGGCTACCATTTCCCTCTTCGGAATCGACTTCTAAAACACCGCCCATCGCTTCAATGATTCGCTTACTGATGGCAAGTCCAAGCCCCGTACCTCCAGTTTGGCTCATCCCACCTTCAGCTTGCGTGAAGGCATCAAACAACGTTCTCTGGTATTTTTTGGCAATTCCTATTCCAGTGTCTGATACTTCAAACAGGACTTGCGACTCGTCCTCAGGGTTCAGGCTAACGTAGATATCAATTTCTCCTTCGTCAGTGAACTTAATCGCGTTACCAACGAGATTGTTCAGCACCTGACTGATTCTGGTGACATCCCCTTTCCAGTAGCGACTAACATCACTTTCAATATGGTAGGAGAACAGCAGCTTCTTCTCTTGTGCTCGACTGTTCATTAACTGGAAAGTGTCCTCCACCATTTGGTGTAAATCGAAGCCCATGTGACGAATTTCTAAATGCCCCGCTTCAATCTTGGAGTAATCCAGTACATCATTAAGGATCGCGAGCAGCGTTTTACCACTACGATTAATGATTTCTGCATAACGCTTTTGAATTGGGTTGAGGCCTGAGTCAATCAGCAAGCGTGCTGTCCCCAACACTCCGTTCATTGGCGTTCTTATCTCATGGCTCATCGTCGCCAAGAATGCCGATTTTGCTCGGCTCGCTTGCTCTGCTTGCTTGCGAGCTTTAGCGTGATTCAAAACCTCTTCATTCAAACGGCGGTTTGCTCGTTTTAACTGCGAAGTGCGTTGCTCAACAAGCTCTTCTAAATGCTCTTTATGCTCCTCAAGCTCTCGCTTGGCTTGAGCTTCACCCTCTGCTACCACTTTTAGTGCTTGCGCGGTATTACGAGCCGTGATGATGGCCTGCCCCATATGCGCCAACTCATCTTTGCCTTTCACTTCCAACTCAACCGCTAAGTTACCCTGTGCCACAGACAGCAACGCAGCGGAATATTCCGCTAACCGCTTCACAACAGAAAGGTACACCACACGCCATAAAATCAGCACCAATACAATCAAACCAACAATTGAAATAACGGTTAGAGACCACTGAGCGAATTTCAGTGTGCTGGTCAATTGGTCTACAGCGACGGTAGTGGTTTTGTTTGAATCATCAACCAATTTGTTGACCGTGCCATTAAGCTCTGAGAACAACTCTAATGTCTTTTGCATCAGTTGTTGTGACTGTTCGTTATTCTCGTATTGCTGCATCAGTATAGAAAATACGACCTGACGCTTACCAAGCTCTATGAGCAGTTGGCTCATTTGCTTAGAGCGCGTAGGATCTTCCACAGCGAGTACACGGCGTTGCATGATTTTGAGGTTGCTATCGAAATCACTTTGAACCTGTTGAATTCGCTCAATATTCGTTAATGTCCGAGCCTCTTCAATCTGATTCAACATTTTAAAGGCCAACAAGTGCAGTTCATGCAATCGCTCAGTCAGATCAAGATCGACCTCCACCAGTGCATCTAGCGCCTGATAAACTTGCGATTTTTTATTCGATTCTAATAAGTCATAAATATGCGTGACGTTAGCAACAGCAATGGTGCTTGTATTCTGAACTTGCGTACGAGTTAGTTGTTCTAGCTCTTCACTGAGCAGACGCATTTCTTCAACACGAGTATCTATCTCTTTTGCAAGCCACAGCTTTTTTTCAACCGAAACACCGAGTTCTGCCAAATTGTCGATAACGTTCTGGACGTTATTCTCTAAAGCTTCTAACAATTGAGAATCGAACGACTCACTCCCGAGCTCCTTGATGTGAGTGAGTAAAGACTCGAGCTGTTCGAACAGCACTCGCCCTGACTCCTTTCTTTCCTGCTCGTTTCTTGCGTTCGACAACATTTGTACAGACGAAATAATACGAGTACTCAACTCAGAGACTTGTCTCGCCTCAATCATGGCGGGAATCGCAGAATCCACGACATTTCTTTCGGTTTTGGCAACCAAAGAAAATCCAGACACACCAATAAGTGCCGATAAAATGACCAGTATTGCCATCGCAATGAAAGACAACAAAAGTTTACGACCGATGCTTGCAGTTGCTAGCAGCATATTTTCATGACCTTAATGTTCGTGTTCAGCGACATATTACGTTATATTTTGCAGTGTTTACTTAATCTATGCCAACGAACTTCATTTCATGGTTAAAAATCAACACGCATTTCGCACATTTTTCAAACATTCTGCAGCCACTTTAACCCTAGTTGCTTCTTTGCCAGCGGTTGCCGCAGAGAAAATATGTGCAATATACCCTCACCTAAAGGATTCATACTGGTTGTCAGTAAACTATGGAATGGTGTCCGAAGCGAAAAGAGAAGGTGTCGAGCTACGAGTCCTTGAAGCGGGCGGCTACCCAAACAAAACCCGTCAAGAACAACAACTCGCACTGTGTAACCAATGGGGAGCAGATGCGGTTATCCTTGGGACCGTGGACCCACAGGCTTACGAGCATTCACTTAAAAATTGGGTGGGGAATACTCCCGTTTTTGCTACTGTGAACCAACTCGACTTGGATGAAGAACAAAGTGAGTTGCTAAAAGGGACTGTCGGTGTTGACTGGCATTGGATGGGATACGAAGCGGGTCAATATTTGGCAGCTCGCCATCCAAAGGGGTCAGGAAAAACCAACATTGCCTTACTTTTGGGGCCGCGAACTCGTGGTGGTACGAAACCCGTTACTGCCGGATTTTATGAAGCGATACAAGGAAGTGATATCAACATTGTTGACTCATTTTGGGCAGACAACGACAAGGAGTTACAACGTAACCTAGTTCAACGTGTGATCGATATGGGAAATATAGATTACATTGTTGGCAGTGCAGTGGCGATTGAAGCGGCCATCAGTGAGCTGCGCAGTGCCGGCAAAACTGAGGAGATCGGTTTAGTTTCTGTGTACTTAAGTCATGGTGTATATCGAGGCCTGTTACGTAACAAAGTACTCTTCGCACCAACAGATAAAATGGTGCAGCAAGGTCGGCTTTCCGTGATGCAAGCAACGCATTACTTAAGAGGTGAAGCTTATGACAAACATGCCTCACCAACCATCAAACCACTGACTCCGAAGACGCTTCATGACGACACGATCGAAGAATCGTTATCTCCGTCAGAATATAGGCCGACATTCCGTGTTAAGGCTGTTGATTGAAAGACCAAAAACGTGTTCTATTGAGTCACAACAATTTTAAAATCATACAAACGGAAACATCTTGATGCAAAAAACCATTCGTACCATGCCAACCCATAAACATGTGGCTTTGGTTGCTCACGACAACTGCAAACCTGAGCTACTTCGCTGGGTAAAAGAAAACAAAGAAAAGCTACAGAGTCACTTCCTTTACGCAACTGGCACAACAGGACACATGCTGAGTAAAGAAACTGGACTTGCGATCAAGAGCATGATCAGTGGTCCGATGGGCGGTGATCAACAACTAGGCGCTCTTATTTCAGAAGGCAAAATCGACGTTCTCGTTTTCTTTTGGGATCCACTGAATGCCGTACCTCACGACCCAGACGTTAAAGCGCTTCTTCGTATTGCTAGTGTTTGGAATATTCCTGTAGCAACGAACCGAGCCACCGCTAAGTTCCTGTTTAACTCCCCTCTTCTTGAGCAAGAAGTAGACATCGAAGTGCCGGATTACGAAGCCTATCTTGCTGAGCGCATGTAAGCTTTGATGCTAACCAAATAAAGCAAAGGCGATACCAAGTATCGCCTTTACTGTTTTTAACATTCTAAACGTTGCATTTAACGGGAAGTCACGATGGGATAGTCACCATTAACCAGCTCTTGAACGAATGCAGATCCCGCACCAGTATGCGTAATCCAAACCTTCTCTTTCGCACGTGTAATCGCCACGTAAAATAGCCTGCGCTCTTCTGCGTAAGGGAATTTGTCTTTGGACTCCGTCAACGCACCATCAATGTGAATTTGCTTCTTCTTAGCGGGGAATTGCCCCTCATCCACAGAAAGAATAATCACAAAGTCAGCTTCGCGTCCTTTACTCGCATGGCAAGTCATAAAGCGAATATCGAGATTAGGGAAACGCCGCAACCAATCGTCGAACAAATCGGGCTTATGATAATGGTTACGTCCTAGCAATAAAACTGACTTGGTTTGCTTGGCTTGCTGATTCAAGTGATCCAAGATCTTTTCCACTTGATTGCTCGGCGCGGTATGTACGCTCTTCTGCTTGCGTTGTTTGTGGCTGTTTAGTGTTTTCGGCAACTGCGATGGGTTTTGCTGCACGAATGTATTCGCTACATCACCAATCTGATTGTTGAAACGATAAGTTGTATCTAAGTGATGAACGGTAGAGTGAGCAAAGCGTTCTTTAAAGCCAGTGATAAGATCGACGTCCGCACCAGCAAACTGATAGATGGCCTGCCAGTCATCACCAACCGCAAACAACGTCGCACCCGCTTGTTTCTGTGTGGATTCGCACAGTGCTTCAATCAGTGCTAAACGGACTGGAGAGATATCTTGGTACTCATCGATCATAATGAAGCGCCATGGGGAGACAAATTTCCCTTTATTTACATAATCTGTCGCACGACTGATCATGGTTGGGAAATCCACTTGGTTGCTTTCTTTAAGCATTTTCTGCCACGCTGTAAAACATGGCCAGCATAAGGCGAGTTCACTATTTAAACGCGTATAGTCTTGGTGGTTTACGAGCTTTTCTTGTACTTGCTTTTTGGTCAACCCTACCGCCGCTAAATGAGACAGCTGCGAATCTAGCCAAGCGATCAGTTTTGGATTTTCTGAATGGCTTCCTAACTCATCATCCCCTTTTAGGTACGCAATCGGCCATTTGTCTAAATGTTTTTGCCAACGTTTAAAGTTGGTGGGTGTCATCCAATGTTTTTTCAACCAGTCTACACACCATGCCGTTCGTTGATTTTCGTCCAACGCTAAAGGGCTAATTTCGACAGGTTGCTGTTCGACTTGTTTAAGAATATACAAGCCCAACTGATGGAATGTGTTGACGCGCACACCGTCTGCCGCCATGCCCACTTTATCTACTAAGCGTTCTTTCATTTCAGTCGCCGCATCACGACCGAACGCTAACATGAGAAGCTCTTCTGCTTGAGCCTGATGGCTTTGCAACAAATAGGCAACTCGTGCGGTTAAAACGCTGGTTTTGCCCGAGCCGGCACCAGCAAGAACTAAGTTGTGGTCGTCGTTGAGTAATACCGCATATTGCTGGGATAAATTCAAAGGAGAGGATTCAATTTGATTAAACAGCACTTCCCAATTTGGACGTTCTGCTTCTAGCCAATCGCGATTACGCTCACCAAGCGCCTCAGAGGTATCAATGAGCCAAGGCTCTATTTGCGACATACGATTCGGCATTCGCATTTTGGCTTCTTCTAGGGTGGTTTTCATCTCGCTTAACTCTTGGTTAAGACTTTCAACCCAGGAGACCACTTGAGAATGCGATAAGTAAGCAGGCAAGTGCTTTAGTTTGTAAAGCTCTTCTTCCCACTTAGGTAGATACTCAGCCAGTTTTCGGCACTGAGTGTTGTGCCACTCTTGATATTGACGAACGGCCTCAAGCGCGAACTTTCGGCATTGTGGCCACGGTAAACCTTGGACTAGCCAGCTTTGTTGTTTGCCTTCGTGTTCATGAGCAAAAAACTGTAAAGAGCTCCATAATAACCCACGCTTTACGCTAACTTTGCCATTCCAGATCGTAAAAGGAATATGTTCTTCACTGCCTATCGAGCTTAATAAAACACTGTTCTCTTTTATTTCGACGTGATGGTACTCATTTTGAATAAAAAACTGTGCTTTGCTAGTGGCAGTAAGCTGCATGAAACGTGCGCCTTTTAGTTTAGAAGTTGTCGATTTATATCATTTTAAGGCGCTAAATTGTAGCAACGGCGAGCTCCTAAGTAAGCTTCTTCTTCTATTCTTTAATAAAATTCACATTACTGTCGATTTAATAACCTAAAGCTGAGGTTATTTGAAGCTGGCTTTACAATCCTCAATACATGACCTGGCAGCTTTAATATAAGTCAATGACATCCCTGCTGATTTTATCAGCAACCACGAATTTTTCTTAAAGTAAATCATAAACGCGCTATAGTGGGTCTGGTAGTATTCCCCCTGTTCTTCATCGGAAACATAAGGCGCATTGTGCAAGCAACTTCTAAATTTCGGCTATATTGGGCAAACAAGACGATAAATTACAGCGTTCTTATCCTCATCACCTTATTGGGTGTGGTTATCCCAACTTGGTATTTCGAGCAAAACACGCTGATAACGCCATTAATATTAGGCGTTATTGCTGCTGCTTTGGCTGAAAGTGATGACAGTTTCACTGGACGCATCAAGGCTCTGATTCTCACCTTTCTCTGTTTTGCGCTTGCTGCTTTTTCAATTGAAATCTTGTTCGATACCCCTTGGGCTTTTGCGTTGGGATTATTTATCTCAACCTTCGGCTTCATCATTCTTGGGGCGATAGGTCCTAAGTACGCGAGTATTGCTTTTGGTTCGTTGCTGATCGCTATTTATACTATGCTTGGCGCACATGAAAGCACCAACATTTGGTTTCAGCCACTACTGCTTTTAACTGGTGCCGCCTGGTATTACTTCATGTCCATGATTTGGCAGATATTTTGGCCTCTTCAACCGGTGCAACAAAGCTTAGCCAATGTGTTCTTCCAAATGGCGAATTATCTTGATGCGAAAGCCAAGCTTTTTCACCCTGTGACCAACTTGACGCCACAACCGCTGCGGATTGAAGCTGCAAAATGCAATGCTGCCACGGTTACGGCACTAAACGCTTGTAAAACCACATTACTTAACCGATCGAAACGGGGTCACATTGATGGGCCTAGTGACCGATTTTTAAATATTTATTTCATCGCTCAAGACATTCACGAACGCGTCAGTTCTAGCCATTATCGCTATCAGGATTTAGCGACCGAATTTGAACGTTCTGATGTGCTGTTTCGTTTTAAATATCTTTTGGAGTCTCAAGCCCAAGCGTGTCGTGATATTGCACTAGCCATTCAGCTAGGAAATGAATACTCCCATACCGATCAATCTATTCTGGCATTAGCTGAAGTACAAAACTCTCTTGCTTATCTAGAAGAACAAAAGCAAGGGCACTGGAAACGTCTGCTGATGCAGTTAACATATTTATTCAATAACTTAGCGACGGTAGAAAAACAACTTAATAACATTAACAACCCAGATGTTGAAGGCCTCGAAGAAGATACCCTCGCCGATACCAACCCACACACGCTAAAAGCGATGTGGCAGCGTATATCAGCAAATTTACACAAAGATTCGATGCTGTTTCGGCATGCATTACGTATGTCAATTGCCTTAACGATTGGCTATGGAATCATTCAAATATTCAACATCGACCGAGGTTACTGGATACTCTTAACCACTTTATTCGTATGCCAACCGAACTACAGTGCCACTCGCCAAAAATTGACGGCGCGAGTAATAGGTACATTAGCTGGTTTGTTGATTGGTGTACCATTGCTGACTTTTTTCCCTTCTCAAGAAAGCCAGTTAGTATTTATCGTTATCTCTGGTGTGATGTTTTTCGCCTTCCGGATGAACAACTATGGGTACGCGACTGGTTTTATTACACTGCTCGTCCTCTTCTTATTTAATCAACTAGGTGAAGGTTACGCAGTTGTCCTTCCTCGACTAGCAGATACCCTCATCGGGTGTGTGCTTGCAGTAGGAGCTGTATTAGTTATTTTGCCCGACTGGCAGTCGAGAAGGCTTCACAAAGTTATGTCGGATGCGATAGAGGCGAACAAGCAGTATCTCGATCAGATCATTGGTCAGTATAGAATCGGCAAGAAAGACAATTTGAGCTACCGTATCGCTCGCCGCCAGGCCCACAATAATGATGCCTCACTCTCTTCTGCGATTAGTACGATGCTGGCGGAGCCTGGCAAATATCGCGCAGCTGTTGATGAAAGTTTTCGCTTCCTAACGTTAAATCACGCAATGTTGAACTATATTTCTGCATTAGGCGCGCACAGAACTCGCATCGAAGATGAGTCAATTCATAAACTCGTTTTAGATGCTCACCGTTGTATTCATCAGCATCTGGATGTACTTCATAAACAGCTTCACCAGCATTGTGAGGAGTGTGACCTATCTAATATTGATGATGCTGGACTCGAGCAACGCTTAAACGAATGGCGCGATGAAGACGACAGCTCTGCCCGCATGGTATTGCAACAACTCCATCTTATCTATCGCATGCTCCCAGAGCTTCATTCACTTGCTAGCAAGTTTGCCGTCAGAGTAAGTTAGTAACATTCAAACCATATGTAAGAGGGAAGCGCTATATCGCTTCCCTTTTTCTTTTTACGTTTCCACCTACCCCAAAGTGGGTAATTATGTACCTTCTTAGGAAAAATCTGACGTATCACTTAACACACCTTGACAATATTCGGACAAAAAGCAATCGATCAAATTCTAATCTATTTTGGTTGAATAAATATGTTGTATCCAAAGGATGAAGAATTTCGGGCAACGATGGATAAACCGAATCACGACGAAGGTATTGAGATGAACGCACAACAATTTAATGAACTTAAACAAAAGCTCAGTGATTTAACGGCAAGTCAGTTAAAGTCATTACAAGGTGAGATCAGCGTGAAACTAAATAAAGCGCAAAAACCGGTTCTATCTGGTGAAGAAAGAGAAATGCTTGCCAAACTGTTTGCCTAATCAAGTCATTGATATAAAACACTTGAACGTTTTATAAACTCCACCTATGCTCTCACTATCATAATGTTGGGAGTAGTGATATGCCTGTATCGGGAATTCAATCTGGACACCACATCGTTCAGATGTCACAACAAATGACCGAGAAAGCTGCACATGGCATTAGCAATAATGTAAGTAAGGTAAAAGAAGAGCTTTCTGATCACAACATCGATTTAGCTGCGGTTGCGGATGTCGCAATAACAGCCTCAACACCTAGCCTTCCCTCTCAAAAAGTTGAATCTCTCATCAACCTCGCACAAGCCGCTGGTTATAACCGAGTTGGCACGTCTGTCATAGAGAAAAACAATGAAATCATTGGCAGCTTGCTAGACATCCACGTTTAGGCGATTTAACGTCAAATTATCGCTATTTTAATTTCCAACTATCACTATAACGTCGTAACAAGATAACCCCATTGCTTCGTTCTTGCTTTCTATTTCGATTCAAATATCTCCTGTTTAAAATCAAGCGTTCCCGAAAAAAATGGGCGGCTTATCAGAGCCGCCCATTTTTGTGTTGTATACAGGTTTATCCGTTATCAATAACACCGTTGTTCAGCAATGACTCTACAATCTCGTTGGAGCTGAGACCGTTGAAGTCGATTGAAGTACCTAAGTTTTCCACGACAATAGTCTGCTGAACATTTGCATCCGTCGTAATGTTCAGAGAAACACTTTCCGTCGATGCATCGTAGTCTGCCGAAATGTGACCAAGCAGATCATCCATGTCGATCATTGAGTTATTGAGATCAGAGATAACTTCACGTAAATCGATACTGTCTTCGTTAACAGTGAAGTCAGTAATGGTATCCACTGCCCCTTCATCAACGGAATCTACCGTCCACTTGAAGATATCGCTGCCGTCTCCACCCGTTAAGATATCTGAGCCTAAGCCACCGATAAGCACGTCATCACCATCACCACCCAGAATAACGTCGTCACCGTCTCCACCAATCAAGTTGGTACCTGTGTCTCCGCCGACTAAATAGCTGTCGTCCACTGCGGTTGACTGGTCAATATCGTCGCTATCACTACTCACATCCAAACTAATTTGGACAGGTGAAGACTGCGCTTCATCGCCATTAGATTCCGTTGATATCGCCGTAAGCGAAATATCGTAAGAACCGACATCAATACCACTGTTAGTATCTGTTGCGACAATTTCTAGCGTATCAATTTCATCGCTTGGTACTGTCCAAGTGGTACCATCGAAGCTAATGCCTGATGGAGAAACGCCACTTGTTACCTCAGCACTAGCTGGTACGCCCGTTAGCTCCAAAGACAGCACCTCGTCAATATCAGTAAGCGCCGCCATGATTCCGACAATCGCTAAACCTTGACTGCTCGCGGTTTGGCTAGCCGCAATTTGACGAATGTAATTAAACTGAGGATTGATACTCAATGTAGGTGCATCAGCTACAGGTGTCACATTGATAGTGAAGTCTTGATTCGCTTCCAATGCGGTACCCGATGCATTTTCGAAGTACACGCCGTTGTCTTCGACTTTCACCGATAAAGTGATTGAAGCTGCGTTGACATCTCCTGCATCCACAAATACACCCTCAGAAGCGTCTGTTGCTCCAAGAACGGAGTTAATATTATCTGGTGTGCCCATTAGGGTGATTTCACCAGCCATCCCCGCCCCAACAGTCACACCACTACCTGCTGGCGGCTCGACACGAAGGTCGCCCTCGGTAACTGTAAGAGTCACGGTCATGCTTTCATTTGCTTGTGCGCCCGCAAAGTCGACGTCACTCACACTAATACCCGTTACTTTCTGGCCATCAGCTTCATTGATCGTATCCGTTACCGACGTTGCAGTGATTTCAGGTGCGTCATTGGTAGCTTCAACATTCAACACTGCTGTGCCCGAGATTGTAATTGGGTCTGGAGCGCCGTTAGTGGTTCCGTCATCTGTGATTTCATAAGTGAAATTAACGTCACCAAAGAAATCTGCTGCGGGTTCAAACGTCCACTCTGTCGCACTCACTTGAGTCAGCGTGCCGGAAGCTGGATCCACTAACACAACATTATCGACGGTCAAGTTGTCTGACTCAGGATCACTTGCGTTGCTCAGCAACTCAGTATCCGTAATAGTTACCGAACCACCATCTTCTTCGGTACTACTCAACGTTACCTCTGATGTTACCGGTGCATCGTTCACCTCAGTGACTTCGAAGGTCGCCGTTCCTGACACCGTTTGAGGATCTGAAACACCGTTCGTTGTACCGTTGTCGGTAATGTCGTAGGTTAGATCGACCTTGCCGTTGTAGCCAGGCGCAGGAGTAAATGACCATGTACCTGTTACGTTGTCGAAATCCAATGTGCCGCTGCTTGGATCAACCAACTGGACATTGCTCACCATCAAGGTGTCGTTTTCAATATCAGACGCATTCGCCAACAAATCAGCTTGGGTAATATCAACCGCCGTACTGTCTTCTGCGATATCAGAAAGTGTCACTTCAAACGTCGTTGGAGCATCATTGACTTCCGTTACGTTGAACGATGCGCTGCCGTTAACCGATTTAGGATCGGATGCACCATTTGTCGTGCCATCATCTGTAATGGTGTACGTGATTTCAACTGGACCGTTGTAATCTGGTGCTGGGGTAAATTCCCACTCTCCCGTGCCACTGTTGAAAGTAATGCTGCCCGAATTCGGATCCGTTAACTGAACATTGCTAACCGTGAGATTATCGTTCTCTACGTCTGTCGCATTCGCAATAAGATCCGCTTCAGAGATGGAGAACACACCACTGTCTTCTTCAATATCCGGTAGCGTCACTGGCGTAGTTTCTGGGGTATCATTCACCGCTGTTACTTCAATATTGAAGCTGCTGCTGTTGGTATTTAGGGTGTCATCTACCCCACCAATTACGATACCTTCATTACCTTGGTCATCGACTGTCACGTCCACCTGAACGTCACCAAAGAAGTTCAGCTCTGGGTTAAACTCAATCAGACCGTCTGCAATGGCATTGTTTAGATCGGCCACTGTGCCTTTCAGTTCAACGGAGTCCGTACCATCACCGCTCACGGTTAGGTTGTAAGTAGCGATGAGCGTTGGATTAAGCTCCAAGATACCGCTGTCGACGTTCACATTGAGTACGTATTCAGCATTCGGATCATCGAGTACGGCATCAATATCAGTAATGCTGAAACCATCAAGCAGCATTGGCGTATCTTCTGGTGTTTCCACATCCACGGTATTGACGAACTCTGGACGATCGTTCACTGCTTCAACATCAACAGTGACATCAAACTCCTCTGCGGAGCCCAAGCTTTGACTGCCATCGAGCCCAGTATCAACGGCTTGCACTTTGAAATGCAGCGAACCATCCCATGAGTTATCGTTGCGATCACCAGAATTAAACACCACTTGATCCAAGTCTTGAGCATTGATTTCTAAGACAAAAACGCCGCCGCCTTGGTCAGTAAATACTGTCCCATCAGGTAATGAAACGCTCGCCCCACCAGGGACATTTGAGACCTCAACTCTCAGCGTCTCTGGATCATTTTCCTGGTAGTTTGCACCATCTCCGATGGACTCTTTGTTATCAACCACTAACGCATTTACATTAATAACAATGTCTTCGCCCTCATTACCTGCAGCCGAAGTGTCGGGATTCACATCAACATCATCACCAATAGGATTAACAATCAGCGTAAAGTTGTTGTTTCGTTCCGTTGGTACTTGTAGCAACTCCTCTTGAATGAAGACCGTAATACCTATCTCAGCCTCGCCACTAAAGTGTTTTGGCGGTTTAATTTGGATGTCACTCAGGTCAATGGACGTCTGAGTGAGATCTTTTAGTTGAATACTCCATTCGCCCCCACCGTTATTCTTAACAACATAATCAGAGGAATTGGATTTAACGATAAAGTCATCAGGAAGTCCCGTTAACTTGAGTGAAACGAAACTCTCAGAACCGTCATTATCGTTCAGGCTGATCGAAACACCAGAGCCCGATTGATTCAGCGAAATTAAAGTATCTTCGTCACCAATCACCGTGATTGGCTGCGTCGGATCGGCACCTGTAATGGTAATGTCATCAACGACTGGCGTAACTTCAAATGTGACATCGTCAGTGAAGGTTCTTACATCTATATTATCGCCAGAGTTATTCAAGATAGACTGATCAAACACAGCTTCATCAGTAATTTCTCCCTCGATATTAATCTTGACGGTATTTTGGCCACCACCTACGGGGTAATTTTCTTTTGGCTTAAACAGAACATTGTCAAGCGCACCAGCTAAAATCTCAGCTTCATTAAACTCAATACTGGTTCCTAAGCTGTTACCATTGGCATCAACAAACTCACCTAATGTTGTGTCATCAAGCTCTAACTTGATGTTCGTTAGTGTTTCTCGACCACCTTGAGTGTTGTTAAATTGATCGGCAAAATCAACACTCAAGTTAAGTTGGATTAAGCCATCTTCGTAACCAACACCATCCGCCGTGGGAACGTCGTTATTTAGATCAGTTACAGGTTGTTTGTTTGCATCCAAGCCGAAAGTACCAACGATATCTACTTTTACATTCGGTGTGACATCGCTATCCAACGGCTGATCCCCGGCTGAACTCGGAACGTCTGCAACCGGTAAAACCTGAACTGGAAACTGGACATTATTTTCTTTTTCATCACCGGACTCAGTGTCTTTAGTGACGAACCGAATTGGTAATTCGAAATCACCTGCGTAATCTTCTGCCAAGTGCATCGTCAAACCATCAAGGCCAGTAATATTTCCACTCGCATCGATATGGGCTTGGAACACGTATTTGCCATTGACAAAGTCGATATCCGTCCCCGTGATCACCAAACCAGGAGGAATGCCAGGAGCTGAAGGATCGACGATAATAGTCAAGACATCCTCCACGCCATCTGCATTAATCGCATCAACTTTCGACGTTAACTGAGCACCAAGGTTGATAGAATTATCTTCCAACGCTTGAATTTGGACATCATCAGCCACCTGAATCTCTGCCGCTACACTCATTTGTGGTGTGAGAACGGTAGGAAATTCAAGTGTCACATCCGTTTGGCGCATGACCGTCGCATCTTTTTCGTTGCCCAAATCTTCGCCCAAATCATTCACTTCTGCGTAAATGGTTAAGCCAATTTGAGAGAGACCACCGTTATCGCCATCGTCGCTGTCATCGTTTGGTGTTAAATCAAGACCAGACGGCGCTTTAATTGAGAAGTTATCTTCATTGGTTACTGTCCAACGACCTCCGCCTTCATTTAGTGCACCGACGATAACCAATTGGTTGAGGATCTCAGGGTCCACATTGTGAAATTGAACAACAAGTTGAGTCACCACTTCATCTGAAGACGCATCAAACTCTTGATATTTAATGATATGAGCACCAGATTCACCCCCCATAGAAGTGTTGATCGTAAAGTCAATGTTACCTTGATCGTCTGACTTCACGATATCGGTAGCACCACCACCACTTTCAGTGACAAGCAGACGGGTTTGGTCATCTATTGCCCCCGTCTTATCCTCTGGCTCAACGATTGGATTAACTTGGACATTCACCGTACCATTGATGGTTTTCTCAGCGATACCTTCACCGGGATTCGAAGCGTCAACATATTCATGGTCAATCTCTTTCACAGTGACGGTCGTGGTCAAGTCAAAGTCAGTACTTGAATCCTGCTCCAACTGGACTTGAACATAGCCACTCTGAGAGATTTTAGCGGAAAAATCTTGCTCTGATTCACCGGCTTGCGGTGAAAGCGTTAGTGTTCCAGAAACAAGCGTTTGTGCCACACCATCTACATAGACCGTGCTGCCTGGAGGAAATCCAGAGATGGTTACATCACTAAAGAATTCATCGGTATCAGGGCTTTGTACGAGCGTCGGTTTCCAATCGATGTCAAAGCGCGTATCTTCATCTCCCTCCGATCGAACAACGTAGTTATCTTGAGCGTCAATAACGGGTTCGACCTTGATCCTTACCTCTCTTTCAATCACACGACTATGACCATCATTCTCGGTAACAATGATCGTCCCTGTAATCGCAATGTTTTCAGTTGAAGAGGCTTCCGGAATAATTTGAATACCGGAATTAAAATTCAGCCCAGTGATGTTTGCTTCGTAAATCGGTTGACCGTTACCATCATAGCCAACAAAGGTGAGGTCAACGCTTGAGCCGTCTGAATCTACGACACGAACACCGTCGGGGATGTTGGACAGGATAACAGTAATGGCTTCTGAATCATCCTGTGGTCTATCGGCAACTTCACCAGATACAACCGAGAAGTTAAGGTTTACAACACCATTCTCTTCGATAGTCGTCTCTATCCCGGCCACATCTCCGTCTACGAACCGGTTCCAAACGTTCCCCGCGTCAATTAATACCGTGTCTGGTATGTCAGCAACACCTTTTACACCAACGATGACGGTCTTACTGCCCAGTGACAACACATCTTCTGTCGTACCGGTAGACAATGATGCTGTGTCTTTCACAATGCCTTCGACATTGAAAGTAAAGTCATCATTGCTGTGCAACGGAGGAAGAACTTCGACGTTCGCTAATTCAGACTCTGGCACTTCGTAATAAAGTACATTGCCGCCTGAATCGGTCACTTCTACTATCTGACTTGGGTTTGCTGAGTCCAGCCACACCAAAGTAACCCCATCAATTGAGAAGTTAGAAATGCGCACAAATAACGCTTCAGAACCATCTAAGTCCGCTGATGGTTTCATGGTGATCACTTCACTTAATTGGAGTGGGTCGTGATCAGTGACAGGGTCTACCGTATTTTGAGTTCGAGCGTTATCCTCAAACACATTAATTCGATTTACAGTAAAACTACCTTTATCCGCAACTGGGTTTACATCAATAATGATGGTTTCGGTTTCTGAGCGAGCGGTATCTTTCCCAAGCAGTGGATTGTTGTTTTCCGTCGTAATAGCGGTGACATCAATTCTGATTTCGCCCGAGAAGTTATCTATCGGATCAACTTGAACTTCATCAATTCGGCTTGCATCCACCAGATAAACACCACCGGATTTTGGTATCGCACTACCATCTGAATAGACTAACTCTGCGTTACCTTCTCCTTGTGTAAAGACAAGCTCGTACACAATGCCTTCAGGGTTACTAGTGTCTTGGGTTTCAGCCGTGATGTTAAGTGCGACATTGTTTCCATCTTCATCAACCGAGTAGTTAAATTCGCTGCTTGCCGTCCACGTTGCAATATCTGCAACGGCAGCAACTTCAATTTCTAAACGACCATTAATCGTATGATCTGGCGTACCATTGTTAAGAATTTCCACACGGATACGAGGATCGATACCAGAAGCATCGGTTGATGTATGACGATCTGGTACGAAGTACAAGTTATCTAGCGAGACAAGCTCACCATTGAATGACTGCTCAACATTTGATGCGTCGAGAACAACCGTATTGCCCACAGATGTTAATTCAATGTAGTTGCCACTGCCGTCTCTGTAGTAGAACGTACCGTTGTGAGTATCAGCATCTCGAATAGTGATGTCACCTAAGCTCTCGTTACGGTCGATATCATGTAAATTGATAACCAAGTCGACTTTCGCAGGGCTAACATCCAGCGTCGACAAGTTGTCCTGAGTATTTGCAGAGTCAACGCCCACAACGACACCATCACGCCCTTGGTCTTCGAACGCAGTAACGGTAGACGTGTCAATTTGCGCATTGCGGTCTCTTATCGAGATATCCACATCGGCATCTGCGATATCGCCATCACCATCGGTTGCAACAACGTTGATGGTGAAATCAATCGAGTCGGTTTCGGTATGGTCAAGATCGTCATTCGGACGGAATGACACACTGCCATCGGTTCGAACAACCAAACGACCGATTTCAGTATCCACTCCGTCAAGAACCTTGTGAACAAATACGATTTGGTCGCTGCCGTTCAAATCGACAGAATCAGAATCAACACCGTTTTGCTTAAAGTAAATGCCTGAATCATCAGCCGAGAATGAAGTCACTTGTGCGCCGTCAGCACCAAGGTCATCATCCCCCTCTACAGGGTCTTGGAATAAGTGAACCGTGCGGCTGCCTTGTCCTTCAACACGCGAAATAGATGCATCGTACAAGGTTGGAACATCATCGGTAATCGTCACTGGTAAGTTAATACCTGCCGTATCGCCATCGACATCTGTCGCAAAGACTGGGAGATCAAGTATAAGTGTATCTTCGCCTTGGGTTGAGTGGTCTAGCGCACCCTCAAGCGTAAACTTGTAAGAGCCGTCAGCGTTCAAAACTAGCGTGAACACTGAGGTACCATCAGGTGTTTGACCTTGATAAGTAAAGTTGTTGTTACTTACCGCGGTTTGAACTAACGCCACCGCAAGACCACCTGAAGTTACTCCTGGTATCGGGTTAGAAGTAAGATCCAGCTGATAAGAGACAACGGTATCTGCCCCTTCCACCGTATCGAAATTGCCCGTTGCTTCTAGGCTGTCTTTGTTGGTTGCCTGAGAGCCGTTGGCAAGGTCATCCTCATCAACAGCCAAAGCATCTGCTGATTTAATTTCGGGAATGTCATCAACTACGGTAATTGGAAGATTCAGTGATGATGACGTGTCACCATCAAAGTCTGTTACTGTAATTGGAATATCAATGACAAGGTTGTTTTCACCTTGAACAGCGTCATGGTCGATTGGTCCCAACAGCTCAAATTGGTAGCTGTCATTATTCGCATCAAGAGACAGCGTGAAGATCTTAGTTGATGTGCCAGTAATAACCGCTTCGTAACTGGTTACTCCACCATTCGTGCCTACTAGATTCAACTCGATGCTGCTGCCGTTCGACGTTAAGCCAGACACGACTGCATCGAGGTCTGAAACTTGGTAGCTGACAATCTTGTCTGCACCAGCAACGACCTCAAATCCGCCGTTCAATACCGTTGAATCACTACTTGTCGTGTCAGAGCCACCAGCAAGATCATCTTCATCAACGATTTGTTGGCTTGAGTCTGTCACTTTCACAATCGCTGGAACATCGTCCACTACTGTGATCGGCAAGGTGATGTTATTGGACACATCGCCGTCAAAATCGGTCGCGTTGACTGGGAAGTTGATGACTAACGAGTTTTCATCGTTACCCGCAGGATGATCAAGTGCACCCAACAGTTCAAATTCATAACTGTCTGCTGAACCATTTAGCGTCAGTTTAAAGACGGTGTCCGTCGTACCTTGTACATAAGCTCGGTACTCAATCACACCGTTTGAATTTGAAAACTCAACCAACTCAAGCGGTTGACCACCTGAGGTAAGTCCAGAAACAGGCGACGTTAAGCTATCCAACTGGAAGCTAACGATAGAGTCGGCACCATCAGTAACGTCAAAGTTGCCACCAATGATATTGGATTCTGGCGTGTCATCTGAACCTTGGCTTGGAATATCATCCTCATCCACAGACAAGGTACTACCAGAGCTAATAGCATCAATGATTGGCTTGTCATCTAAGATCGTCACTGGCAAGGTCGCAGTGATAGTATCGTTGTCGCCATCTGTAATCTTCACAGGTAGATTCAACAAAATCTCATCAGAGTTAACCGCGTGATCTAACTGACCAGATAACTCAAAGTCGTATTTACCATCTTGATGAAGTGTCAACGTGAAGACCGTCACTCCACCCGGAGTTTGTCCCACGTAAACAAGCGCGTCAGCAGTTGAAGCACCAACGTCTTGAGAAAGTGTTACCTCTTCTCCACCCGATTTCAGATTCGGGATAGGATTTGAGCTCAGATCCAATTCGAAAGCATCAATACCATCTGCGCTAGTGACTTCGAATTCACCTGATACCGTTAACGGCTCTTTAGTGCCATCAGAACCAAGAGGTAAGTCATCTTCGTCGACACGTAGACTTTCAATATTGGTAACCACTGGAACATCGTCCACAACGGTAATTGGCAATGTGAAGGCTGGTGAAGTATCACCATCATTATCTGTCGCCGTCACAGGGAAGTTAATAACAATCTCGTTTTGTTGATTACCATCTGGATGATCAAGCGGCTTCTGTAAATCGAACTCGTAGGTGTTGTTCGTTGCATCCAACGTCAGTTCGAACACCACTTCAGCAGGATTGCCAGCGACACCTTGGTATACGTTCACGCCGTTTGCGCTAGAAGACAGGACTAAGGTGATAGCTTCACCATCTGAAGTCAGTGACGCAACAGGCGTGGTCAGGTCACTCAGCTGAATAGAAGCAACTTGGTCAGCACCTTCGGTGATATCAAAAGCACCTGAAATAACAGTATCTTCTGCACTTGCAGCATCCGTACCTGCTGGTAGGTCATCTTCATCAACGGTTTGTTCGCTGCCTGCTAGCAAACCATCAATGGTCGGAACATCATCCACAACCGTAATTGGTAAGGTGATGTTGTTCGACACGTCTCCATCAAAGTCAGTCGCGTTTATCGGTAAATTGATGATCAGTTCATTTTGTCCATCAGCATTTGGATGATCGAGAGGAGCGAGCAAATCGAACGTGTAGCTGTCATCGGAGGCATCGAGGGTTACACGGAATACTGGTGTCGTCGTGCCATCAATACGAGCTTCGTAAACTGAAACGCCACCTGCGTTTGATACTTCAACCATAACCAGAGATTGACCACCAGAGGTCAGGCCTTGTACTGGCGTCGTTAGGTCAGAAACGCTGTACTCGACAATGCCATCAGAACCATCAGTCGCGATGAAGTTACCGGCAATGCTGTTCGACTGTGTACCATCAGATCCGACTGTTGGGATATCATCCTCATCAACCGTTTGCACACTTGTTGCTTCGATTCCACCAAGTGTCGGCTTGTCATCAACGATCTTGACAGGAATTGTCTCAGCAGAGGTATCGCCATCAAAGTCTGTCGCGATGATTGGGAAGTTCAGTGTCAGCTCGTCACTATCTACCGCGTGGTCGATTGGACCTTCTAGCGTGAAGTTATAAGAGCCATCGGTATTCACTGTCAGCGTAAAGACCGCTTCAGTCCCCGCTGTCGCTTCGTAAGTAAAGCTGCCATCAGCGTTTGCGGTTTCAGTCAGCGTGACTGCCACCCCTTGTGATGTGAGTCCAGCTACTGGTGTTGCAGAAGCATCGAGCTGATAGCTCACCACTCGGTCCGACCCTTGTGTGGTGGTGAAGTTGCCATCGATTGAAATCGGGTCAGTTTGGTCTGAGCCAATCGTACCTAAATCATCCTCATCAACGGTAATCGCATCAACATCGGTAATGGTCGGTTTATCATCCACGATGGTGACTGGGATCGTTTCTGTGGTGGTATCACCATCAAAATCCGTTGCGATGATTGGGAAGTTCAGCGTCAGCTCATCACTGTCTACCGCATGGTCGATTGGCCCTTGAAGCGTGAAGTTGTATGAGCCATCCGTGTTTACTGTTAGCGTAAATACGGCTTCAGTTCCTGCTGTCGCTTCATAAGTGTAGCTACCGTCGCCGTTTGCGGTTTCAGTCAGCATCACTGCCACACCTTGCGATGTTAGGCCATCAACTGGCGTTGCAGCCGCATCCAATTGGTAGCTCACTACCCCATCAGAGCCTTGCGTTGTAGTAAAGTTGCCGTCGATTGAAATTGGATCTGAGCCGTCAGAGCCAATTGTCGCTAAGTCATCTTCATCCACGCGGATCGCGTCTACGTCGGTGATGGTTGGTTTATCGTCAACGATGGTGACAGGCAGTGTTTCTGCTGAGGTATCTCCATCAAAATCTGTTGCGATAATCGGGAAGTCGATTTGCAGGCTGTCGCTATTCACCGCATGGTCTAGTGGACCTTGCAGAGTAAAGGTGTAGCTGCCATCTGGCTTCACCACCAATTCAAATACGGCATTGCCATCTGCTGTGGCAGTGTAAGTAAAACTACCGTCGCCGTTAGCAGTTTCAGCAAGCACGACAGGCTCACCATGAGAGGTCAACCCTGCTACTGGATTTGCGGTTGCATCAAGCTGGTATTTAACAACACTGTCTGAGCCTTCAGTTGTGGTGAAAGAGCCCGACATAAACGCATCATCGTTTTGGTCTGAGCCTATTGAGGCAAGGTCATCTTCGTCTACTGTTAGTGGGACAACGTTATCGATGGTTGGAACGTCATCAGTAATCGTGACTGGAATAGTCGCGGTTGTCGTATCGCCATCAAAGTCGGTTGCAATGATTGGGAAGTTCAGAACTAATTCATCGCTGTTTAGCGCGTGATCAACCGGGCCTTCCAGACGGAAGTTGTATGTACCGTCAGCATTCACATTCATGGTGAAGACAGGATTGCCATCCGCGGTAGCCACGTAAGTGAAGCTACCATCAGCATTCGCAGTCTCTACCAAGGTAACAGGCTCACCGTGAGAAGTTAAACCTGCGACAGGATCAGCCGTTGAATCAAGTTGGTAGCTCACTACACGGTCTGAACCTTGGGTAGTGGTGAACGCGCCTTCAACAAACACAGCGTCAGTTTGGTCTGAGCCAATACCTGATAAATCATCTTCGTCTACAGCCAGAGGCACAACATTATCGATGATTGGCGCATCATCCGTAATGGTGACTGGAATGGTTGCCGTGGTCGTATCACCATCAAAATCGGTGGCAATAATTGGGAAATCAATCGTCAGGCTGTCGCTGTTAGCGGCATGGTCAATCGGGCCTTGCAGCGTAAAGTCGTACGTACCATCTGTTGCTACATTCAACGTGAAGACTGGATTGCCATCTGCGGTTGCCACATAGGTAAAGCTGCCGTCGCCATTCTCGGTTTCCACCAAGGTAATCGCCTCACCTTGAGATGTCAGGCCCGCAACAGGATCAGCAGTTGAATCCAGTTGATAGCTCACCACTCGGTCAGAGCCTTGAGTGGTCGTAAACGCCCCTTCTACGAATAGATCGCCGCCTGGATCTGAGCCCACACCGCTAAGGTCGTCTTCATCGACACTTAACGCATCCACCGCTGTGATGGTCGGTACATCATCAACAATCGTAACTGGAATGGTTTCAGTAACGGTGTCGCCATCAAAGTCGGTTGCGATAATTGGGAAGTTCAGTGTCAACTCGTCACTATCAACCGCGTGATCAATTGGCCCTTCAAGTGTGAAGTTATAAGAACCATCAGTATCTACTGTCAGAGTAAATACTGGGTTGCCACCCGCAGTCGCTTCATAAGTGAAACTACCATCACCATTTGCGGTTTCAGTCAGCGTTACCGCTACACCTTGCGATGTTAAACCGTCCACCGGTGTTGCTGAAGCATCGAGTTGGTAGCTCACTACTCGGTCAGAGCCTTGTGTGGTAGTGAAGTTACCATCAATAGAAATCGGGTTGCTTTGGTCTGAGCCAATTGACGCTAGATCATCTTCATCAACCGTGATTGCGTCGACGTCAGTAATAACTGGCTTATCGTCCACGATCGTCACAGGGATCGTGGCGTTTGTGGTATCGCCATCAAAGTCTGTTGCGATGATTGGGAAGTTCAGTGTCAACTCGTCGCTATCTACCGCGTGGTCGATTGGACCTTCAAGCGTGAAGTTATAGCTACCATCAGTATTCACGGTCAGCGTAAAGACCGCTTCACTCCCCGCTGTCGCCTCGTAAGTAAAGCTGCCATCACCATTTGCGGTTTCCGTCAGTGTGACTGCCACGCCTTGTGATGTGAGTCCAGCCACTGGTGTTGCTGAAGCATCAAGCTGATAGCTCACTACTCGGTCAGAGCCTTGTGTGGTGGTGAAGTTACCATCGATTGAAATCGGGTCAGTCTGATCCGAACCAATCGTGCCTAGGTCATCTTCATCAACGGTAATCGCATCGACATCGGTAATGGTCGGCTTATCATCCACAATGGTGACTGGGATCGTTTCTGTGGTGGTATCACCATCAAAATCCGTTGCGATGATTGGGAAGTTCAGTGTCAGCTCATCACTACCCGTCGCATGGTCGATTGGACCTTGCAGCGTGAAGTTGTATGAACCATCCGTATTAACGGTCAGCGTAAATACTGCTTCAGTTCCTGCTGTCGCTTCATAAGTGTAGCTACCGTCGCCGTTTGCGGTTTCAATCAGCGTCACTGCCACACCTTGCGATGTTAGACCATCAACTGGCGTTGCAGCAGTATCTAATTGGTAGCTTACTACCCCATCAGAACCTTGCGTTGTAGTGAAGTTACCATCGATTGAAATTGGATCTGAGCCGTCAGAGCCAATCGTCGCTAAGTCATTTTCATCCACGCGGATTGCGTCTACGTCAGTGATGGTTGGTTTATCATCAACGATAGTGACAGGTAACGTCTCCGATGAGGTGTCGCCATCAAAGTCTGTTGCGATAATCGGGAAGTCGATTTGCAGGCTGTCGCTGTTCACCGCATGGTCTAGTGGACCTTGCAGAGTAAAGGTGTAGCTGCCATCTGGCTTCACAACCAATTCAAATACGGCATTGCTATCTGCTGTAGCTGTGTAAGTAAAACTGCCGTCGCCGTTAGCAGTTTCAGCAAGCACGACAGGCTCACCATGAGAGGTCAACCCTGCTACTGGATCTGCGGTTGTATCGAGCTGGTATTTAACAACGCTGTCTGAGCCTTCAGTTGTGGTGAAAGAGCCCGACATAAACGCATCATCGTTCTGGTCTGAGCCAATTGAGGCAAGGTCATCTTCGTCCACCGTGAGTGGAACAACGTTATCGATGGTTGGAACGTCATCAGTAATCGTGACTGGAATGGTCGCAATCGTCGTATCGCCATCAAAGTCTGTAGCAATGATTGGGAAGTTCAGTACTAATTCATCGCTGTTTAACGCGTGATCGACCGGCCCTTCCAGACGGAAGTTGTATGTACCGTCAGCATTCACATTCATGGTGAAGACAGGATTGCCATCCGCGGTAGCCACGTAAGTGAAGCTACCATCAGCATTCGCAGTCTCTACCAAGGTAACAGGCTCACCGTGAGAAGTTAAACCTGCGACAGGATCAGCCGTTGAATCAAGTTGGTAGCTCACTACACGGTCTGAACCTTGGGTAGTGGTGAACGCGCCTTCAACAAACACAGCGTCAGTTTGGTCTGAGCCAATACCTGATAAATCATCTTCGTCTACAGCCAGAGGCACAACATTATCGATGATTGGCTCATCATCCGTAATCGTGACTGGAATGGTTGCCGAAGTCGTATCACCATCAAAATCGGTGGCAATAATTGGGAAATCAATCGTCAGGCTGTCACTGTTAGCTGCATGGTCAATCGGGCCTTGCAGCGTAAAATCGTAAGTGCCATCTGTTGCTACGTTTAACGTGAATACCGGATTGCCGTCTGCGGTCGCCACATAAGTAAAGCTGCCATCACCGTTGGCGGTTTCCACCAAGATAATCGCCTCACTTTGAGAGGTTAGCCCCGCAACAGGATCAGCGGTTGAATCCAGTTGATAGCTCACCACTCGGTCAGAGCCTTGTGTGGTAGTAAACGCGCCTTCAACGAACAGATCGCCGCCAGGGTCGGAACCCACACCGGTAAGGTCATCTTCATCGACACTTAACGCATCCACCGCTGTGATGGTCGGTACATCATCAACAATCGTGACTGGAATGGTTTCCATAACGGTATCGCCATCAAAGTCGGTTGCGATAATTGGGAAGTTCAGTGTCAGTTCGTCACTATCCACCGCGTGATCAATTGGCCCTTCAAGTGTGAAGTTGTAAGAGCCATCAGTATCTACTGTCAGAGTAAATACTGGGTTTCCACCCGCAGTCGCTTCATAAGTGAAACTACCATCACCGTTTGCGGTTTCTGTTAGCGTGACCGCTAAACCTTGCGAGGTTAAACCGTCAACTGGTGTTGATGAGCCATCTAACTGATAGCTCACCACTCGGTCTGAACCTTGCGTGGTGGTAAAGTTACCATCAATAGAAATTGGATTGCTTTGGTCTGAACCGATTGACGCTAGATCATCTTCATCAACCGTGATTGCGTCGACGTCAGTAATCACTGGCTTATCGTCCACGATCGTCACAGGGATCGTGGCGTTTGTGGTATCGCCATCAAAGTCTGTTGCGATGATTGGGAAGTTCAGTGTCAACTCGTCGCTATCTACCGCGTGGTCGATTGGACCTTCAAGCGTGAAGTTATAGCTACCATCAGTATTCACGGTCAGCGTAAAGACCGCTTCAGTACCCGCTGTCGCCTCGTAAGTAAAGCTGCCATCACCATTTGCGGTTTCAGTTAGCGTGACTGCCACGCCTTGTGATGTAAGGCCGTCAACTGGCGTTGAAGAAGCATCGAGCTGATAGCTCACCACTCGGTCAGAGCCTTGTGTGGTGGTGAAGTTGCCATCGATTGAAATCGGGTCAGTCTGATCTGAGCCAATCGCGCCTAAATCATCTTCATCAACGGTAATCGCATCGACGTCGGTAATGGTCGGCTTATCATCCACGATGGTAACAGGCAATACGATTTGGCTTGTGTCACCATCGAAATCAGTAGCAATAACTCTAAAATCAAGGGTTAAGCTGTCGCTATTTGCCGCATGGTCAATTGGACCTTGCAGCTCAAAACTGTACGAGCCGTCGGTATTCAAAATTAATGTGAAAACTGCACTGCCATTTGCCGTTGCGCTGTAGGTGTAACTGCCATCTGCATTTTGCGTTTCGGCAATGGAAACGGTTTGACCTTGAGATTGCAGGCCATTTAAAGAATCAGCGTTTACATCCAACTGATACTGTACGACGCCATCAGAACCTTGAGTTGTCGTAAACTGACCTTCGACCAGCGTTGACTGTGATTGGTCAGAGCCTACCAAACTTAAGTCATCTTCATCGACGGTAAGAGCGACAACGTCATTAATGGTTGGCACATCATCGGCAATGGTTACCGGTAGAACAAGTGAACTGGTGTCACCGTCAAAGTCCGTTGCGACAATAGTGAAGTCTAGAGTTAAGCTATCGCTACCCACAGCATGATCGATTGGACCTTCAAGGGTAAATGAATAAGAACCGTCAGGGTTAACTTGTAAGGTGAAGATAGCGTCCCCTTCTGCCGTTGCAGAATAGGTAAAGCTGCCATCTGAATTGGTTGTTTCCGTCAGAGAGATAGATCGCCCCTGCGATTCCAACCCATTGAGTGGATCAGTGCCGCTCTCTAATTGATAACTTACAACACGGTCTGAGCCCTGAGTCGTCGTGAAGCTACCTTGCGCGAACACAGAGTCGCTTTGATCGGAGCCAATGCTTGATAAATCGTCTTCATCGACGGCTAGCGCATCAACGCCATCAATCGAAGGAACGTCATCTTGAACTTGAATGACAATTTGCGCAGCTTCTGGTGTGTTCGAACCTTCGGTAATAGAGGAGCGGTCACCATCCGCATCTACCGCGTAAACTGGCAGTGAGAAAGTGAGCGAGTCATCGTTAGCACCCGTATGGTCAAGTTGTTCATACAAGTTGAATTGGTATTCGCCCAATGCAGGTGCATCAATCGCCACATCAAATACGGTAATACGCACACCATCCAGCTCGATGAAGCCTTCGTAAGTACGTACGCCGTTACTCTCGGACGCTAGTTCTAGTTGAACAACCTGCCCTTGAGATTGGAGTTCTCCACCAACATTGAACTCTGTAGGTTCCAACTCATAGTGATCAATGATGTCACTTCCGACCGCTGTCGTGATCGACCCAGTACCACTTGTTACTGCCGCGCCTTCCTGTGAACCTTGGTCAACCCCCGCCTCGTCTAAAGACAATCCCGTCACGTTCTCAATCACTGGATTATCGCCATCGAGGATGGTCATCGTAAAGGTGTTGCTTGCCGTATCTTGGTCGAAATCGACGATTGTGGTTGGCAAAGAGAGCTCAATCGTATCTTCACCATTTGTTTGTTCTAACGGCTTAAATTGCTCAAATTGGTAGGTACCATCAGTATTCAAACTGATGGTTAAGACGGTTTCATTCGAGCCCGCAATGGACAAGGTGATAGTACTGCCGTCTTCAGAGAGTACCGCTTCTGTCGCCTGATTATCACTCAGTAGGCCATCGAACTGACTAAGTCCTTCTTGATTAAACGTGACCGTTGCCAATTGATCACTACCAATATCAACAAAAGTGCCAGTAATTGGTGTAGAAGAAGATTCAACGTTTTCAAAAGTAACGTTCTGCGGCGCAGGATCATCGCCATCAATAACGGTTGTCGTAAAATCGATAGGCGCTTGAATGCTATTACCACCAATATCTGCGCCTGTAATGTCAAAAGCGATATTGATTTGATCACCGACGATAGATACTTGGCCATCAGCGATGGACGCCACATGGTCAATACCCTGGCTAATCGTGGTAACGACCTCTAACTCTAAATCACGGCCTAAAGATGTCGCTTCGATCTCGATACGAAGCACTTCGTTACCACCTTGAGTGCCGATAATGGCATTTTGCGCTTCGTCGTAAACGAACGCTACTGGCTGACCACCAGAGGTAATGTCACTATTTAACTCGGTTAACAAAGACTCTAATGAGGACGTTTCAGGTACAAATGAAGCAGTATCAAGTGCGAGATCCCCTGCTTCAACCAGCACACTAGAAGAAATGGTTTGCGGGTAGCTAGATAGAGAAATTGAGCCTTCTGTTACGCTAGATTGCAGTGACTGCCCACCATCAGCAAAGATCGTGACATTCAAACCGTCATCTTCGTCGCGATCATCTTCTCCGCTGCGAGTCGCAGACGTTTCAAAAAAAGTAGACGCGAGTACTTCCGGGTTATTATATTCAACCGTCACGTAGCCAGCATTAGCCGAGCCTTCAGCACCTGCGCCAGCAGCTGTTGCTTCTAAGATAGCGGTAGGGTCAGCTCCGTCTAAAATAGCTTGCTGGATAGCGGCAATATCGTTGGCGTCGAAGTCAGCACTTCCAATAGCCGTTGGGTCAAAAGTCACCAAGCCATTAACTGGAGATTGTACCAATACTGGTTCTAGTGATTCAGAAGAAGGCACAGGAAGACAAGCAACACAATTTGCATCGACCAGATAAAGCTCATTATTTATCTGTACGTCGAGAGAAGCATTATTTTCTGTGATAATAATCTCGCCAGGTCTTAACTCATCCCCCGCTTTTATGACCTTAACGTTTCCATCCAGGCCCAAAACCAAAACTTCACCTTTGACAGCATTTACAATCGCGCTCTGCGGTACCGTGTGCGTACTCATCTGACCTCCGCTAATGGCTTACGTTTCCCATTAACCTTTTTAGATAATTTCTTATTAATTTAGTGCGGCATACTGCACACCTTTATGCGATTAAACTAAGTATTGAATCATTAAACAATCGATAAATACCCTACTACCGAGCAACATAAGTAAAACTTACTCGTAGTCACAGAAATGTGACACATGTGCTGACGCGTAGATATCGAATAATTATATGAAATTGATACCTTATTCTAATTAAGTGTAGTTGTTTTAAGAAAAGAAGAGAGATGAAATCATTCAGCTAAACGCCAGACTGCCGGTTGCGATCAATAATGGAAGAAAAGCAATGAGAATGTTGTATACACCGGAGCGTGATGACAGCTTAATCAATATCGGTGACGAAAAAAACGTAACGATTAAATATTGAACAACATAAATTGCAGGACAAAATGCAACGATAAAAATGTGGCTTACGATATGAATCCCCGCACACCACGAGTTCGGTTTTGTTCTGATATACAGCAAAAAAAACACGACCAAGCTAATAATAAAATACATAAACACAGCACTTGAAAATAATTATCATTTTCAATCATATGTAAATATTCCCTTACTTTCAATGGTGTTTGAGCTATTAATGTCATCGTTATTATCAATCAACACAATAAGTAAAATTATCAGTAATTCCAGTCCTAAACGTTTGCGTAATCGCTAACCTTCTCTTAACCTTGATTTGAGGCTTTTATCACGGTTTTTCCATTGATATAGTGCGTCCATACAACAAAAAAAGACCATTCGAGGCATGGAGCTTCCTCATTAATCTCAAGATGAGAAGAATTGGTACCGACAAAATTCGGCAGATTTTAAGAGGGTCAAAAAATGGACATGAATATGGTTGAGATTTTAGGTTATGCAGCTTCAATCATGGTCGCTATTTCGCTAACTATGAAAGATATTGTTAAGCTTCGTATCCTTAACTTTATTGGTTGTGCGCTATTTACCGCTTACGGACTAATGATTGATTCCTGGCCTGTAGTATTAACTAACGGTTTTATTGCTTGCGTTAACATCTACTTCCTAGCAAAAATGCAGCAGGAAAAAAAAAACCTAGAGCCTGAGAAAGCGCAATAGCATTCAAACAATAAAAGCCCGCAAATCATAAGATTGCGGGCTTTTGCTTTTAATATTCCATTTCTATCACAGCATCCCTAAACGAGCGCTAACGAACCCAGCTAAGTGCTAATGTTTCTCGACGAGAAAACATGTCCACATGCGATGAAATGATCGCCTTAACCGTATTCAGTTTCTCTTCTGAATCCGCCTCACAGGTTATAGTTAGGCTAGATGCACAAAGGTTAAACTCCGCTTTTCCCGTCGGAAATGTCACCAAACCGCTATTTTCATTCCAAGTAGCAGGAACCTTTCGTCCAAAATGCCGACAAAGCGTCACTAAGTATTTGTCAGCGTGTTCACTATCTATTCGGGTGCTTTCTTTAATCATGAACTTACTCGTTACTTTGAAACGTCCTATGAAGAACCTTGTTAGAATTGATAAGCTGCAGAGAGCTTGAAGTTGCGACCCGGCTCGTAGTCATCAAGCGTGAAGCCACGTGCAGTACCCGAACGAGACGCATGAGAGCTGTACAACTCGTCAAATACATTATCAATACCAAAGGTCACCGACAGTCCATCAATATCAGACGGCACCCATCGAGCGTATAGATTATGTACATCATAACTTGCTTTCTTTGGCTGACCATCAAAGACGTTGTCTTCCTCTAGAACAAACATTGAGTTCCACCCGAAGATCGTTTCTAAAGCGTCTGACTGGTAATCCAAAGTTAGAGCAATGCTATCACCCATATCAATGCTACGCCCATTGCCCCCAGCAACAGGACCACCAGTATTCTTGTTTTTGGTGTCCGACTTAGAGTAAGAAAGTTTGCTGTTAAACTTGTCGTAACCATAAGAAGCACTTGCTTCAAAGCCTTTAATCTCAACATCACCTAAGTTGTAAATCAGGTAAGTTTGAGTCGCGTTTTGGTACTGGTCTGCAATGTAATCATCAATTTCCGTTTGGAATACCGTAATATTCGCCCCAAAGAAATGCTTATCAAAGGTTTTATCAAAGCGAACACCACCCTGCGTGTTCAATCCCGTTTCTGGCTTTAGCCCATCCTCTAAAAATGCAACGTCTTGGTAAGCAATAAAGGTTTCCATTAGCTCTGGACCTTTAAATAGAGAGCGTGCACTCGCAAACAACGTCCAATCTTGAGTCACCGCCCATTCTGCTGCTAGAGCCCAAGTCACATCATCATAATTACTGGTTCCTGTCTCAGCTTTGCGTTTGTAATCATCAAAGCGCATACCTGCAGTAATAAAGAAGGCATCAGAGAAGAAGAACTGATCTTCTACAAACAGTGCGGTTGAAATCGCCGATTCGTCCATAAACTTACGACTACCGTAGTAACTCGAAGACGTTTTATCCATGTAGTCGAAGCCATAAGTGACTCGATTATCAAACTCACCTAACATAACATCTGACTGGAATTTGCCATTCAAACCAAAGTTTTGGTTTTTGGCGGTGTTCTTTGATAAACGGTTCGAGGGCCAACGAGGGGCCATCACCGTTTCGTCACGTTTAATTTCTGTCTCGGTATTATAAAGAGTGACGTTTCCTTGGTGTTGTTCGCCTCGCAACTCGTAACTCAAGGTAACGGTATCGCGGTCATAATCCGTAGGGATAAGTAACTTGCTCGACAGGCTATTATTTGCACTACCCGACATATCAGGACGCGGACTGTAATCTCCACTGTCTCGGTACATGTCATAAGAGAGCTCAAAACGATGGATGTCATTTAGTTCATACCCTAGCTTAGCCAGAATGTTGTAAACATCACCTGCTGCACCATAGGTTTTATTGCCATCACCATCTTCAAAATCATCACGCGTAACGTAATGGCCATAGACCATCGCATCAATGTTTTCGGACAAAAGTCCGTACAGTGTCAACGAACCTTGTTGGTTGTCGTTGGATGCATAGCCGCCATAAACACGCGCACCAAACTTTTCATCGTAACGAAGTAAGTCACGAGCGTCTTTCGTTTCAAAGTAGACCGAACCGCCTAACCCGTTTTGAGTCACAGAGTTATTACCTACCTGAATGTCCGCAGATTTGAGAATGTCAGGGTTCAACGTCAAGTTACCAATATGATGGAACATGCTCGCATGCTGAGAAGCACCGTCAAGACGAATGTCCAAATCGGTTTCGCTCAAACCACGAATCGTAATACGTTGATTCACAGAGTGTGTTCCACCAACATCCACACCGGGAATATCGCGCAGTAAATCAGACATATGATCCGCTTGCTTCAGTGACATGTCGTCCGCAAACATCGACTCAGTGTTGCTGGAAACTTTCGTTCCCCATACAACGACCTCTTCAAAATGTGACTCAGTATCTTGAGCTAAAACAGGGGTTGATAGCGCCATTCCCACTGCAAGGCAAAGGCTTGAAAGCTTGATAGGTGAACAAGCAGGGCTTTCCATAACTTCATTCCTAAATATTAATGATAATAATTCTCAGGTATAATAAGCATGAGTTTTATAAATACAAAGGCGATTTGGTTATGCGAAATCGCACAAGTGTTATGAGGAAGTGTCAAATGCAGGAAGTCACAACAAAACGAACTAAAATTGCCAAGATAGCTTTAACCCAAAGACTAGAGGCGACAGAGAAACAATGGATTGTCACGCAAGGCCAACCTTGTCAAACTCAACTGGCCGAAGGTAAGTTCCTATCATATCAGTATAATGATCAAATTTTTGTTCATGGTGGACGTTGTCTAGAACTTATTGATTCGAATATTGTTTCTACTGCACACGCCTCACTGCTGGTCACTATTCTTTTAGAAGGTAGACTCTCGTTTGGCTACGACGATTTGCAATTTGATTTAGACGCGAGCGACGGCCCTAAGGGTGTAGTGGTGAACTTACTCAAACCTGCAAATTTTCGTCGTTCACTGCTCAAAGATAACCTCATTAATAAGATCAACATATTGGTTAAGCCCCAATGGCTAGAGGCCCGCCTTGAGCAAAATTGTAGTCATCGAGCCTTTTTTAACTCTCATCAGGCGTTTCAACAGTTGGAGCTTAACCAGACGCTATGCGAGCTGGCTGACACGTTAACAAATAGAGAAACACCGCAAGAGTTCCAAGAGAAGCTAGAGGTCGAAAGCTTGATCTATCAAATATTACATCAAGCCACCAAGCAAATTCCTAAGAATTTCAGTGCTAAAAACAGCAGTATTGAACGACACATTGATGGTCGGATTGAGGATATTGTCAGCTATATTGAAACTCACCTTGATCAAGAACTACGCTTGGAAAAGTTGGCGAGCCAATTCTCAATGAGTGTTTCAAACCTGCAGCGCCGATTTAAACAATCACTTAATATGACCATAAACGGCTACATTCGTTTTCGACGTCTTGAGATTGCTAGGCAACATTTGGAACGTGGCCTAGTAACGATAACAGAAGCCGCCTATGAAGCCGGATACCACCACCCTTCTAACTTCACTTATGCCTTCAAAAAGGCATTTGGTGTGCCACCACATGAAGTGATTAAAGAGTAAGGGGACTCTAGGTAACTGACTGTTATTTAGGAGTGTCTTATCCACAACATCGGTATATACTCGCCTTAAACGTTATGGAGGTTAAACATGAATATTGGTGCTGTCGCGAAGCTCACAGGGCTTTCATCTAAGTCGATTCGATTATATGAAGACAAAGGGATCATATCTCCACCAGCGCGTAGCGACTCTGGCTATCGCGAATATTCAGATAATCATATTCAAGAGCTTAACTTGGTATCACGCGCAAAAAGCGCAGGCTTTTCGTTGCAAGAATGCAAAGAGTTCGTACAACTTGCTCATAACCCCAACCGCAAAAGTAGCGAAGTAAAAGCAAGAACCATGGACAAACTGAGAGAGGTTGAAGAAAAAATTGCACACCTCATGGAGATCAAAACGCAACTTGAAGGTTGGGTTTCTTCTTGTCCTGGAGATGCAGAGAGCCGATGCCCAATCATAGACGAGCTCACCAAGTAAGCCCGCCTATCTATTGATCTCGTTAAAAACGAACTAGCTCGCTTAATGATAGGTACACATGCGCTTACCGTTTAACTCTATGATGTTAAATGGCGTTTCATAGATGTCCTCTAGCGTAGATGCTTGAATAACCTCTTCAACCGCACCACTCGCCACAACCTTGCCTTTCTTAAGCGCCAATATGACATCTGAGTAACACGCCGCGAAATTAATATCATGAATCACGACCACCATGGCTTTATTCATGTCATGGGCTAACTGCTGTACAACTTTCATGATCTGAAGAGAGTGTTTGATATCTAAGTTATTAAGAGGTTCATCAAGAAAGACATAATCTGTATCTTGTGCAATCACCATAGCAATAAATGCAAGCTGTCGCTGACCACCACTTAATTCATCCAAGTATTTGTCTTGAATATCTTGCAAATCTAAGTAGTCGATCGCTTGTTCTATGACCTCATGATCTTCTTTAGTCAGATTTCCTTTAGAGTATGGGAAACGACCAAAAGAGACTAACTCTTTTACGGTAAACCGCATTGTAATCGAGTTAGCTTGGCGAAGTACTGCCAGTTTTTTCGCTAGCTCTTTTGTGTCCCATTCCGCGATTTCCTTGCAATCAATGATAACACTACCGCCATCTCGCTCCGTTAAGCGCGAGGCCATAGATAACAGCGTGCTCTTTCCCGCGCCATTTGGACCGATAATCGATGTTACCTTGCCCTTTTCAAACTGAGTATTGGCCTCGTCTACGACTTTGTTTGAACCAAAAGCCTTCGTTAATTTGTCTATTACTATCATATTTATACAACTTTGTTTTTCAGCAGCAGGTATAAGAAATACGCACCGCCGATAAAGTTAATTACGACACTCAACGTCGTCTCAAAACTGAACACGTTTTCAATTATCCATTGCCCAGCAAGTAGTGAACTGATGGATAGAAACGAACATCCGACCAATAGCGTTTTATGTTGGTAACTTCGGAACATTTCTCGGCTTAAGTTGGTCACTAGTAAACCAAAGAACATGATTGGCCCTACCAAAGCCGTAGAAATAGCAATCAAAACCGCCGAGATAATAAACACATTTCTCGTCACTTTAGGTACATCAACACCCAAGCTTTTCGCATTGTCTTGGTCGAGCCAAAACACATCTAAAGTGCGATGCATCCTAAACAACAACCAACATGCAAACATCAAAGCCGGAGCACTAAAGTAAACCAAGTTCACTTTGACATTATTGAAACTGGCGTACAGTTTCGACTGAACAATTGCATATGTGTTTGGGTCCATCAGCAAAGAAAAGAATGACGCCGCATTGGAAAATAGCTGACCAAAGATCAAGCCGACCAATAGCAACGTAATCAAGTTCTTGCTTCCTTTTGAAAAGTAAAACCCAAACAGCAGTAGCGAAAACGACACCATTACAATTACTGCAATCGCGAAATTGACGTACAAGTTAAGAACTAAGGTACTCAACCCACCAAAAATCAACACGATCAAAATTTGGGTTAACACATACAGCGCATCAAAACCCATGATACTTGGCGTTAAAATTCGGTTGTGCGTAATGGTTTGAAATACAAGTGAAGACTGAGCAATGGCCACACCCGCTAGCACTATCGCCAATACTTTAGGAACTCTACGAGACAAAAAATATTGGTAGTTGTCAGCCGTTAGCCCAATACCAATAAACAAACACGCGAAAAGAATCGCAATGCCACCTAGCAGCAGGATTTTCGTTGAATCACGCATGTTGCTTACCTCGCAACAACATAGCGATGAATACCATGCCACCCAATATGCTAATCACGATAGAGATTGGCATTTCATGAGGGAAAATAATTAAACGACTCACCAAGTCGCAACACAACACTAAAATGGCCCCATACATGGCCGTAAGCGGAATGTTCTTTTTGAGGTTATCGCCATAAAAGTGACTCACGAGATTAGGCACAATCAGCCCTAAGAATGGCAACTGGCCAACAATCATCACGACACTTGCTGACATGATGGATACCAATAGCACGCCAATCGTCACAACCTGCTGATAATTTAAACCCAAGTTTATCGCGAAATCTTTTCCGATACCTACGGCAGAGATCCTTGCGGCAAAAAGATAGCTGAGGATAACCATTGGTACCGCGATGTACAGCAGTTCAAAATCACCACGCAAGATGTTGGCGAAGTTTGCTACTGTCCAAGCATTCAGACTTTGAAGTGCATCATATTTGTAAGCGATAAACGTAGTCATGGATTGGATGACATTGCCGAAAATAATCCCGACAAGAGGCACAAAAACCACGCTCTTAAATTGAATGCGCTGAATAAAGAAAACAAACGCTAGCGTCCCAAATACCGAGATGCCGAATACGAGCCAAAGGTGATTGTCGTTACCAAAGAAAACCACGCTCAGTACGTAGCCCAGCATGGCACATTCGATCGTACCAGTTGTAGAAGGTGCAGCAAATCGGTTCTGGCTGATTTGCTGCATGACAAGACCCGCAATACTCAAGCCAGCACCAGCAAGCAGTATGGCAAATAAACGTGGTATACGGCTGGTAAAGAAAAGCTCTAATGCTTTCTCATCACCTGAAAAGAGTTGTTGGGGCGTCATGTTTGCCACCCCAACAAATAACGAAACCGTGCTTAAAACCACAAGGGTTAGCAATAACTTCTTCAAAGTTAACCTCTGCTATCTTGGATTACAGTTCAACGGTTTGCTTTATCTCACTGACCATTTTTTCTGTTGCTGTCACACCAGACATCGACAAATACCACGCGTCCACATCTAAATAAGTGATTTTGTGATTTTTATATGCTGCGGTCGCTTTGACTAAGTCGTTATCCATGGATTTACGAATATCGTTATCCGGCGTACCTGTCAGAGAATTTCGGTCAACCACGAGAATATTTTTCGGGTTAGCTTCACGAATAAACTCATAAGAAATGACATCTCCGTGAGTGCCCGTTTTCACGTGCTCAACCGTTTCCAAGAAGCCAAAGTCGTTATAAATGACGCCAAATCGCGACTGGGCACCAAACGCGCTGATGTTGTCACCCATGCTCAAAATCGTTAGTGCATCATTTTTGTTCGATTGGTTGTAGTCACGGATTGCTTTGAATTGAGCATCTAGCGCTTCAATTTTCTGCTCTACTTTTTCTTCGATATTGAAGATCTTACCAATATTGCGCCATTGCGCTTGCGTGCCTTCCCAATAGCCTTGGTTCTCTTCCGCCGCAAAAACAACTGTAGGGGCAATTTCACTCAGCTCTTCATATTTCGCAGACGCTCGCGGACCAACCAAAATCAAATCCGGTTTTTGCATGTAGATGGTTTCAAAATCAGGTTCAAACAAACTACCCGCAGAGGTGTAGTTATCTTTGCTGTATTTTGAAAGGTAACTAGGAAGATTAGACGAGTTAGATACTGCAACAGGATCGATACCAAAGTTGTCCAGCGCATCTAGCGGGCCAAAGCCAATCACAACCACACGCTCTGGGGATTGTTCTAGCTCTGTTTGACCCATGTAGTGGTCAATCACAACTTTAGCAGCGAAAGAAGGAGAAACAGTAAATAACGACAGCATAGCCGCACCGACGAATTTTTTCATTTTGTTAAGCCTTAATGAGATCTATTATCATACGCGTTCGCAATATAACGCTACTCTTTAATGCATTCAACAAAATTTAAGGTACTTTACATTAGTTACGTTTACTCAAGACTTAGATATATCAAAGACTTATAAAACCCATCAGTTTCAATACCTGGGCGTATCATTCATGCGCTTCAATAAACGCTTTGAGTGCCAGCTCATCAATAATCTCCAAACCGTTGTCCGTTTTTGTAATCAATCCCTTTTCAATCAAGTCCTTAACTGCACGTCGATAGACTCGGCCTGAGGTGCCAAACCGCTCAGCCTCTTGGTTCACTTTATCAAAGCCACCAAGGAGCTTATCCGTCTGATTACGGACGAGAAGATCATAGGCAATGTTGTAAGTAATGGGATGCAACAAACGACTAGTGTAGATATCCATGGAGTCTTGATAATCCTCAGCCAATGCTGAAGCGAAGAACACCATCATTTGGGGATAATTTTGCAGTGCTTCGGTTAGTTTTTGGATACAGATAACATCAACCTGCATATGTTCATCTGCTATCACATTCCATTGACAAGGAGTCCGAGTGAAGAACTCCATTTCACCATAAATATGATAGTCGCAGTTAGCTTCCCCTAATTGAAAACGTCGTCCATTTGCGGCCAATATGTTCATCGAGACTCGACCTACTGGCACAACATACAAGTACTGAAGTTGCTCACCTTGGCGGAGAATTGCTTCCCCAGCATCAAAGTAACGCGAATTTATTTGGCATTGATAAATCAAATCGCGAAAGGTGGCACTCTTTTCTTCAAGGTATGTTTTGAAGCGACCAGTCGGATAAGGGCTGATTTTCATTTTCTGCTCTCTCAGAAAAAGTTACGGACAACTATTTAAGGTGGATTGTACCCCGTAACTCCAAATAAAAAAGCGACAGTGACCTGTCGCTTTACATCTATTCTGTTTATGTGACTTACTGAGATAAAGACTGGCTAACGCTGAGCAACCAAGGCTTCTAATGCCGTAATCGCGGCGCTCTTCTCACCTTGCATCATTACTTTGGCTTCATCAACGTACTGACCAACACCTTCTTTCACATCTTGTTGATACAGCACCACGTTGTTTAATATCGAAGCCACATGAAGGCCTCGTAGTCGACCGACCGTAAACAGCGCAGAGGTTTCCATATCGGCACCTAAGATGCCTTTTTTGTTCCAATGTTGGCATATTGCATCTTCGTCATCGGTATAGAAACTGTCGTGAGAACGCACCACACCAAAATGATAATGCACTTTTTGCATCGACAAGTAACGCTCAACTTCCTTTAACAGTGAAAAGCTTGCGTAGGCTGGATAAGACGAATCGACATACGCTTTAGAGCCGCCCTCATCTCTTACCGCGCCTTCGGCAATGATCAACTCGCCAAGATGAATGCCTGATTGCATTGCCCCCGCCGATCCAACGCGTACCACATGAGTCACACTGCACTGTTTTAGCTCTTCCACTGCGATGATCATCGATGGCGCACCTATACCTGTACTACATACTGAAACAGGCTTGCCTTTGTAGTTGCCGGTAAACACACGGTACTCGCGGTTTTCCGACACCATTTCTGCATCATCAAATAATGCCGCGATACGATTCGCTCGATCTGGCTCGCCGCATACAATAACGAAGGGAGCGATTTGTGTTTCATCCACTCCGATATGAGGTTGTTTGGCCATTCTTCGTTCCTTACGCAGCAGCGTGCGCTAAGGTTTTATCGCCATTGCGCTTAGCGCTACGAGCCCATTCACGCGTGCCATTGGCAGCGATGAACATAAGAATCGCGTACTGAACAGACATTGCGTAAACACCTTGCGTCGCGTAGATACCCACACTGATAATGTTAATCACGACCCATAGAATCCAGTTTTCGACGTATTTACGTGTCATCAGAATTTGTGCAACAACAGAAAGTACTGTCATGGTTGCATCCCAGAACGGAAACGCGTCAGGTTCAAGCACCGGTTCAGCCAAGCCAGCACCAAAGAGATTCAAGCTATCAACAGCAATGTTTGCTAGCGCAAAGAAAAATGGGTCGATATAGATCGTTAATAATGCGATACATGCAACGCTAATAGAGGCAGTAGTAATAAGTTTCTGTTTATTTAACCAGCGAACTTCCAGCGTTTCACCTTGTGCGTTTGGACGGGTCCACGCATACCAGCCGTAAATGTTCGCACAGAAGAAAAACAATTGAAGAAGCAATAATCCGTATAACTGAATTTGAAAAAAGATAACGGCAAAAAGCGTGACATTCAGCAAACCGAATAAGTAGTTGATGGTTTTTTCTTGGCTGGCAAACCAAATGCAAAGCAGTCCAAAAACTGTACCGAAAGCTTCGATCCAACTCATTGCGTAGCCGTCGCCGATCGGAATGTTAACGAGAGTATTATTAATATCGAGTAAGGCAAAGAGGTCCATAACATGTCCTTTATTATTTTGTTTGGAATACGCTTATATTAGAGCGTGATCCCCAACAAAAAGGAGGACATTTGTCCTCCTCTTGATGCACTCGATCATAATTCAGTTCAATGTTTACTTGAAAGCAATAAATGATGCTATTGAACGATGTTGGAAATAGACGTGCCTATGAATCCAAGCCTAGATAGCGTTTTTTGAATGCAGAAGCTGATGCAAATAAAGCTGACGCCAAAAGTGTAATAATAAAGCCAATTGCGTACTCAAATGCTTCATTAACCAGTAGCTGATAGCAGCTCACAAAAAAAATCAATACAACTGTAATAACATTAACTCGGTGAAACCAAGGGTGTTTTACAGACAACTTAGCGTAACCTTTTGATAACATTTAACTAATCCGCCAGACAACAATTAATAGTTTTATTTATAATCAACGACGATAGTAAGGCTTTATCGTATAAAGAGAAACGACTTTTTTAATTTTTTAGCTCAACATCACACGTCATTCAGTGACGTTTGACTTTAACCTCTTGACGCTTTTTCGTTCCACTAGAGTCGGCTCTAATTGTACGACCTGTGCCTCTGTTGATTTTTCATCCAACTTTCGGACAAGAGTCTCAACGGCAGCCTGCCCCAAACGGTACTTAGGCTGATGAATGGTAGTTAGCGATGGCGACATAAATTTCGCGATATGGATGTCATCGTAACCAATAATGGATAGGTCGTCCGGCACTTTAATACCGAGCTCATTTGCGGCGTTAATCACACCCATCGCCATCATATCGTTAGAGACGAAAATCGAGCTGGGTAATGCGCCACGCTGAGCCATTTTTTTGAACGCTTGATACCCACCCTCACATTCGAAGTCAGACTCAATGATCCAATTGGCATTAAATTCCAAGCCAGCTTCGTTCATTGCTCGCTTATAACCTTCGTATCGCATTTGCGCTTGGTGTTTAATCAAAGGGCCAGTGATGCACCCAATTTCGGTATGGCCGCAATCAATTAAGTATTTCGCCGCTAAGTAACCGCCACGAAGTGAGTTGTCTTGGATTTTATCGCTTGTAAATAGCATCGGCCCCCAGTCCATTACCACAACTGGGATATCTGGGTAACGCTCAAATACATCGATACGCTCTCCTTCTAGCGACGAGCACATCAAGATCAAACCATCGACACGCTTTTGCAATAGCGTATTAATGGATTGACGCATACGTTCGTTATCACCCTCGGTGTTACATAAAATGAGGCTGTAGCCTTTTTGGTAGCAGCTGCGTTCGACGCCTTTTACGACTTCGCCAAAGAATGGGTTGGTTGAGGTTGTCACGAGCATACCAATGGTTTTGGTACGATTGACTTTGAGGCTACGCGCCAACGCAGAGGGCGCGTAGTAGTTAAGCTCTTTTGCGGCATTGTTAACGCGTTCAGAGATCTCTTCGCTCACAAAACGCGTCTTGTTAATAACATGGCTCACTGTTGAAGTGGAAACCCCTGCCAGTTTTGCGATGTCTTTCATCGTCGCCATGTTACTACTCCTATTTTAATGAGGCGTTGTGCGCCTTATTGTTCAGCGAGAAACGCGTCCACCTCTTCGCGGGTTGGAATCGACGTTTGCGCGCCAAAGCGGGTCACAGAAATTGCAGCCGCCGCATGTGCAAACTTAATCGCTGATTCTAAAGGTAAATCTTCTAGGAGACCAGTGACGAATGCCCCATTAAATGTATCGCCCGCAGCGGTAGTATCCGTCGCTTCAACGCGGAAACCCGAGATGATTTCGCCTCGACCGTTTTGGCTTAGCCAAACGCCTTTTGCACCGAGTGTGATCATGACAATTTCTATACCTTTACCATGTAGCACATTCGCCGCTTCTTGCGCGCTTTCGTTGTCTGTTACAGTAATACCTGTCAGAACTTCAGCTTCCGTTTCATTTGGCGTAATCACGTCAATGTAAGACAGTAATTCATCTGACAATTCACGAGCTGGCGCAGGATTCAAAATGACATTGGTTTTGGCATCTTTCGCTACACGCGCAGCTTTCTCAATGCCGCACATCGGCGTTTCCAATTGCATTAGCAAGTAATCTGCTTGGCGAATACGCTCTAAATCTGGCTCAATCGCTTCTGCTGTCAGTTTGGCGTTCGCTTCAGCTGAAATGCAAATGCTGTTCTCACCACTGTCCGACACTTGAATCATCGCGATACCTGTCGGGCAATTTGGCTGCATCTTCACACCAGTGATATCGATGCCGTCCATTTTGAAGTTTTCGCGAATGTTAATGCCGAATGAGTCGTCGCCCACACAAGCGATAAAACCGATGTCTGCATTTAATCGCGCCGCCGCGACGGCTTGGTTGGCACCTTTTCCACCTGGGATAACTTGATAGTTGCGACCATGCAGCGTCTCGCCTGGGCGAGGGAAAGAAGGCACTTGAAGAACATGGTCAGCGTTTACACTACCTAACACCACTAACTTATTCATACGGTTATCCTCGGTTCTGAATGAACCCTTTTTAAAAACTGTTTAGGAAAATACATTAAATGACTTTAACTTCTCTTCCTGACGAAGGAGTCTCGATAAAAAGCCAAAGGCATCTATACCCCACACTTTGCAGTATTTTGGGTAAGTTTGCCCTCACCTCCTAAACGACAGGTATAAACGGAGGAGAGAGCAAAAATTAGGATGATTTATTGGAACTTGAAACTTACTTAGTGACTACTTTTAGTGGTACTGGGATGTACTCTTCTACTTCTTCACCTTTCAAAACTTTGTCAGCCGTTTCAACACCTAAAGCACCGATAAGGTCTGGTTGCTGAGCAATAGTTGCCGCTAGTTTGCCACGGTTAACTGCTGCAATGCCGTCTTCCGTACCATCAAAACCAACGATAACGACATCTTTGCCAGAAGCTTGAACTGCGCGAAGTGCACCTAGCGCCATTTCATCATTCTGTGCAAATACCGCTTGTACATCCGGGTTAGCCGCTAGCAGGTTTTCCATTACGTTTAGACCTTTTGTGCGGTCAAAGTCAGCTGGTTGGCTAGCAAGAAGATCCATATCGCTGCCCTTCACGGCATTCATAAAGCCTTCACCGCGCTCACGCGCTGCCGATGTGCCCGCAATACCTTCAAGTTGAATGACTTTTGCTTTTTCGCCGACTTTTTCCATGATGTAGTGGCCTGCCATTTCACCACCTATTACGTTGTCCGACGCGATGTGACTCACAACTTCACCACGGCTTGCTCCACGGTCTAATGTCAACACAGGGATCTTAGAACGGTTCGCCATACGAATTGCATTAGACACTGCATCAGAATCCGTTGGGTTGATAAGAATTGCTTTTACGCCGCGAATACTTAAATCCTCGATGTTCGACAGTTCTTTACTCGGGTCATTTTGCGAGTCCAGTACAATTAAGTCGTACCCCAATTCTTTCGCTTTTGCTTCCGCACCGTCTTTCATCGTTACGAAGAACGGGTTGTTTAGCGTCGAAACCACAATCGCCATGGTATCTTGAGCTTGCGCCGCTACCGATACGGTTGAAGAAAGAAGTGCAGCAGAGATAAGAGTTGCAAGTTTTTTCATCGTTCTAGTCCTTTGTGTAGGGTGAGCCAGTACACGTCCCCTGACTCGGTTTGTATTCACTGTTTTATATATACAGATTGTTATGAATTACTTGTTTTTGTTGTCTACCAATACCGCCAGCAAGATAACCACTGCTTTTGCAATCATTTGGTAGTAGGAAGAAACATCAAGTAGGTTAAGTGCATTGTTCAAGAAACCGATGATCAGCGCACCAATCAAAGTACCCATGATACGACCTTTACCGCCCATCAAGCTGGTACCGCCAAGAACAACCGCTGCGATAGCGTCTAGCTCGTAGCCCATACCTGCTGTTGGCTGCGCCGAAGAAAGACGAGACGTTACAATAATGCCTGCAAGCGCTGCTAACATACCGCAGATGGCGTAGACACCAATCTTCACTCGGTCTACATTGATACCTGATAGGCGAGTCGCAGACTCATTGCCGCCTAGTGCGTAAACATAGCGACCAAAGCGCGTGTGGTTAAGTAAATACCAAGCCGCAGCGAACACAACCACCATTAACCAAACAGGAACTGGAATGCCTAGCGCGTAGCCAGTACCAAACCATGCGAACGCATCCGCGGTGTCAGTAAAGCCTGTCGAGATTGGTCGACCTTCGGTGTACACCATGGTCACACCACGTAGTAACGTCATGGTAACCAGCGTAGCGATAAATGCCTGCACCTTACCCTTCGCAATAATGATACCGCTGATCGCACCTAACGCTGCGCCCGCGACTAAAGCAGTGGGAACCGCCACCAGCACCGGAACCTCAAGCGCAATCATGCTTGCCGCAAAGGCACCACACAATGCCAATACCGAACCAACACTTAAGTCGATGCCTGCTGTTAAAATAACTAATGTCATACCCACTGCGATAATGGCATTCACGGAGGTTTGACGAAGAATGTTGAGAATGTTGTCGACCGTAAAAAAGTTCGGGTTCAAAAATGACACAACAACGATCAGAAAGATCAAAGCTATCAGTGATTTTTGCTCAATCAGCCACTCTTTTGTGAACAACTTCTTGTTGCCAGTTTCGGTTGGTTTGCTCATGGTATTCGTACTCATGCTGCTTCCTCATTGATCTCTTTGCCCACGGCACAGGCGAGTAATTTTTCTTGATCGGCTTCTTTCGCATCGAATTCGCCAGTGATACGACCTTCATGCATCACTAAAATACGGTCGCTCATGCCGAGCACTTCAGGCATCTCGGAAGAAACCAAGATGATGCTCATACCTTCGGCCTTAAACTTGTTGATGAGCTGATAAATCTCTTTTTTTGCTCCGACATCAACACCACGTGTCGGCTCATCCAGAATCAGAACTTTAGGTTTCGTCATTAACCCTTTCGCTATCGCAACTTTTTGCTGGTTACCACCAGATAAGTTGCCGATGATTTGATCTCGCGTTGGGGTTTTAATGTTGAATAACTTAATAAAATCTTCCACAGCAATCACTTCGTCGCTGTGTTGAATCTGGAAGCCTTTGGTCAGCTGGTTTAGCGAACAAAGTGACATGTTCTCCTTAACCGAAAGACCTAAAACCAAACCATCGCCTTTGCGATCTTCAGAGATGTAAACGATACCATTTGCCAAGCCATCTTGCGGGCTAACCGGGTTAATAGTTTTGTTATCAAGATTGATAACACCATGCTCACTAGGTAATGCGCCGTAAATGACTTTCATGAGTTCAGTGCGGCCTGCGCCCATCAAGCCAGAAATTCCGAGAATCTCACCGCGCTTGAGAGTAAAGCTCACATCCTGAACGCCAGACCCAGTCAAACCAATGACTTCAAGACAGGTTTCGCCATGTTGTACATCAATACGTGGATATTGCTCTTCTAATTTTCGGCCAACCATCATTTCAATTAGGCCATCTTCATCAGTGTCGGACACCTTGCACTCACCGATAAACTTACCATCACGAAGCACCGTAATATCATCACAGATTTCAAAGATTTCTTTAAGACGATGCGAAATGTATACGATGCCGCATCCTTGCTCGCGAAGCTCATTAATCACTTTAAATAGTGATTCCGTTTCCGTATCGGTCAATGCGTCCGTTGGCTCATCCATAATGATGACTTTAGACTCAAACGAAAGTGCCTTTGCAATTTCCACCATTTGTTGTTCACCAAGGCTTAAATCGCCAAGCAATGTTTTTGATGAATGCTTTACATTGAGACGTTTTAAAAGCTTGTCAGCTTCGTCATACATTTTGCCCCACTGGATACGCCCTAAGGAGCCGGTGAACTCTCGTCCCAAGTAAATATTTTCGGCAATCGTCAGTTCAGGAATCAGGTTCAGCTCTTGGTGAATAATGCTAATACCAGCTTCCTGTGAATCGCGTGGACCTTTAAAGGCCGCCGGCTGACCTTGATATTGAATGCTCCCCGCATCCATGTGGTAAATGCCTGTCAACACCTTCATTAACGTTGACTTGCCTGCTCCATTTTCACCCATCAGCGCCATAACACGGCCTGGATAAACATTCAGGCTTGCTTTGTCGAGTGCTTTTACGCCCGGAAACGCCTTCTCAATTTCGCTTAGTTGTAGAATGGCTTGAGTCATAATCTGTCCTCAATATCTCTGGCTTAAAAAACCACGCCCGCTTGGAAAATAACGTTCGCATATGGCGAGCATTCGCCCGTTCTTACGATAGCGCGACTTTGGGCCGTGCGTGCTTTAAACGCTTCATGTGACACGTAGCTCACCTCAATAGATTTGCCCGTTTCTTCACTCTCTTTGCTCAGTTCGTTGAGCAACGCTTCATGCAAAACTGGGCTTGCATCAGAGAACTCTTCCGCAATGATGACCCCTTCGATTTGGGACTCAGATAGAATTACGCGAACAGTATCAAGAAAACTTGGTACCCCATGCGTTAGCGCCAAATCGATTCGCTGAACATGCTCTGGGATTGGTAGACCAGCATCACATATCGTGATCTCGTCGGTGTGGCCTAGCGTCGCCACCAAGTAAGAAATATCTGAGTTAATTAGGGTACTTTTTTTCATCTCATCGACCTTTCGGTTACACGTTCATACAACCATGAGCGCCTGTTTTAAAGTGTTTTCGTTATTAACAGAAAACTCATCGAAACGTTTCGATGAAATAATAATTCGTCATCGCAATTTGACCAGTGTGAGATCGATAAGGTGTGAGAATGATCTGTAATTCAATTGTCATTGAATAGGAAAAGTGCACTTGAGTCACACTTTATCATCGAAACGTTTCGATGACGGTATTTCCCTGTCATTACGGTTAGGTTTTATACAGGGAGGAAGGAAAAGAGACGTCCAACTACTGAGAAAACCTCTAGTTAATAAGCTCGAAACCTTTCACGTCATCACAATTCTTAGATAGCTGCCTGATTTTGGAGAACGCTCACCTTACAATCTGGTTACAATTTGCCAAAACACATCATCCGTTCAGTACCTTACCTGGTACGCGACGTTTGTAGGGACACAAACGGAAACTAAGAACCATAATGAAGTTAAGCAATAGAGTCATTTTGCTTGTCGCGCCAGTGATCTTATTAAGCGCGTTAGTATCTAGCTATATTATTTATAGCATTCAAAAAGTGACGCTCATCAAGCGGGAAGACAGCTATATTCAGTTGCAAATGGAAAAGCTCGCCGGGCAGTTTCGACAAGCGAATATTTTTCTTAATAGTTATGCCTATACGCTCAGTAAAAGTGATGTATTACAAGACTATTTGGTTAATCATAACAACCCCTATCGTGAACGAGTCTTGTTTAACCGATTAGACGAGACCGCTGAAGTATTGAGCCATGGTTACAAAGGCGATGCGAGCATGGCGATCCTCGACGGCAAACAAAACCTTCTCTACTACACAGAAAACAAATATTACGAATCATCGGGCGTGGTCGACCCAAAGGTGTTAGAGTACATATCACGAAGTTTCAATGAGAGAGAGGCTTTCAGTCACACTGGCTTTATTTATAACTCCAGTGGACAAAGCATTCTTCTTCAATATGAGGTCGTCGACAAAAGAACGGGGACTCACCCTTTGAGCTTTGACTCAAAAAATGTGTTTTTTGTGGTAGTTTCCGTATCACTTGAAGCCTTTAACGAGATTAAGCATGAAATCGAGTTTGACACGCACAGCGTGATTACTTTCGCCGACAAACCCATTTATCTTGATATTCCTCTCGCTCAAACCATTGAGCTGCTGCCGCACTTTTATGCCGTGCTTTCTCCTGCCGAATATTTAATGTGGAATAAAGTCGATAAAGTGTGGCTAGAACTTGCTTTCTCCTTTGGCGTAGCGGCGTTTTTCACTATCACATTAATCATTTTGGTGTTGTACCGCTATGTGTTGCGCCCTGTCTCTCGACTTGATAAGCAGCTGAACGAACTTGAATCTAATCAACGTGACAATATTGAAAAGCTAGAAACAAACGATGAAATAGGGCGCCTCTCTGCACGCTTTTTTGATATGTATGAGGAACTTAATGTCATCTATAAAAAGACAAAACGCCTAGCTGAAACGGATCACCTGACGCAACTCGCCAATCGCCATCGTTTTCATGAGCTTGCCACTCGTGAACTTATCTCCCCTTCGCAGTTTCTGTGGGTTGTTTACGTCGATCTTGATAACTTTAAATACGTGAATGATAAATACGGGCATGAATTGGGAGATAACTTATTAAAAGTGTTCTCATCACACATCAAGAATGCTTGTCAAAAGTTCTCGCACGATTACAACAGCCCCTGCTTTGCCGCCAGGTTATCTGGTGACGAATTTGCAATTTTGCTGAGCTCAAATCAAGAGGTAAAACGCTTGCCTGATTTGCTTGCATCAGAGTTACTAAAACCGATTAGTAATCTCAGTTCATCTTGGAGTAATTCATTTCCCGTTACGGCAAGCGTAGGTATTGCACAATATCCTCAAGACGGTACTGACATCGCGAAGTTACTCTCCAGTGCCGATGCGGCTATGTATCAAGCAAAACGGGCAGGGAAAAATCAATACGCCTATTATTCAGCCGCTCTCAATATTGAGTCTCAAAGACGAAGTCAGCTTGAACGTGCGCTCCGAAAAAGCAATGTAGAGGAAGAATTTCACCTTGTTTTTCAACCCTATATGAACAATCGAAGCAACGAAATTGAGGGGTTAGAAGTCTTGTTGCGCTGGGAAGCCGAAGGTATCGGCCCTATCCCTCCAAAGGAGTTTATTCCAATTGCAGAGCAAGCCGGATTATTTGATAAAATTGACCGCTGGGTTTTCGCCAATGCAACGGCGGAATACCATCAATTAAGGAATATTTTCGGTAAGGATATTGTTCTTTCGGTCAATCTTTCATCAGCAGAGCTAAACTCGATAGAAATGGCAAACTACATCCATGAACAAGCGACACTGCACAGTGTTAAACCAGAATGTATTGAGATAGAAATAACCGAAACCTTTGCCGCAGAACAACAAGGCACGGCTCTACTTGATGAGCTATCAAAACGTGGCTACCGTCTTGCAATTGATGACTTTGGTTCTGGTTACACATCGTTAACTCAGCTCGTTCAGTATCCGGTTCAAAAAATCAAATTTGACCGAGAGTTCCTCGTTACATTGATGAACACTAACAACGGCCATGTGATCAAACCTATTATTGAGCTATGCCATGCCCAAAATAAAACGGTTACAGCAGAAGGTATTGAACACAATATGATGCATGAATGGCTATCGGCATACCGCTGCGACTATATGCAAGGCTATTTATTTGGCAAACCAATGACTAAAGAACAATTGAGCTTGTGGTGGCAATCGGCAAATGACGACAGTCGATTTGATGCGTCCATGGTCAGCTCAATTAGGGTTTCAAGAACATAAGTTAAGGGGAGAAGTACAGCAGTCACAGCTGTGGCGGCTGTATTTAGTTGTATATGAGCTTCATTGATAGATGCTCAGCTTTTGTTCCCCCATACCTATATCTATGACTTTAGTTGAGTAAATTACTATTTATTCGTTTTTAAACCAGCACTTCCTTGAAATCCAAACCGGTCAAATTCAGCGCTTTGACGCTATCGTACAAGCCACCTTTTTTGTCCGTGCAAAACGTTCTGAGCCCAGCACCTTTTACTCTGAACAAGTCAGATTCATTAACGGCTTCTCTATTCAAAACGAGTTTCTTAAACGGTCTAGCACGACTTAGCTTACCATGACGAAGATTATACTCGGTAGCAGAGGTATCAATGGCATCAATTTGAGTGACAATGTTTAATGCTCGCCAAGGCTTTCCTTGTAAATTTAATGGTAAAAATTCGACATTCTCGCTCAACACATCGAGCTTATCCGCAATAGAAGCGGATACAGCAAGAGTAAAAGATCCCCATGCTGCAATATCAGGCCTGGGTAATGGCTTTTCACCCTTAACGTCTAACCATTCAATATCAATACTTTTCCAACTGGCTTTAACAGACTCTCCATAGAGTTGGATAGGTTTGCTTGCCGTTACTTGAAGAGACATTTCCAATGGCGACTCTTGCAACATTGCAAAATCATTAACATTGGGAGAGACAATAAACACTTTATTAAATGCTGTCATAACCGTCCTTAAATAAATTCTAGCGCTTTTCTTAATGAGATGAGCGCTTTCACACCAAACCAAACCAAACCAAACCAAGCATAATAGATAGAGTTTAATTTCATGTTCAAAAATTTAATGAATTAAGATCTGGCGTTCTTATCTTTTAATTTCGAAGTTTTATTATTTATATATTTTAATCCACACGATAGAATTATTTTTTCAATTTTTACTATGTACCCTTCCTTATGTAATCGAATAAATTAGAAAATAAACAGTAGCACGCGTCACTTCACTTTTGTTGAGCTCATCACTCTCACTTAAATGATACATTCACAAGTTAAATTTTTGAACGACTTAGACTTAGCTTTGTCAATCGTGAATTAAAAACAACCGATTCACCGCTGTTTTACTGCCTTTTCTTACCACCCTGTTGTTTATTCATACATTATAAATGCACTTATACACATAACGATTCGGCGTTACGATTTGTTACGAGTTAAGTCACAAACTTTTGAGGTATTGGATAAAGTGTAGAAAAAGAAAACACATTGAAATAAAAAGAGTTTCTAAAGTACGAAAAATAAAACGCCGTTTTTATAAATTAGCAACTTCACAAATATCCTTAAACACAGTTTTATTAATTACATATATCAGATATTATTTACGCCGAAGTTTATAGAAACCATCGTTAAACTTCATATTTTATATAAGTTTCAATCAGTTAGTTTTTAACTCGAAAACTTATCGTCAACCCAATATCAAGCACCTAAGCGTGCAATAAGAAACATTGGGAATAGAATTATATTGATGTGCATGTTGTTTTAACGAATGCATGAAGCAATCGGTAAATTTGTAACACCATAGAGTTTTATTTAGCCAAGATGAAAAAATTAATTATATTATTTACATGTGCGCTGTTGTCTGTATCACCTTTTGCTTTTGCAAAACAATCAGATAACGAACCCAGGGATCATTTACGACCAAAGCAAGTTGAACATGTGTTTAAACAAGCCAAGCTAGATGGCATAGTAGACTTTAAGTTGTTCAGTGACGCTTACATCGCTTATCAGAAGACACCCGATAGAAAGAAGTCGGTACTAACGATCATCGACTATAGTAAACCATCAACTGAAAAGCGTTTTTATGTGGTTGATTTAGATAAAAAGAAGCTAATCTACAATACGTATGTTTCTCACGGCGTGAACAGCGGAAAGAAAACAGCGACACAGTTTTCAAATGTCGTGAACTCGCGAAAAACATCATTGGGCACTTTTTTGACTGATACCACTTACTACGGCTCAAATGGCTATTCACTTCGATTAGATGGGCTAAGCTCTGGATTAAACGACAAAGCTCGCGAGCGTTACATTGTCGTGCACGGTGCCGATTACGCAAACCCTTCCTTCATCAAGAAGAATGGATACCTCGGACGCAGCTGGGGTTGCCCTGCTTTGCCAGAGAAGTTGTCTCGCGAGATCATTGACACCATAAAAGGCGGCAGCGTTATTTACGCAAGCGCATAATATCGATGCGACGAATATGGGGAAGAAAAAGAAGATTCTATTTCTTCCCCAGTAATAATCCTGTTAGCTTAATCGTCCTTGTGCAACGACTCTCTTTCCATTTTCGCTTACTCGAAAGCGAAAAATTATTGTGTTATTCGCTGATATACCTAAGTGCGATCAGAAAACTCTGTTCATCCCCCTTCCATCTCGTTAGTATACGCTGAGTTCATCAGACACTGGCTTTCATCGTTATCATAGTTCCACTAAGATTCCTTAATCATGGTGGGTAACTGTGGCTTTATATGTTTAGGGTTACTTCTTGCGTTATCTACACCGTATATTATTGATGCTTTCTTTGTCCCTGCTTTCAGGGCTCATCACAGCTTCATATGCGCATGAGTGGCACCACACCAAACATTACACTTCCGAGCGCCTACTTAAACTCTCTCAACAAGACGATTTTGAGCTAGCACACACTGATTTTCATGCCTCAGCTTCTCTGAGCTCTTGGGGTTCAGAAAGTTACTACCTACATATAAAGCGCGAGTTGTTCGGGCTTGTCTCCTGTCGCCGAACATCAGCTACTGATGGCGTTTTATCATCAGATTTTACTCCTGATTATTTTTTACTTATTGCTTTCTCTTCTCCACCACTACTGGAGTTGGCAAAACAAGCATCTCGCTTACCTCTAGACAGTTATGGCGGACTCATGAGTCAACGCTCTCTTTATCGCCTCTCAGGAAGAAAGGAAGCGAACTTAATGTACGTCTTTACTCATGGTCGCAACGCCTTCTCTGTTGTTTAACTTTTTATGACATACAGAGAACACGAAAATGTAACGATAAGAACCAATATGCTCATTGTTACTAGAACCAATTTGAGGTCCATATAATGACAAGAATCGCTACAACCATCGCACTAGCATTACTATTTGCAGCGGGCTCAACCTTAGCAAACACAGAAACTAAGCCAGAAGAAATGAGTAACGACACTCTGTTAGAGTGTGCCAACGTTTCTAACGCACGTATTGCAGTTCCGGAACACAGAGCGATGTTCAGACACTACTTAATGTCTGAGAGAGACTACAGCTTTGACCAGCTATCGTCTGCCGAACTTGAATTTAAAGCAGCAGATAAGAATGAGTCTGAAGTAGAGAACATCTACAAGTCTCAGTGCAAAGAAGTTGGCGAATACTTATATAGCATTGGCTATTAAATTCGAAACCCTAACGACACTCAAAAAGAAAGGCGCAATGTATGCGCCTTTCTTTTTACTGATAAAAACCTGTCGATTAGATGTCTAATCTGCATACAAGCTTAAAAGTGCAAATCAAGTAAACTTACTGAGAAAACTCAGACACATCCTTGGGTTTACAGAACGCTCGACGTGCTTTAACAAACAAGAAACTAAGCACTCCAATCACAAGAGTAATTATTGGTGCCGCCATTAATAGCATTGTGATTGCTTTGCTCATATTTTCCGGTAGCAAAGGAAGTAATGAACCAAAACCGCATAATATCAGCGTCCATAAAATCGCACTCAGCCACGCAAAGTAATGGAATTTACTAATACGTTTCACTCGCAACCCCATCATTAATGGCAATAGGGAACGAACAACCGGAATAAACCGCGCGCACAAAAGCGCAACCAATCCATGTTTACTGAGTAATACGTCGACTTGTTCCAAACGCTTTTGAGGAACCGCACTCACCCAGCCTTGGACCTTAGGTAAGCGATTTAGCCACTTGCCTTGTAAATAAGCCGCCCAACTTCCCAACCCCGCACTAACAGCTATTACCAACATGATCATAATTGGGTCAAGGACGCCAACCGCCGCCAGCGTACCGGATAATACGACGACACTGTCGCATGGGAAAGGTGCAGCAGGAATAAAACCACTTTCCAAAAAGATAATCACAGCAACAACAAAATAAACCAAACCTGCACTGCCTGGCGCCATTAACGCCGTGAAATCTTGATGCCAAAAAGCACTCAAGACCTGAATGATCGAATCAAACATAAACCGCTCCTAAGCATAATTAACCAAAAGTTGCAAAAACATGGAATGTGTTAGCGAGCATGTATAAAGCGGTATATGAAATTCGACTCTTTTCTCACGCCGATTCTGTATTTAGAGTGAGTAAAAATACTTTCAATACAACAACCTAAAGCCTCATTACCGATGCGTTTTAGCCGCTTCATCGAGTAAATTGCCGAGCGATGCGCCCACCATGCTACATCAAGCATTTCAAACCATTCGGGTTCTACATCGTCGTTCGAGCTCATTTCCTTAGCATGGATAACCCTCAATATATTCCGGCTGTTTAAACTCGGATAGTCTTGTTGTATTGGAGAGACAGGATGTTCTGAAAAGTGCTTCGACTTAGCGTCAACAGCGATATTCTGGTTATGAAAGGAAAGAAAATTTGGGTGTGAGTGCGCCAGGCTCATGCTCGGAGCCAACAAGCAGAAAAGTAGTCCGAGTAAAGCAATCAGAATCGTACGCACAAAGGTAACCAAAACTAAAATAATAAGTTCTTTTAACCCTGTGCGTAACTATTGGCAATTAGTATTCTTAATCGTTAAGAATACTAATTATTTTTCACCGTAAGGGTAGCTTTCAAACATCTTCGCGATTTCTTCTTGGATGAGAGATTCTCTTTTCTCAGAGCTCATTGACTCAGACAGTTTACGACTTGAAACGCCTTTCCAAACGACTTGATTAGCCTTTGCATCAACCAGTTCAACCACCAACTTCCCATACTTACGTTCTTTATATCTTTCCGGGCTTGAAGTGATCACACCAAAGCTATTCCAGCCATAGCCAAAGCTCACCGACGATCCTGAAGAAACAAGCTCGGATTCTTCTACGATATCATGATGTACGTAAAGGTCACCGCCGCTATTTACCTTGTTTAAACCCTTACCCTCAAGCTGTTCAGCAAGCCCTTGCTCAATACGTCGACCATCAATACTGGTAGGAGCTTCCGCCTGAGCACCGAAGTCAAACGTTCTGTAAGCTGAAAAGTCGGCTTGTTTATCTACATCGGTTGTAACGGTAGTACAAGCAGATACCAGCATCACCACCAGCCCTAATATCAAACCTCTCATCATGTTAAATCTCCTTTGGTTAAGCTGACTGTTTCAGCAGAATTACCCTGTGTTATACATACGCATCAACAGTAAAAAGTAATCATTTCAATATCTAGTCTTGACCATGAAACGTGACTGTTCAATAAACGAGATTAACCTTTACACAGAAAATCTTGAATATCATCAACATCTAAACACCTAAGAATTCGGTGTTTACGACCTAATTGGAAGCCCCTAGGCTTAGTAGCGGAATCGCGAGTGCCACAAAAAACCAGAGACAATGAACACTTTAACATCAGTCCGCTACTTTTTTAGGCAACTGACAAACATTTGATGAGAAAAGACTTTTCTTTTTCGTCCAGTGTGGCATATTAACTGAGTCCTATCGATGCGCGGGCATCGTATAATGGCTATTACCTCAGCCTTCCAAGCTGATGATGCGGGTTCGATTCCCGCTGCCCGCTCCAATCTCTTTATCTCAATTTACTCATAAAAATCCGATGGCGGAGCGAACAAACGGCGGCAGCGTTGTTTCCATGATAAGTTTGGTCGAGTTACGTCATGAAACATGTCTTTCCATTCTGCAAACGTCACGCGGATGGGATTAAAGCTGTTTACAGGTTTAGAAACCCCATATCGAACCGTTTCCACCTCTGGTTCAAACGTTCCGAACATTCGATCCCAAATAATTAATACACCCGCATAATTTTTGTCGATGTACTGACGGTTCACACCATGATGAACGCGATGATGAGACGGCGTGTTAAATACCCACTCTAGCGGCCCGAGCGAACGAATTGATTGGGTGTGAACAAAAAACTGTAAGCCCAGATTAAACAACACAACGAAGACAACCCATTTTGGCTCAAAACCAATAATCACCAAGGGCAACCAAAAAATCCACATCCCCGCTAGCGGATACATTAAACTTTGACGAAATGCGGTACTGAAGTTCATTCTTTCCGAACTGTGATGAACAACGTGCGCGGCCCACATCCAACGAATACGATGGCTAGCCCGATGAAACCAGTAATAGAAAAAATCTTGCAGGACAACAAGTAAAAGAAAAGCTGAGACGCTCATTTCGATATCAAACAAACGCCAATCAAACCACCACAAATACAACTGAGCAATCAGTAAACCCGTGAGTATGTCTGTCGCTTGGTGTAAGCCCGCAAGAACAAAATTACACGCTACTTCAGGGAAGTAATACGTCGCGCTTTCAGGCAAGCGTCCCCTTCTTTGTCCGAACCAATATTCGGCAAGCATGCAGAAAAAGAAAACTGGAGCCAGAATCATCAGAAGTAATTCTGGGCGGTCCATCAATTGCGTCCAATCCATTGTGTTTCTACCATTTTGCATAGTGATCTTCAGTAAGACCCATAACTTCTTCTAACTGATGTTTGATGCCATTTCCATCGATAAGATAGCCAGAGAAATAACCGATGTACTGACGAAAGTTACTTTTGAGAAGCCAAAAATTTTTCTTCTCTGAGCGTCGATTCAAAGGCGTGAACTGTAAGTTAACTCGTTTATCTTCCGACGTAATATGCCACTTTTGCCCTTCATCACTTCGTGAAAACTGAAACTGCACAGGTTGCAAAAAGTGACGCTGACCATTAATCCACAATACATTTTCGCAATAGCCAGTTTCATTAACGCCAGCTGCCAAGTTCAACCCCAGACGCCTGTCATCCTCAAAGCAATTGATACTCGCCCAGCGCCAACTTGTTTCTCGCCGCATGTACCCAGCGGAAAAATCGTAACCAGCAGCCACCTCTGAAAGATCTTGCTCTTTTCCTAATATGAACAAGTTACCGTCTACTGCTAACGCATTGTGCTTCTGAGTATATGTCCAACCCGCATAACCTGTTGGCGTACACAACATTAATGGCAAACTCATATTTTCTGGACGTAAATAGAGATCCGCATTGACTGACTCTGTCACAAAGTGGACGTGCCAAATACCATCCTTAATAGAAAACTGAACTCTTTTGTTAGCAAGATGGGCAAGACTGCACCAACTGGAAGGCTGAGTTTGATAACCTATATTAAAAGGTTTCAACCATTGTTGCTCAATCAACTTATTCTTTTTAATATCAAACAGGTAGCAAAAGCCGGATGCTAAATACCGTATATCAGCAATCGCTACTCCAATGACGTAATCAGGTGTGACCAAATTGACGAACTGAAACTGCTTATAATCGCGGTAACGGCGCCACTTAGACACTGGCTTATCCATCTCATCGAGGTAAGTAAATTTATCTAGCTGTAACGATGTTGGAATTCCATCAAGGTGGCCAAACGCTGGTAGGCCATTCTGCTGAATAAACGAGTTCAGAACCTTAAGCTCATCCATATAGTTGTCTTTTCACAAGTTATCACACACAAAAACTTTAACATGACGTTAACATAAACAATTTGCGTAACTGCACAACAACATCGACTAAAGTGATTTCTGCTTGTTATATGTGAAACTGATCACTCAACCACCCGCTTACTTAGCTCGCCCTACCTATCTCAACCAACACTGCCTGGGTTAGAAGCTGCACATTCTCATCCGCAGGAAAGACCACTACAACCATTGAATCTTGGTCAAAATCACTATTTAATGGAAATACATTCATATAAACTGATTGCTTATTCACATCAAGGAAGAAATCTATGTCATACATACACGATACTATTGTTGCGTTGCAACACAGTAGCCCTGCGCAAAAAGAATTTTACCAAGCGGTAGAAGAAGTATTAACTTCTCTCGCGCCGGTAATAGAAGGCAATAATAAATATAAGGACCAAGCGATTATCCAAAGGATCGTCGAGCCAGAACGTCAAATCATGTTTCGAGTTCCTTGGGTTGATGATGCTGGAAATGTACAAGTAAACAAAGGTTATCGAGTTGAATTCAACTCTGCTTTGGGGCCGTACAAAGGAGGATTGAGATTCCATCACTCAGTCAATGCGAGCATCATAAAATTTCTCGGCTTTGAGCAAATCTTTAAAAACGCACTGACTGGCCTTCCTATCGGTGGCGGCAAAGGCGGTTCAAACTTCGATCCTAAAGGAAAATCCGACGGCGAGATCATGCGATTTTGCCAATCATTTATGAACGAGTTGTACCGTCACATCGGTCCTGTCACCGATGTGCCCGCAGGCGATATCGGTGTCGGGGCGCGCGAAATTGGCTATATGTTTGGTCAATACAAACGATTGACGGGGCGCTACGAAGGTGTGCTTACAGGCAAGAGTCTTCTTTGGGGTGGATCACTCGCCAGAAAAGAAGCGACAGGATATGGCGCCGTCTATTTTGCAGAATGCATGCTCAACGACCGCAACGATTCATTGAAAGGGAAAACTTGCCTCGTTTCTGGTGCTGGCAACGTGGCTATCTACGCCATTGAAAAACTGTACCATATGGGAGCAACGCCGGTTACATGCAGCGACTCTCGAGGTACGATCTATCATGAGCACGGTATTGATCTTAAGCTCCTCAAACAACTGAAAGAAGTGAAAAGAGCAAGCTTAGAAGAATATTTAGAAACTTACCCTGAAGCAGAATACACACCAGAGGGCGACTATCCTAATGAAGGACATGCTGTTTGGCGATATCAGGCTGATGCTGCCTTCCCTTGTGCGACTCAAAATGAATTAACGTCAGACGACGCACTGGCTCTTATCGAAAACGGATGTATTTTGATTAGTGAAGGGGCGAACATGCCAACCACCCGTGATGCTGCCAATATTATCGTGGACTCAGACATAGCTTATGGGCCTGCCAAAGCAGCCAATGCAGGCGGTGTTGCAACCAGTCAACTTGAAATGGCGCAAAACGCCAGCATGCAAAACTGGACTTTTGAACAAGTGGATAGTCAGTTGCAAACCATCATGAAAAATATTTTCATCAATGCAAACGAAACCAGTAAAGAGTTTGGCCAACCTGGAAATTTAGTTTTAGGCGCCAACATTGCAGGCTTTAGAAAAGTCGCTGATGCAATGATTGAGCAAGGTGTCGTCTAGATGAACGAGCCAGCAGGATGACTGCTGGCTTAATATAACTCTGTAATAGGCCGCGCTTTTGATAAAGAGCTCCACTTAATTCGCAATAAGCGTTGTCACTTCTGTTTTAACGGAGTTGGCGATAAAGCAATTCTCATGGGCCATGTGGTGCAGTTTTTCTAATTGAGATGGTGTCGGTTGTTTTTCACCTGAAAATGTTATCTTAGGGTTTAACGTTACCTTTGATACCCACTCTTTTCCGTTTTCGCCTTTTTCAAGCTCCCCTACCGCTTCATCGAAGTAACTGTCCACAACGTAACGCCGCTTTGCTGCAATAGACAGGAAAACGAGCATATGACAACTAGAAAGTGCCGCGACAAACGCTTCTTCTGGATCAACGTTTTCTTCTACGGATAGTGGTAATGGTACTACGTGGGGAGATGGAGATGCTGGGACTTGCAACCCTCCATCAAATTGCCAAATGTGTGCCCTACTATACTTATTATCCTTAAACTCTTCGCCAGCTTTACGATGCCATTTGATTAAAGCGGAATGCTTACTCATTCTAACTCCCTGATTTTCCGACGACGAATCAACACTATCCGTCCTTGCCACAGTAAACCACAACAAAATGAGTTAAGGAAAGCATCGCACTCACAGGGACTATAAAATATGTTGAGGATCGGCATTGTTCTTCTGGATATCATCCAAAAGTCTATGAGACTGATGGATGTTGACCTGTAACCGATTGATCAGCATCTGCAACTGCTCAATCTCGGGACTTTGGTTGGCTTTAAGTTGAGTTTCCAGGGCCTCCGTTTGGCTCGCCAAAATAGGTAAACTTAGGTTCAGTGCCATCCCTTTCGTTTTGTGCAACGTCAGCTCTAATGAAACAAAGTCTTCAGCCATAAAGTATTCAATAAGCTCATCAACAGATGTCTCAAAATCGACAATAATGCTTTTTAGCAGCTCGTCGAGCGCTTCTGGCTCATCTCGTAAAGAAGCAAACATGCCTGAGCGGGAGAGTTCTTCCTCTGTTAACCTTAAGTTCTCGATTGGCTTACGTTGCAACTGAAGCACATTGCTGTCACTCGTTAGTGGCGGATTCTGTTTCGGTTCGAGTCTGGCGGCAAACTGTTTGAGAGCGTCTGAAAAGCTCTCATGCTGTAGCGGTTTTGTAAGCACATGGTCTGCTCCTACTTCAATAAAGCTATCATGGGCTTCACGAAATACGTCTGCCGTGTACGCAAAGAGTAATGTCTTGATACCTAACTCTTGTCGGATAACGCGTGTCGCCTCAACGCCATTCATCTCGGGCATATGGTTGTCCATCAAGATCAGGTCGTACTCGTTCTCTTTCGCCTTTTTAACCGCGATTAATCCATTTTCTGCAACATCCACTTCATGCCCAAGCTTTTCGCAAAACCCCTTTGCCACAATGGCATTCACACGGTTATCATCAGCAAGTAGTATCTTTAAATGGTGTGATTTTGCGCGAGGTTTCGGTGCTTCTTGCTGCTTTTTCGGAGCAGATTCTACCCAAGGAATCGGCAACTCAACGATAAATTGACTTCCAACACCTTCTATACTCTTCAGAGTAATATGGCCACCCATCAAATCGGTTAGTTTTTTGACGATGGCTAACCCAAGCCCTGTTCCGCCGAACCTTCGAGTCGTTGATGAGTCTGCTTGCTCAAACGAGTTAAAAATATGCTCGTGCTTGTCTGGCGCAATACCAATACCGGTGTCGCTCACGCGCATGACCAACAACTGATTCGATTCATCTAACTCGGTTCTAACCAGCACATGCCCTTCATTGGTAAACTTCACCGCGTTACCGGCGAGATTAAATAAGATCTGTCGTAAACGCGCACAATCCCCAGTAAATTCAGTATATTCAGAAACCTCGTTTTCCAAGATTAACTCGATATTTTTTTCATCAACAAGTGGTTTTATTGCGCTACACACCGGAGAAAGCACTTGATCGAGCTTAAACTTAGCTTGCTCAAATTCCAGTTTGTTTTCTTCAACTTTAGAAAAATCCAAAATATCGTTGAGGATAGTCATCAGATGCTGGCCAGAATCAAGAATAACCCTAATATGCTCTTTCGTCGTCGGCTCTTTGGTCTCTTCTGCAATCATTTGAGAAAGCCCTAGTACACCATTCATCGGCGTCCTTAGTTCGTGACTCATTGCAGCGAGAAAATTTGATTTCGCTTTTGCCGCTCGCTCGGCTTTGTTTCTCGCCTCTTCAATTTCAAGATTCAACTGTTTTAAGTTATGCATTCGGTGATGTGACTGATAAACAAACGCGCTAACTAGAAACATCACCGCGATAAATACAAACAACCACGTAAAACGCGCCTCACTTTGAGCAATATTGAGTAACCGATGCTCTGAGCTTTCGACAAACTCAATATAAGTGTGATCAAGCAGTTCATTCGTCAGCAATTCAATTCTTTTATCACTCGTTTGAAGCCGTTTAAGGAAGTTCGCTTCCTTTTCACTCTCAACTTCAGTTTGTGTTAGAAGCAACTGGTTGAGAAATTCAAAATAACGACTGCCACCCAATGATTGGCCGCGCTCGGTAGAAACATCTTGCTGATATAAATTGAACAACATGAGTAATGCATACCGATTTTCTACCTGAACACCAATTAACATATCAAGCTTCAACGTTGTTTGAAGCACTCGCTCCTTAAACTGTTCAAGCGTATCCCTAACTTTTATACGATTGGGTGTCACGGGAAACCAAACTGATGCCTTTGATGATTCCAACAGTGCCTGTGCTGCGATTTCTATCTCTACTAAAGATGTTGTTAACTCATAGTTTTTCCTATCTTCAACGGCATATCGGTTCACGATAACATCACGCTCTTCAATCAACTCATGTCCGATATTCATTAGCCCTGCATGAAATTCTTGAGCGTTTTTTGAATTCATATACGACATATACGCCAGTGTGCAGCACGTCAGTATCCCAATAAAAAAGCAAAAGTTGATCAGTTTGAATTTATTCATTTTCCAACACCTCTAAAATTATGGGTCTAGGTGCTGTCAACGACTGCAAGAATGCTTCAATGTCCGCGACATTCTCATCGTTCATCGTTATACCGAGCTGGGTTTTAGCCATGATTTGTATCGCGTCGGATAACTTATCGACTTGCCCATTATGAAAATAAGGACTCGTTAGCGCGACATTGCGTAAACTGGCTACTCTAAAATAGAATCGCTCTTCATCTTCTATCGTAACGAGTTGCCTGCCCGAGTCCTCTACTACTGGCTTATCCTTGAAATAGGCGAACCTTTGGATCATCGCTCCGCCGATATTTTTGCCCTGATGACACTGCACACAACCTGAAGTCTGAAATGTTTTCCAACCTCTGATTTGCTGTTCACTCAATACATGCGTGTAACCCAATAAGTAAGCATCGAATGGTGCGCCAGGCGTCTGCAGCCCTTCAACAAACTCCACAATAGCGGACTTGATATTATGAACGTTAATCGGCAATTCACCGTCACGATTAAATAGCGCTTGATAATGTTCACTCTCTTTTACATATTGCTCTATTGTTTGCCAGTTTGAGTCCATTTCCATTGGATTATGGATTGGACCATCAATCTGAGCCATCAAGGTGTTTTCCGTACCATCCCATAAAAAACGATAATTTAACGCTGCATTAAACACTGTTATAGAATTTCTAATTCCATCACCTTTCACCCCCGTAGAGACTGGTGTATTTTCAGCGCCATTGGTTTGCAGATTGTGGCATGTCGCGCAGCTGACATTACCATTTGACGATAATTGAGGATCGCGGAAGAGATGCCAGCCAATTCTCGCTAGCTTAATATCCACATTAGGATCACCCTGTATGGGCTGAACTAGGGAGATATCACCTAACATCTTCGCGTTTCTTGCGGTTGTTGTTTGGCTCAAAATGAGTGTTACAACAGCTAGTGCGATTGCGCTGAATTGCCTCATCAACTACATACCTTAAACTTGTCATTGATATGAATTTAGTTGCATTTTGGCGTTTTTTCCACCGACAGGAAGTTGAAAAAACGAGTTAAGTATTGCTTTGGTTGAAGAGGGAGTAATAAGGCGAATAGGAAGAAATCGATCGCCTTATGAGTAGCTAACGTATTGAAATCTGAGTTTAGTGTAGAAAAGCCAAAAACCGTTGAAACCAAGTCACCTCTCCATACGAGATCAGATCGAAAATAGTAAAGAATACGGCACAGATAACGGCCAACTTAATCAAACGCTGAACAATAAACATAAACATCACAATTACCAATAATTTGCTTTAGTTTACTATCTCACACAGCGTTTATATATAAAAAAGTAGTCTCCTAATTAGCCTCGGCAACTTATTCATTAGAACCTATACTCAAGCATCTCTAAGTTATTTGGATATACTTGAATTAGGATTTCAAAAAGTCCCTGTGACCACACAAGGAGGACTGCATGAAACGACTATGGATATGGTTCTTACCTTTACTCTTGATGGCCAGTCAAGCACTGGCGAATACCGTTTGGATTGTTCCTGTCAAAGGCGCTATAGGGCCTGCTACTAGCGACTATTTATCTCGTGAAATAGAAGAAGCTCAACTAAACGGTGTCAGTTTAGTGATCTTAGAGATGGACACACCAGGCGGCTTAGACAGTGCAATGAGAGATATTATTCACGCGATTACCACCTCCTCCACTCCAATTGCGACTTGGGTTGGCCCGTCAGGATCTAGAGCGGCTAGCGCAGGGACATACATTTTACTCGCCAGCCACGTTGCCGCAATGGCTGAAGCCACCAACCTTGGCGCGGCAACGCCCGTCGCGTTAGGTGGTGCCCCTCAGCCCCCTTCATCGGATGATGGCAAAGATCAAAACGCGGAAGAAACGTCAGAAGGAACCAACGAAGGTTCAGAGAAAGTTCCCGCGAAAACCGCAATGGAGAAAAAGGTGATTAATGATGCTAGAGCCTATATTAAAGGCTTAGCAAAGCTTCATGGCCGAAATGCAGAGTGGGCAGAGAAAGCAGTGAGCGAAGCAGCGAGTTTGGACGCCACAGAGGCATTGGAATTAAACGTTATTGATTATATAGCCAACTCACTAGAGGATTTAGTCAAAGCCATTAATGGACAAACTGTTAAAGTTAACAATCGTGATGCGACATTGTCACTGGAAAATCCCGTATGGATTGAAAGAACACCCGATTGGCGAGCAGAAATGCTAGCCGTTATCACCAATCCAAACGTTGCCTACATTCTAATGCTCATCGGCATCTACGGTTTACTTCTTGAATTTTACAACCCAGGAATTGGCTTACCCGGTGTGCTAGGTGGGATTTGTCTGCTTCTGGCCATGTACGCACTACAAATGATGCCCGTCAACTACGCAGGTCTTGGTCTGCTGTTACTCGGTATTGCACTAATGATAGCGGAAGCATTCAGCCCGAGCTTTGGTATTTTGGGCTTAGGCGGCGTTGTCGCCTTTGTACTCGGTTCGATATTTCTCATGGACAGTGAGTTACCAGGATTCCAGATCGCCCTTCCTTTGATTTTTGGTATTGCCATATTTTCCGTGGCTCTAATCGTGCTGACCGTCGGCCTGCTGCTCAAAATTCGTCGCCGGCGTGTAACGACGGGTTTAGAAACATACCCTGGGAAGGTCGCCGTGGTAAGCGATGACTTTATCGATGGCGAAGGACGCGTTCAACTCAACGGTGCGTTATGGCGAGCTAAAGCCAAAGACCATCAACAATTCAAACAAGGTGATCACGTCACCATTGTTAATGTTAAAGGGCTGACCTTAACTGTGATGCCTGATGACCGCCAAAATAAATAGGAGGCGCTTTATGATGCTCTATACCGTTGCGGTGATCGTGGTGCTGCTGTTCGCACTAGCGACCCAAATGTTCAAGGTTTTGAGAGAATACGAACGTGGGGTTGTGTTCTTTCTTGGTCGATTTCAAGAAGTCAAAGGACCTGGTTTGATCATCCTTATCCCATTTATTCAGCAAATGGTGAGGGTTGATTTACGTACTGTCGTTTTGGATGTGCCGACACAAGATTTAATTACCAAAGATAACGTTTCTGTACGCGTCAACGCGGTCGTTTATTTTCGCGTAGTCGATCCTCAAATGGCGATTAACAATATTGAAAGCTACAGCGATGCCACCAGTCAGTTAGCACAAACCACGCTGCGCTCGGTATTGGGTCAGCATGAACTCGATGAATTGCTATCAGAGCGAGAACGCCTCAATAAGGATTTACAATCCATTCTCGATCAACAGACTGATGACTGGGGAATCAAGATTGCTACGGTTGAAGTCAAACATGTTGATTTAAATGACAGCATGGTCAGAGCCCTAGCCCGTCAGGCAGAAGCAGAACGTAACCGTAGGGCGAAGATCATTCACGCTACTGGTGAGTTAGAGGCTTCAAATAAATTAAAAGAAGCAGCGCAAATGCTCAACGAAGCACCGAATGCACTGCAATTACGTTACATGCAGACACTCACTGAAATCACTACAGACAAAACATCCACTATTATTTTTCCAATGCCGATCAATCTTGTCGAAGCTGTCAGTGATATCGCCGAAGCGGTGAAAAAGAATAAAGAGACACAAGATAAGTAAGGTTCTGACCCTAGGAGGTAACGACCACTCACGTTACTTCCTTATTTGGTACTCGCTTTAAGGAAGTGCCCATCTTCTTTATCACATTCTTGTTTCATTACTTCTAAGCCCGTTTTAAAGCATGTTCGCCAAGCGGTTTCAACATCGGCATCGTACCCGGAATCACACTGTCGAACCGTTTCTAACAAACTCTCAAGCCAAACATCAAAATCCTGCGGCTCTATACCAATTTCGGCACTTGCATGCTTTTTCCCATACTTTTCCACCATTTTGTGCGCTTCGGTCGAGGTATCTGCCATCATAAAAAACACGATAGACCCTCTAAGCATTCTCACTTGTTGGTGCATGTCTATACCGTCAAACTTCTGTCTAAAGTTGGCGCTTTTCGACCATAAATTTTTGTAGAACAAGTCGAAAAACTCCTGATCTGAAGTACAACGTTCATAGCTATCATTAAAAACTTCAATCACGTTCATGTTGCTTTCCCCTACGCCTCAATATGAGTTTAATTTAATATCAAATAAAAGCTTCCAAATAAGGACTTTTAAGTTTCAAATCGATCAACTCACATCGATTTTCAACAAAAAGTAAAAAGTGATTTAAATAAACACCCTCTTATCAATGAAAAAATATCCATTATCATGAACCCATATTCGAGGTACGCATGGTTGTCGATGCTAGTGCATCCTCATCTGTCATCACATAAAGAGGATATAAACGTGTCCCATCAAATCATTACCGATCTAAATAACCGTTACACTGCAAAAAAATATGATGAAACCAAGCGCGTTTCTCAAGAAGACATGGCGATAATCAAAGAAGCACTGCGTTTGTCGGCGTCTTCTATCAACTCACAACCATGGAAATTCATCGTTATTGAAAGTGATGAAGCGAAGCAACGTTTCCACAATACGTTTGCAAATATGCACCAGTTTAACCAACCACACGCGAAAGCCGCATCACATACGATTCTGTTTGCTTACGATCCTAAATTTACTAAAGAGAAATTTGCGAAACGTGTGGATGCAGAAGTAACATCTGGCCACTTGCCAGCGGAGATGTACAACAACTTTATGGGTGCTTACGCTTTTGCCGATGCAAATACGGACGAAAATGGCTTCAACGGAAACTGGACAAAAGCACAAGTCTATTTGGCACTAGGCAACCTACTACACACATTGGCACGACTAGGCATTGATTCAACACCGATGGAAGGTGTCGATCCGGCTCTGATTGGAGAAGAGTTTAAAGAAGAGCTCGAGGGCCATATTTGTGAAGTTGCACTGGCGATTGGCTACCATAAAGATGGGGAAGATTATAATCATGGTCTTCCAAAAGCGCGCCTTGCAATGGATGATGTAATTACGACTCTATAGTCGACCATTGTCTTAGCTTAGCGACTTAACTCATTGTTTAAACTAAAAAGAGCCGCATTAATGTGCGGCTCTTTTTTACTTGGTTCTGCGTCAACTTTACGCAACTTGCTCTGACTTAAAATTACCAAGCAATGCATCGTAAAGCTCATTGTCGCTTAACACACCAACCAGCTTATTATCTTCAACCATAAGCAGAGGCTGATTGCTACGCTGTTTAAGTTCAATCGCTTCTCGCATACTGATTTCTGGGCTAACCTGAACCAGAGAGTTTTCATTAACTTCGTCAAGGTTCGAAGAATTGCTCTTCCATTGAATCAACGATTTACCTTTATCCGCTAAACTTAACCCCTTGCTCTCTTGTATCACCCAAATATCTTTATCAGGGCAAATCAGAACACGCGTATCTTCGCGAACCAAATCGTCACGCATTAAGGAACGTCCCTTCAGCACATTTAATGGATTAGTGTGAGCAACAAAGTCCGCCACATAATCGTTTTCTGGAGCAAGAATGATCTGTTCTGGCTTGCCATGTTGAATCAGCTTTCCTGATTCCATAATGGCGATGTTGTTGCCGATTTTAAGCGCCTCATCCAAGTCGTGACTTACAAAAAGAATGGTTTTGTTTAGCTTTTCTTGAAGCAGAATCAATTCATCTTGAAGCTGAGCACGAATCAATGGATCAAGTGCTGAAAACGGTTCATCCATTAACAAGATATCTGTGTCCATCGCAAACGCTCGCGCTAGGCCAACACGCTGCTGCATACCACCAGAAAGCTCGTGCGGGAATTTGGTTTCCCACTCAGATAAACCGACCATTTCGAGCTGTTCACGCGCCTTTTTACGACGCTCTGCTTTACCAATGCCTTGCATCTCTAGACCAAACGCTACATTGTCTAACACCGTTAACCAAGGCATCAATGCAAACTTCTGAAACACCATGGACACGCGGTGCGTACGAAGGTGGCGCAGTTTCTGTTCGTCACAGTTAGAGAGCTCAACCATATCGTCGCCATCTTTAATTTTCAGAGAGCCACGAGAAATATCGTTCAATCCGTTAACCGTTCGCAGCAAACTTGATTTACCCGAGCCTGAAAGCCCCATCAAGACACAGATCTCACCCTGTTTCACGTTCAGCGAAACATTATCAACCCCAACCACTTGGCCAGTTTCATCAATGATTTCTTGTCGAGACTTCCCTTGATCTAGTAGTGCTAGCGCCTGTGCTTGTTGCTGACCAAAAACGACATCAAGATTTTTAATAGTAATAGCGTCCATGATTATGCCTCCTTCTGGTTTGGTGCTTTACACAAGCGATCAAGAATGATGGCAACGAGTACAATCGCTAAACCAGCTTCAAAACCTTGTGAAATGTTTACCGTATTCAGTGCACGTACGACTGGCTTACCAAGCCCATCAGCACCAACAAGCGCCGCAATGACCACCATAGAAAGAGACAACATAATGCACTGCGTAACGCCAGCCATAATACTTGGCAATGCCGCAGGTAACTCCACCTTAAACAGTAGCTTCATGCGGCTGGCACCAAATGCTTTACCCGCTTCAAGTAGCTCCTCCGGCACTTTAATAATGCCGAGGTACGTCAATCGAATTGGCGCAGCGATAGCGAAAATGATGGTCGAGATTAGACCAGGGACAATACCTAAGCCAAACAGAACCAAGGTTGGAATTAGGTAAACGAATGTCGGTACGGTCTGCATCAAATCGAGTATTGGCCGCAACAAGGTGTATAACCAAGGACGGTGCGCCGCCATAATGCCCAACGGCACGCCAATTAATACGGAAATCGTTGTCGCTGCAAACACAAGGACAAAGGTTTCCAGCATTTCTTGCCAGTAACCAAGGTTGAGAATTGCGAGTAAGGCCAACACGATAAATACGACAAGAGGAATGCTGCGATGTAAGAACCAAGCAATTGCCGCCGTCATAATGATTGGCGCTGCAGGTGGCATCCATTTAAAAATGTCCACCACGAAAAGAATGATCGTTTCAAGTGTAATAGAGATTGCATCGAAAAAACCCGATGCATTGATGGTTAACCAATCGACGCCAGTTTCCATCCATTGGCCCAACGGTAGTTTGTTGTCCGTAATAAAATTCAAAATAAAACCTTTGTGTTAATGAAGCGGGCAAAACTCTGCCCACTTTCTTTTAAAAAAACGAGCTCAAATACTGCTTATTAAGCGTTTGTTTTTAAGTAGTTTGTAATAGCTGTTAGCGCATCTTGGCCATCTACCGTTTTCACGCCCTCTAGCCACGCTTCAATTTGCTCTTGGTTTGCATTCAACCATGCTTGCGCTGCTTTTGATGGCTTCTGTTTCTGGTTAAGAATCGCTTCCATCAGTTCATTTTCCATTTCTAGGTTAAACTCTAGATTTTTCACTAGCTGACCTACATTTGGACACTCAGCGAGGTAATTTTTACGTACGTTTGTGTAGACGTTCGCGCCGCCGTAGTTAGGACCGAAGAAGTCATCGCCACCCGCTAGATATTCCATTTCAACGTTACTATTCATTGGGTGCGGCGCCCAACCTAGGTACACAATCCATTGATTGCGGCGTGCGGCACGTGATACTTGAGACACCATGCCAGCTTCACTGGATTCAACTAGGCTGAAATCTTTTAGGCCGAATGCGTTACTATCAATCATTGACTGAATTAAGCGGTTGCCATCGTTTCCTGGTTCAATGCCGTAAATGCGGTCTTTAAATTTGTCGGCATGTTTTACTAGGTCAGCGAAGTTGGTTACGCCTGCGTCATAAACGTATTTTGGAACCGCTAGCGTGTACTTTGCGCCAACGAGGTTCGCGCGTACGGTTTCAACAGTACCTGCATCACGGTATTTCGCGATATCACCTTCCATCGTTGGCATCCAGTTACCTAGGAAAATGTCGATATCGCCATTAGCCATAGAGGAGTAAGTTACAGGCACAGACAGAAGATCGGTCTTCGTTTTGTACCCCAACCCTTTAAGTAACTCTGATGTAACGGCAGTGGTCGCTGTGATGTCAGTCCAACCTACATCTGCGAAACGAACCGTTTCACATTGGTTGGCGTAAGCGCCTGTTGCTAAAGTACTTAGTGCAATTGTTGAGAAGATTTTTGTCATCTTAGACATGTTGAATTCCTTGTAATGATTACTGACTTTTTCATTTTATGAGATCGAATCGAGATCTCTTTTTGGCGGATGCATTCGTTGCATCTCTTGCCAGTCCGGTGCAATCCAAACTGGTACGTTGTTCGACGTTTCTAGGGCGTTATCCAAAATCATATCCGCGGCGCGTTCTGCCACCATAATCGTTGGCGCATTTAAATTACCGTTCGGAATGGTTGGGAAAATAGAAGAGTCCACCACACGCAAGCCTTGAATACCGCGTACTTGGCATCGCTCATTTAAGACGGCTAATGGGTCATTATCTGCGCCCATTTTGCAGGTACAAGATGGATGGTAAGCACTCTCGACGTTTTGCTTCACCCATTCATCAATCTGTTCATCCGTTGTGATGCTCAGACCGGGTTGGATCTCGTCCCCACGAAACTCATCCATGGCTGGCTGATTGAGGATCTCGCGAGTAAGGCGAATACAATCACGCCAATCCTGCTTATCTTGTTCAGTGGAAATGTAGTTAAACTCAATCTTCGGCTTATCATTCGGATTCGCAGAGACAACTTCGACCGACCCGCGACTTTCTGGCTTGTTAGGTCCAACGTGCACTTGGAAACCATGACCATCAAAAGCAGCTTGCCCGTCATAGCGCATTGCCGCTGGCAAGAAGTGATATTGAATATTTGGCCACTTTAGTCCTTCACGAGAGCGGATAAACGCACACGATTCAAAGTGGTTAGTAGCCCCTAGGCCTTTGCGAGTTAATATCCACTCAGTGCCAATCAAGCCCTTGCTCACCAAGCCTAATTTGCTGTTGAGCGTGATAGGTTGCTTACAGTGATATTGGAAGTACACTTCTAAGTGATCTTGCAGGTTTTTACCTACCCCTTCCAACGAGTGTTTCACCTCAATGCCCGCTTTTTCTAATACTGCCTTAGGGCCAATGCCTGAAAGCTGCAACAGCTGAACGGAGCCAACCGAACCCGCACTCGAAATCACTTCATTATTCGCAAAACATTGCTGAATTGAACCTGACTTTTCAAATTCAACGCCTACCGCTTTCTTACCTTCTGCACCAGTTTCTTCTAATAAAACTCGATGAACCGTCACCCTCTTCATTAGGGTGAAGTTTTTGCGTTTTTTAGCACGGCTTAAGTATGCGTTAGAGGTTGAAGCGCGTACGCCTTTGTCGACGGTCATATGCATTGGGCCAAAGCCCTCTTGTTGATAACCGTTGTAATCTTTTGTTTCTGGGTAGCCCGCTTCTTTGCCTGCATCAATAAAAGCTTGGTACAGTGGATTGAGCTTCATATCGTTGCCGTTACATGTGCCGACTGGCCCGTGATCGCCCCGATATTCATCAGCACCACCAATCCAAGACTCTGCTTTACGGAAATAAGGCAAACACGACTGATAATTCCAGCCTTTCGCTCCTTCCTCTTCCCACTGGTCAAAGTCACAAGCGTGTCCGCGAACGTAAACCATGCCGTTGATAGATGAGCTACCGCCCAGAACTTTTCCGCGAGGACAATGAAGTTGGCGACCATCCAACCCTTGCTCTTCAACCGTCTCAAACTGCCACGCGTATTTTTCAGTGTTCATCGGGTAAGAAAGCGCTGTTGGCATTTGGATAAAAATACTTTTATCCGACCCACCCGCTTCGAGTAATAGAACCGAATTTTGACCACTTTCACTTAAGCGATCCGCTAACACACAGCCGGCCGAACCCGCACCGACGATGATGTAATCGTAGTGTTGTTGCATTTTTATTCTCCTAGGAGTTAATACTAATCACCGTAGATAAGTGAACGAAATTAGCGTAGGAAAAATGCTTGAGAACAAGGCGGAAATTTTGATAAGTAGTTAACCTACAATCAAAATTGACAACGTAGTTATCGAGCATTTTAACAAGCTAAAGTGGTCAGTTATCTACTATGAGTAGTATCATTTGTAAGGGCTTTCGAAGTCGCTTAGCTGAACCAGAACACTCTTCGTTTGTGTGTAATGTTTAAGGGTTTCGACTCCGTTTTCACGGCCAACACCTGATTGCTTGTAGCCGCCAACTGGCATTTCCGCAGGTGAGTCACCCCATGTGTTCACCCAACAAATACCCGCTTGAATTTGATGGATCACACGATGCGCACAAGATAGGTTTTGAGTGAATACACCTGCCGCTAAGCCATAATCTGTGCCATTTGCACGCGCAATCACTTCCGACTCATCGCGGAATTTCAGAACTGACATTACCGGGCCAAAGATTTCTTGTTGAACGTGACTCATGTCATCATCGCAATCAACAAATACGGTTGGAGCAACAAAGTTACCATTAGCTAGGCCATTGTCTGTTACTTTGTAGCCGCCAGTCAGTAACGTCGCGCCACTCGCTTTCGCGGCTTCAATCGCTCCTAGAACTTTCGATTCATGATCTTTAGAGATTAGCGCGCCAATTTGCGTGTTCTCATCAAGCGGATCGCCGACGACTAACAGCTCGGTTCGGGCTTTAAGCTGTGCGATAAAGTCGTCATAAATACCTTCATGGACAAATACACGTGTACCGTGCGTACAAACCTCACCTTGGGTGTAGAAGTTCGCCACCATGGCCGCAGAAACGGCATCGTTTAACTTCGCATCATCAAAAATAATCAGTGGAGACTTACCACCAAGCTCCATCGTTACTTGTTTTAGTGTCTTAGCGCTGTCACTCATGACGACTTTACCGGTGCCTGACTCACCCGTGAATGACACTTTTGCGATATCAGGATGCGCCGTTAGCATCTGTCCTACTCGGTAATCCCCTTGCACGACATTAAATACGCCATCTGGCATGCCCGCTTCTGAATAAATTTCGGCGAGCTTAAGCGCCGTTAATGGTGTTTCTTCTGATGGCTTGAAGATCATTGCGTTGCCCGCAGCCAGTGCTGGCGCCGATTTCCACATCGCAATTTGAATTGGATAATTCCAAGCGCCAATACCCGCGCAAATGCCCAATGGCTCACGACGTGTATAGAAAAACTGATCGTCGCTGAGTGGCTGCTGTTCACCTTGTAGACTTGGAGCAAGACCCGCATAGTACTCAAGAACATCGGCACCTGTTGTGACATCAACCGCGATAGCTTCTTGAATTGGCTTACCAGTATCTGCCACTTCCAATGCAGCCAACTCGTCATTACGCTCACGTAAAATGGCAACGGCTTTGTGTAAAATACGGCTGCGCTCAATCGCAGTCATCGCCGACCATGCAGCAAAACCTTTTTTTGCCGATTCAATCGCTGCTTGAAGATCGTCTTGGTTCGCTTGTTTAATGTTGGCCAATGGCTCACCATTCGCCGGATTGTAAGTGGTGAAGTGTTCATCTGAACACCCGTCGTACATCGCACCATTGATATAGTGTGCTTTCATTTCCATTTTGAAGACCTGTAACTTTTATATTTTTTCAGAATAAAACGTAAGTTGTTTTTCGAGATAATCGTTGATGATGATTCTCGCTCTTTCTGCATCAATGCCTTGCGGATTGAGCGTTCCGCGCAGCCAAATTCCATCAATAAGTGATGCAATACCATGAGCAACCAATTCAGCCTGCTCTGCATTTAATAATGCTTTGAGTTCTTTTCTTAGGTGGGACAATAGACGTCGTTCGTTGACACGCTGTAAACGCTTGAGCTGCTCGTCATGCATTGAGTACGACCAAAACGCCAGCCAAGTCTTAGCAACTTGGTTTTCTGCCTGATAGCCGACAAAGTTACCGTCAATGATGGCGTTAATTCTTTGGTGATGAGCATCACTTGGCAGCTCACGTAACTTCTGTGTGATAGTGGACGAAAGCTGACGCAATATTTCTCGCATCGTTTCCTCCAGCAATCCGTGCTTACCACCGAAATAGTGGTTGATAATCCCCGTTGATACACCGGCTTCTTTGCTGATTAACGAAATACTCGCCGCGTGTAAACCGACTCTATCAATCACTGACATTGTCGCTTTCACAAGCTGCGGTTTTCTGATTTCAGGCATCCCCACCTTTGGCATTTTGCGTCCCTGTTATTTTTAATTGAACGGTTAGTTAAATATAAAATGCCTGAAAATTAATTCGAACTCAAATTATTTTTAAAGAAAAATGTTAGTAAAAAAGGAGGAAAAGTTGAGGGTGTACGAAAAATTGCTCAGCAAGAACTTGTCGGGATAACTAGATTTTAGTTTAAGAAAAAACAAATAAGACAAACAAAATCAAATATTTAACTCTTACTCTATTTTTAAAACGATGATGAACGAGTTGATTTTTGAACAACAAAAATCTGTGCCACAAAAAATTTATATCGACCACTAATCATTTCACCTGTACACGGTTTATTTGTACAAAGAATAGACACACTAGTTTGTTATAGTTTTGTAGACACAAGTGGCATTCGCACTTTGAAGGTGAAGGAGGCAAAAAGAGAGGTTATATTGAACGCCATGAATATGCGATTCGATATCCTTAAGCCATTTTTAAGTAATATCGTCAAGTGACTTTAAGATGTTAGATTCAGCGTTTTATATTCGAAGCAAGGATCTCAAAGTCACTTGGCTATCAAAGTAAATGGGAGGGATAAGTTCAGATTCATCGTGCGATGAGCCTGAACTCTTGATTTCTGTTACGCTAGCGAGCGACCTTTCACGCAGTTGCGTCCGTTCGCTTTCGCTTGATAAAGCAATTTATCGGCCTGATCGCAAAGTGATTTAAAGCTCATCTCATTATCTTCAGTGGTAACGACTCCAAAACTACAGGTCACTCTCACTTCTTCTTTCTGTTCCGTAACAAAGCCATGTAGGGATAAAGCGCTACGTAAACGTTCGGCAGTAATAAGGGCGTTTTCATGGTCTGTATTGGGCATAACAACAACAAACTCTTCACCACCAAAGCGAGCAACAATGTCGTTTTCACGTACAGTTTCCTCCAACACTTTGGCAACGCCCGTTAGTACGGTATCTCCAAACACATGCCCATAGGTATCATTTACCTGCTTGAAATAATCCACATCGATTAACGCTAAAGTTACTGGCCCCGATTGTGGTTTATTTGGCACCATTTTCTGTTTATCGAGTTTGCTATCTACCCATTTATTTAAAGCTAGATAACCGTACTTAACTTGCTCGACTTGCTCAAAAACAAAGTGTTGTATCTTTTCTTGCTTAGATTGAGGTACCGGTTTCTCTTTTCGCTCACGCCTCACTTCTACTGGCTTAGTGAACCAGTCCTCTAAAAAACGGCGATTGAACAACCCTGTCAATGTGTCTGTCTTTGCGAGGCGACGCATTCTCAAACGCGAGCGATTGACGACGAGAAATACTACCGCCATCAAAAATAGAACACCGATGAGCGCAAGTAGCGCTTCACCCAATAAGTAAAAAGTACGACGGTTATTTTCTAGCTCCATACGCTGCAAAACATTGTTCCAGTTGAGATCTTCGTTCTCATATTCAAGTCGTTCCAACTCAAATAACGTCTGCTGGCGCTCAAGATTTTCAACTTCTCTTTGATTGCTAAATTGGATAAATTTATCGTGATAGTTACCGTAAGTTTCGAATGCTAGTTTAAAGTCATTGCTTCCCGCATAGGCCATAGCGGCGACTTTTAGTAGCTCCATTTGCTGTTGCTTGACGTATCGACTCTCTATAATCTCCGGCAGCATTGGCGCGATCATCGCTAAAAGTATTTCAAATTGCTGCTGCTCTAACATATATTCGGCTTGTAACAACTTAAATGTTGCCAAATACGCGCTAGACGTTTCTCTGTACTGTAAATTCTCCGCCAGCTTCAAGTGGTTAACCATCTTCTTTTCTTGTTTCGTCTCGCGATATAAAGCTGCAAGTTCAAGGTTAACTCGAAATCTAAAGCGTCCATCACCGATAATTTGAGCCAGCTTTAACGCTCGCTGATATGACGCTATCGCCTCTTCGTATTGGAACTGTGCTTTATGAAGTTTCGCTATCGTCAAAACGCTCAACAACTCATTGAACGACATACGCCTATCCCTAAAATAGCGATATGCTTGTTCCAAAAGCGCCTCAGATCGGTCGTAACCCTGAATTTTGACAAGTACGTCACCTAGCTCTAGTGCTGCACGTTCGACCAGCCCGTGAACACCTGAAGATTCAGCCGCATCCATGGACGACATAAGTGCAGCATAGGATTTTTTAAACTCACCTTGCTCATCGTAATAGCGTCCTTTTAGCAACAGGATTTCTGATTCAAGTTGCTTATCACCATTCTCACGCGATGTTTCCAACAAGCTATCCAACGCAGAAAGCGCGGTATCGATATCGCTCTTTCCAACCATAGTTCGCATCTGAATCAACTTAAACAGGAGATACTCATGGCTCTGTGGACGCACAAGCTCCAATCCTTTTTGAACGACACTCTGACTCTCTTCTACGCGCCCTAGCAGCTCTAAAACCGTGGCCTTGGCAAGCCAGTAACGCACCAACAGCGCTGTTGGTTGGTTTTGTAGTAAAGACTCTTCTTCTAACGCTTCAATCAAAGCTAAAGAACTCTGAGGTAATGCGTAAATTTGATTTTCGATGCCTTCTAACGACTGTAAAAACTTACCTTCCTGTTCCACCTTTTCTGTGGAGGCCTGAACAGAAAAACACAGACACCCCAATAATAGCGGCATCGCCCTAAGCGAATGAAATAGTGACATTATTGCTCTTCCCTAATGGGTAGTTACTTCAGTGTAATTGAGAATTCTGATTATTTATTATTAAGACAACTGAAGGTTATTCAGTCAGCCTCATATTCCCATGTATTTTGCGCTGAATAATAAATCACCATCTTTAGATGCCGAAATAGTTTTCGGTCGCAATATAACCAATGAGAGTGTTTTTTACACACCAAGAATAATGGTCTCGTTAGTGAGACAAAAGATCGTCTTAGTTGTGAGTTGATACATTTACATGACAAGCAATATAGAGCTAACCATTCACATTAGAAATAGAATAGATTTTTATACCGTTCGATGAGATAACAGTCGACCATGCATCCAATACATTTTTCAGATAGAAGCAATAAAAGAAAGGAGAAAGTGGAAGGAAGCGGACAATCAAACTCGCTCCCCTTTTTTATGTTGCAGAGGGGGTTACATTCGCATTCCGCCATCAACTTCGAACACTCGTCCGGTCACGAATTCGTTGGTTAACACGTATTTTATGGTCGATGAAATTTCATCCGCCAAACCTAAACGTCCAACCGGAATCATTCCGATTAAACGTTCCATCGCTTCAGGTTTTATTTGGTCTGTCATGGCAGTTTCGATGACACCCGGAGCAATCGCCACTGAGCGAATTCCGAAACGCCCTAACTCTTTCGCCCACACCGTTGCCATGGTGGCTACCGCCGCTTTAGATGCTGAATAGTTGGTTTGACCAATATTCCCGGCACGCGCAACGCTGGATATGTTGATCAGAACCCCTTTGCTATCGGTGTTCAGCATTACCTTGCTCGCTTCACGGCCACACAGGAAAGTGCCTGTTACATTCACATCTAGAACAGACTGAAATTGTTCCAGCGACATCGTGTTAACCTGACCATCTTTGACTTTAATGAACATACCATCACGCATAATACCTGCGTTATTGATAACGCCGTTGAGCTGCTTGAAATCTACCTCAATTTGCTCAAAAGCAGTGCACACCTGCTGTTCGTCAGTCACGTTCGTCACATAAAAGCGAGCGGTAACGCCGAGAGATTCACATTCCGCTTTCGTTTCAGCCAGTTGCTCTGAATTGAGGTCGATAAGCGCAAGATGAACGCCATTTTCCGCCAGTGACAGTGCCATTTGTTTACCCAGCCCCTGACCAGCCCCCGTGATCGCAATAACCTTATTTGCTAGATCCATACGCACTCCTTAGGCCTGATTTTGCTTTTGGTAGAACTCAAACAAGCTTGAGAAATCTTTATGCCCGTTGCCCTGACCGTTGTGAAAATTAAACAGGTTACGAGCCAAGCTACCCATTGGCGTCGATGTTTGACTGGCAACTGCCGCTTCCATCGCAAGACCCAGATCTTTAGCCATTAACTGGCTCATAAAGCCGCCTTGATAACCATTGCTTGCAGGCGTATTTTCCATCACACCTGGACAAGGGTTATAAAGCTCTAGCGCCCAGTTACGTCCTGAACTTTGCAACATGATGTCGGAAAGCACTTTGGGATCGAGTCCGTTTTCCATCCCTAAATTGAGTGCTTCACAGGTGCCGCTCATCAAAATGCCCAACATCATGTTATTGCAGATCTTCGCCACCTGACCAGCTCCAGCATCGCCCGCATGGAAGATGTTTTTACCCATGTGGCTAAGCACCGCTTTGGCTTGAACAAAGTTCTCTTGTGAGCCGCCAACAATGAAAGTTAACGTACCTGCTGCTGCGCCCGCAACGCCACCAGATACTGGGGCATCAACAAAACTGATACCAAGTTGCGATGCTTTTTCGCCAACCAAACGAGCAGTCGTAGGATCGATGGTGGATGAATCAATCAGCAAGGTGCCTGATTCGACGCTATCTAAGATGCCATCTTGACCAAGATAAACGCTTTGAACGTGTTGGCTCGCTGGCAGCATAGTGACAACCAACTCCACACCTTGTACTGCCTGCTGAACGGAATCGGCACTGGAAGCGCCCAACGCGGTCAACTCCTCAACGGCGCTTGGGTTCAAATCAAATACTTCGACATTCAAGCCCGCTTTGAGTAGATTCTTAGCCATAGGCGCACCCATGTTACCAAGGCCAATAAATGCAATTTTGTCCATATCGTATTTCTTCCTTGTACTAAAGTGCCGCTATAGCTACCGACGATGCGGTCAGTGGGTATTCTGCTGAGTCAATTGGCGAGAAGAAGCGCTCCAAAACTTGTGGCGTTACGTCAGAAACCGTGCGATGTTGCCAAGTCGGTTGATTGGTTTTATCAATAATCAGCGCACGAACCCCTTCTCTAAAATCACCTTCTAAGCCACAACGTAGTGTTAGGTTAAATTCCATATCAAAACACGCTTTCAAAGAGAGGTTTTGATACTGCGTTAACTGCTGATAAGTGATACTGAGCGACAACGGACTGCCATAGTTCAGTGACTTCTGCGCATTGACGAACCACTTGTTATCAACGTTAGCACGGCTGATTGCATCAACAATTGACGCTAAGTCACCCGTACATAACTGCTCAATCAATTCCGCATAGGGCATCAACATCCCTTCGGTTGGCTCGTCCACGTGTACCGAACGCAGCGTAGTGGCGATTTTTTCGTTGATGTTCGCTTCACCTTTCCAACTTACCGATGCAAGCAGATCCAGCAGCACTTGCTTGTTTTCTGGCTGTGCAATCCATTGGCTTAACCCCAACGCTTTCATATCTGTTGCGTTAATTTGGCAAGCCGTCAAACTTAAGAACAGAGCCAAATGTTTTGGCAACTGGTTTAGGAAGTACGTCGCGCCTACATCTGGGTAAAGGCCAATTTTAATCTCTGGCATTGCAAAGCGGGTGGTGGTTTCTGCTACGCGATGACTTGCGCCCATAAACAGGCCAACTCCCCCGCCCATCAAATAACCATGTCCCCACGCGATGATCGGTTTTGGATAAGTATGAATAAGATGATCACAGCGATATTCGAGGTCAAAGAAGGTTTCCATCGCTGAAAACGCAGAATCAAAATCTTGCTCTTTGTTTTCAAGTGCACGGTAGATCGCTTGAATATCGCCACCAGCACAAAACGCTTTTTCACCTTGAGCATGCAAGAATACCGCGACGACGCTGTCGTCCGTTTGCCATTCACTAAGCTGTTTGTACAACTTCTCAATCATCACGTAACTCAACGCGTTGAGAGCAGCTGGATTATCAAGCTCCAGCACACCAATAACAGAGCCATCAGCGCACTTAAGCTTTGAAACATTTACTGTACCTGTCATTTGGCCTCCGCTAGCTGTTTGTCCATTGTGGCTTGCGCTTTTGCAAAAACGCATTCACACCCTCAGTCTGATCTTGTGTATTGAACAGCTGTAAAAACAGTTCACGCTCCAAAACCAATCCAGCCGCGTGAGTTTGGCTGCGTCGACCTTGAATGAGCGTTTTGCACGCAGACACAGATTTCGGTGATTGACCTGCAACACGCTGCGCTAGTTCCATAGCCGCTTCTAGTGCTTGACCTTTCGCCACCACCTCTTCGACTAACCCAATTTTTTCCGCTCGCTCGGCCGTCACACGCTCGCCACACAGGATCATACGCTTCGCCCAACCTTCACCTACCAACGCGGTCAGGTTTTGCGTCCCACCCGCACACGGCAACAAACCTACCGATGCTTCAGGTAGTGCCATTTGTACTTGTTCTTCTGCGATACGAATGTCACACGCCATCGCCACTTCCAGACCGCCGCCCATCGCATAGCCATTAATCGCTGCGATAGAAACCCCATCGAATGCAGACAGCGCTTCAAACGCTTCACCAAATGCGAACGCCATGTCTGCTGCTTGTGATTTATCACCCGATGCAAAGTTATTAAGATCTGCTCCAGCAGAAAAGAACTTCTCGCCTTCGCCTGTTAAAACCAACGCATAAATAGAGCGATCATTGCTAAGTTCAATCGCCAACTCTTTTAGCTGATTCAAAGACTCAAGCGTCCAAGTGTTCGCTGGCGGATTACTAATCGTGAGCTTGGCAATATGCGCTTCGCGCTCTAATTTGATTTGTGCCGTCATAATCTTTCAGTCCTTTTTAATTTCTTTAGGTAAGGCTGTGTCTCGCTGACTAAAGCAGCTCAACGCCTTCCGTTAGTAATCGTCTTGCGACGATCAGACGCATGATTTCGTTGGTACCTTCAAGGATTTGGTGAACACGAACGTCTCGGAAATGGCGCTCGACTGGATATTCTTTGATGTAGCCATAGCCACCGTGAATTTGCAGCGCCTGATCGCAGACTTTAAAGCCCACATCAGTAGCAAAGCGTTTTGCCATGGCACAGTACGCACTTTTTTCTGCGTGCTGGGCATCGAGTTTAGCGGCAGCGAGTCGCACCATTTGACGCGCAGCGACCAGCTCAGTCGCCATATCAGCAAGCTTGAACTGCAGGGCTTGGAATTGCGCCAGTGAACGTCCGAATTGTTTACGCTCGGTCATGTATTGTTTGGCTTCATTCAGTGCTTGTTGTGCTGTGCCGACGGAACAAGTAGCGATGTTGATTCGACCGCCATCAAGACCGAGCATGGCGAACTTAAAGCCTTCTCCCTCTTCACCCAACAGATAGTCAGCCGGAATGCGGACATTTTCGAAGGTAATCATGCGAGTTGGCTGGCAGTTCCAACCCATTTTGGCTTCTTTTTTACCGTAGCTAATGCCTTCGCAATCAGCAGGAACAACGAATGCAGAAACGCCACTCGCTCCTTCACCACAGGAACGCGCCATCACGACTAATACATCTGTATCACCCGCACCCGAGATAAACACTTTTGCGCCATTGAGGACAAACTCATCACCATCACGCACTGCGCTAGTCGTTAGAGAAGCGGCGTCAGAGCCGGCATTAGGTTCGGTTAAACAGTAGGAAGCGAGCTTTTCACCCGAAATTAGATCCGCGCTAAATTGCTGCGCCACTTCTGCTTTGGCAAAGCTGGTGATCATCCACGTCGCCATGTTGTGAATGGTCATAAACGCAGTAGTCGCGGTACAACCCATAGCCAACTGCTCGAAAATGATCGCCGCATCCAAACGAGATAACCCTAAGCCACCATGCTCTGGCGGCGTATAGATGCTCAGAAAACCAAGTTCACCTGCTTGACGCAGTACGTCTTTAGGGAAATGATGGTTTTCATCCCACTCGGCCGCATGAGGCGCTAACATTTGGTCTGCAAACTGCTTTGCTACTTCGGCAAACGCGAGTTGATCTTCGTTTAATTCAAAATCCATCTTGAAGTCCTAAGGTCTAATTCGTTGCATTTGTATCCGAGCCAAGCCCACTTAAACGGTGGCGCTTGGCTAGAGGTGTCGCTAATCCAGTAATTAGCTAAGTTGAATGGTCATGTTTGGACCGCTTGGAATGTCATCTTCAAACCAACGCGCGGTGACAGTTTTCGTCTCGGTGTAGAAGCGAACCGCTTGTTTACCGTAAGCATGCAGGTCGCCGTAGAAGCTGCCTTTCCACCCAGTAAATGAGAAAAATGGCAATGGCACCGGAATCGGCACGTTGATGCCTACGTTACCTACTTCGATATTGTGTTGATACTTTCTCGCGGCAGCGCCGTTCGCCGTGAAAATAGACGTACCATTACCAAAGCGGTTTGCATTGATCAGTTCAATCGCTTCATCTAGGTCATCCACTTCCATAGTTAACAGTACAGGCCCGAAAATTTCTTCCTGATAAATCGACATGTCTGTGGTCACGTTGGTAAACAGTGTTGGCCCCACCCAGTTACCGTTCGGGAAGCCAGGTACTTGGCACTCTGTCCCGTCCAGAACACAATTCGCGCCTGACGCTTTGCCTTCATTAATCAAATTCACCACTCGCTGCTTCGCTTGAGGGCTAATCAGTGGACCATAACCGGCGGTTTCATCATCCCACGCGCCAGGCTGAACCTGAGCTAACGCCTCTTTAAGCTCTGGAATCCATTCTTTGGTTTCGCCGACAAATACGGCAACCGAAATCGCCATACAGCGTTGGCCTGCAGCACCAACTGACGCGCCAACTAGGTTATTGATGACTTGCTGTTTGTTTGCATCCGGCATGATGACCATGTGGTTCTTAGCACCTGCAAATGACTGCACGCGTTTCAGGTTGTCTGTACCTGTTTTGTAGATGTACTCACCAACGGGCACAGAGCCAACAAAAGAGATCGCACGAACAACTGGATCAGTCAGAATGCGGTCGACTTGCTCTTTGGTCCCGTGAACAACTTGCAATACGCCTTTTGGTGCGCCAGCTTGTTCAAACAGCTCCGCCAGTTTCATTGCCGTTAGTGGCACTTGCTCTGACGGCTTCAAAACAAAGGTGTTGCCACAAGCGATCGCCATCGGGAACATCCACAATGGGATCATCGCAGGGAAGTTAAACGGTGTAATGCCAGCACAAACGCCGAGCGGTTGAATGTAAGAGTAACCATCAATATTGGTCGCGACGTTCTCAACCGTTTCGCCCATCATTGAGCTACAAATGTTTGCAGCTTGCTCTACCACTTCAATTCCGCGCCAAATGTCACCCTTTGCATCCGCGAGGGTTTTGCCTGTCTCACTTGAAAGCAGTATCGCCAACTCATCGTGTTGCTCTTTTAACAGATGTTGGTAGCGCAACATCAATCTAGCACGCTCCGGCGCTGCAACTTCTTTCCAGCGTTTGAACGTTTCTGTTGCGCTGGCAATCGCCGCATTCATTTCCGATTCCGTGGCACAAGGTACTTGTGCAATCACTTCGTTGGTTGCCGGGTTGGTTACATCTAGCCATTGTTTTGAATCGGAGATGGCAAATTCACCACCGATATACTGCTTTACTTGTTCTGTCATGATGACATCCTTGTATTTTTCAGCTTGTTACTGACTACTGTTATGTAAGTGAAACTTTGTTGAGAATGATTTAGCAGATTTCAATCGCGATAGCGGTAGCTTCGCCGCCGCCAATACAAAGCGATGCAACGCCACGCTTACCACCAGTTTGTTTTAGCGCATGAATCAAAGTGACAAGGATTCGATTGCCACTTGCGCCTATTGGATGCCCCAGCGCACAAGCCCCTCCGCGAGGGTTCACTTTGCTCTCGTTCAGTTCGAGAGCTTTCACCGCGTATTGAGTCACGACAGCAAAAGCTTCATTGATTTCCCAAAGGTCCACGTCTGATTTGTCCCAGCCCGTTTTTTCCAGCAGCGATTCAATCGCGAAGACTGGTGCGATGGTGAACTCATCAGGCTGTCTTGCATGCGTGCTGTACGCGACAATTTTGGCTAGAGGCTGAAGGTTTTCCTGACGACCAAACTCACTATCGACTAAGATCATTGCCGACGCACCATCCGAAATGGAACTAGAGTTTGCTGCGGTTACGCCGCCATCTTTGGCAAACGCAGGGCGTAAGGTAGGAATTTTAGTGACGTCGAGTTTGCTCGGTTGCTCATCATCTACAACCAAGGTTTCGCCGCGCCGACTTTTTACGTTAACAGGCACGATCTCTTCTTTGAACAAACCTTGCTCGATTGCTTGCTGCGCACGAGTCAACGACTGTTGCGCCCAGGCATCCATACTTTCACGGCTGAACTGATACTTTTGCGCCGTCTGTTCTGCAAAGACACCCATCAGCTCGCCTTGGTAGGCATCCTGCAACCCGTCATAAAACATGTGATCAAGCACTTGCTCGTGACCTAAACGGAAACCATCACGCGCTTTCTTTAATAGATAAGGAGAAGACGACATGTTTTCCATGCCACCAGCGATGACAGCATGCGCATTACCAGATTGAATAAGGTCATATGCCAGCATCACGGTTTTCATACCCGATCCACAAACTTTGTTCAGTGTCGTACAACCAATCGATTGTGGCATTTCAGCTTTAAGGCTTGCTTGTCTTGCAGGCGCTTGCCCCACACCGGCGGGTAAAACGCACCCCATCAACACTTCGTCTATTTTGTGCACATCGAGTTGGCTTTCGGCTAGCGCCCCTTGAATGGCTTTCGCACCGAGTTCCGTGACATCTGTTGAAGCTAATGCACCTTGAAAAGAGCCGATAGGCGTTCGCTTAGCGGCAACAATCCATGTTTCATTTTTCATTCCATTAACCTTTTGTTGACGTTTACGTCATAACTATACTAACATTTACGTTAACGTCAAGTTTGAGGTTATTGTTTGTTCGAGTGATTCTTTGATTTCGAGTAAATGCGAGTGATATCAAGGCTCAAGAGTGGATGTTGTTTGTTTACTTTAACGTTAACGAATTGTATATTCATGTAAATGTTATACGAAAGTCGTAAGGTTAAGGAATGAACACATTTAAGATCAGCGAGCTCGCGAAAGAGTTCGACATTACTACTCGAAGCATTCGCTTCTACGAAGATTTAGGTCTCCTAACTCCAGAACGTAAAGGCAACACTCGAATCTACAATGGTCGTGATCGAATTCGACTAAAACTGATTTTGCGAGGTAAGCGATTGGGCTTTTCTCTTGCAGATATCAAAGAGTTATTTGAACTCTACGATACCGATCAAAGTACTGAGCAGTTGAACTATATGATTCGGTTGATCGAAGAGAAGAAGGCAGCATTGCAACAGCAAGCAAACGACATTCAAGCGGTAATGATGGAGTTAAATGCTGCGCAGTTGCGATGCCAAAACACACTGAGATCCATGAAAGGCGAAAAAGTCACCTAACACCTCAACTCTGGGATGTAGGTGACGTAAAGGCAAGGACACGCAATGAAATCTACCTACTCTTCCCTGAACTTTGTTTATGACGAAAATACCGATTTGCTTCGCGAGCAAATCAATAGTTTTGCTGCAAGAGAAATTGCGCCGCTAGCGCAATCTATCGACCAAACTAACGACTTTCCAAACCATCTTTGGTCCAAATTAGGTGACATGGGTCTTTTAGGTGTGACCACCAGCGAAGAGTTTGGTGGTGCAGGCATGGGCTATCTCGCCCACGTTATCGCTATGGAAGAAATCAGCCGAGCATCCGCTTCGGTTGCGTTAAGTTACGGCGCTCACTCCAACCTTTGCGTCAACCAAATCCACCGTAACGGCACACAAGCGCAAAAAGAGAAATACCTACCTAAGCTCATCTCCGGTGAACATATCGGCGCCCTTGCTATGAGTGAACCCGGCGCCGGCTCTGATGTGGTCTCTATGCAGCTTAAAGCCGAACGTAAAGGCGATATTTTCCTGCTAAACGGCAACAAAATGTGGATCACCAACGGCCCTGATGCACACACCTATGTTGTCTACTCAAAAACCGACCCAAGCCAGCACTCCAAAGGCATCACGGCGTTTATTGTGGAACGCGGATTCCCTGGATTTACTCAAGCACAAAAACTCGACAAGTTGGGTATGCGCGGCTCGAATACGTGTGAGCTGGTCTTCCAAAACTGCGAAGTCCCTGCGGAAAATATTCTCGGCGAAGAAAACCAAGGCGTGAAAGTATTGATGAGCGGCCTCGACTACGAACGTGTGGTGCTTGCAGGCGGCCCACTTGGCATCATGCAGGCGTGTATGGATATCGTTGTGCCTTACATTCACGACCGTAAACAGTTCGGTAAATCCATCGGTGAATTCCAGCTAGTTCAAGCAAAAATCGCGGATATGTACACACAAATGAATGCCGCTAAAGCGTATGTTTACGCCGTCGCTGCCGCTTGTGATCGCGGTGAAACCACACGTAAAGATTCTGCTGGCGCGATCCTCTACAGCGCAGAGCTGGCAACCAAGATGGCACTGGATGCGATTCAACTACTTGGCGGTAACGGCTACATCAACGAGTTTGATACGGGCCGTTTGTTGCGAGATGCCAAGCTGTATGAAATCGGTGCGGGCACTTCAGAAATTCGCCGCATGCTTATTGGTCGCGAATTGTTTAACGAAAGCGCCTAATCAACATACCTAGGCGTTCTGAATCTAAATAAATTCCTTATTCAACCTAAATCTTATTCAACATAGATAAAGGCGGGTGGTGTCACCCGTCTACCGAATGGAGATCGGCTATTTATGGCTTGTTTGACGACCAATATTAATACCCATTCAGAGCAGTATCAGGAAAACTACCGCTCTATGGCGTCACTTGTAGATCAACTTTATACCGTGACTGCCCAAATAGAAGATGGTGGCGGTGAGAAAGCCCGCGAGCATCAGCAGAAGAAAGGCAAACTTCCGGTACGTGAGCGCATTCTTGCCCTACTCGACCCTGGTTCGTCCTTTCTAGAAATTGGTCAATTTGCTGGCTGGGATGTGTATCCAGATTACGTTCCATGTGCTGGAGTGGTTGCAGGTGTGGGTGTGATTGACGGCACTGAGTGCATGATCGTCGCGAACGACGTGACGGTAAAAGGCGGCAGTTACTACCCACTCACCGTGAAAAAGCACTTAAGAGCACAAGAAATTGCAGAAAAATGCCAACTGCCGTGTGTTTACTTAGTCGACTCTGGCGGCGCTAACCTACCCCGCCAAGATGAGGTATTCCCAGATAAAGACCATTTTGGCCGTATTTTCTACAACCAAGCCCGTATGTCGGCCAAAGGCATTCCACAAATTGCGGTGGTCATGGGGCTATGTACCGCTGGCGGCGCTTATGTTCCTGCCATGTGCGACGTATCCATCATAGTCAAAGAACAAGGCACGATTTTTTTGGCAGGTCCACCTCTTGTAAAAGCAGCGACAGGTGAAGAAGTCAGCGCGGAAGATCTTGGTGGCGCAGACGTTCATTGTCGCACCTCTGGTGTGGCGGACTATTACGCAGAAAATGATCACCATGCGTTAGAGTTGGCAAGACAAGCCGTTTCTCAAATTAACCACTTGAAACCCGTTCAACTCAAGCAAAAAGCACCACAGGAACCACGCTTTCCTGCGCAAGAGCTGTACGGCATCGTCGGTACCGATCTTAAAAAGCCGTTTGATGTTAAAGAGGTCATTGCCCGAATTGTTGATGACTCACAATTTGATGAATTTAAAGCGTTATTCGGTGAAACCTTGGTCTGTGGCTTTGCCCATATTCACGGTATGCCGATTGGCATTGTCGCTAACAACGGCATTCTATTTTCGGAATCAGCACAAAAAGGCGCGCATTTTATTGAGCTGTGCGCACAACGCAAAATTCCTCTGCTTTTCTTGCAGAACATAACGGGCTTTATGGTCGGTCAGAAGTACGAAGCCGAAGGCATCGCCAAACATGGTGCGAAAATGGTAACTGCTGTTGCGTGTGCAGACGTGCCGAAGTTTACCGTGGTTATTGGTGGATCGTATGGCGCAGGAAACTACGGCATGTGTGGCCGCGCTTATGATCCAACCATGATGTGGATGTGGCCAAACGCGCGCATCTCCGTCATGGGTGGAGAGCAAGCGGCTGGCGTGATGGCGCAAGTGACCCGCGATATCAAAACTCGCAAAGGTGAAAGCTGGAACGCGGAGGAAGAAGAAGCGTTCAAACGTCCAATTGCGGAGCAATATCAGACTCAAAGCCATGCATACTACGCCAGTGCACGCCTGTGGGACGACGGCATTATTGACCCTGCGAAAACCCGTGATGTTGTCGGCATTGCTCTGTCTGCTGCGCTTAATGCGCCCATACCAGACAGTAAATTTGGCATCTTCCGTATGTAGTCGGATGCAAGGCAAACCTTAACTCCTCGCGAATACCGATGTTTAACAAGTAATGGTTAGCGAGCATTGAAATACAGACTGAAATGTCAGACAAAGGAAGTCACATGACCGGACTACTGCTTGAAAAAGACAGCAATGGCGTTGCCTGGTTGAGCCTGAATCGGCCAGAAAAACACAACGCGTTTAATGACGCATTGATTGCCTCACTAATTGAGACACTAGAACAGCTCGAAAAGGACGATTCTCTCCGTGCACTGGTGTTAACTGCACAGGGAAAACACTTTTCTGCGGGAGCAGATCTGGGCTGGATGCAGTCAATGGCCACCAAAACCGAGAGTGAAAACCTGCAAGATGCACAGCAACTAGCAAAACTTTTGCATACGCTGGATACCTTTAGCAAACCAACCATTGCTATGGTGCACGGCGCTGCATTTGGCGGCGCACTTGGGCTTATCTGCTGCTGCGATATCGCTATTGGTACACCTGAAAGCCGCTTTTGTTTGAGTGAAGTAAAGCTCGGTTTATTACCCGCTACCATCGGACCTTACGTAATCCGAGCGATTGGACAACGACAAAGCCGACGCTACTTTTTAACCGCGGAACCGATTGATGCCGAAACCGCGCTATCGATGAGTATTCTTCATCAGATAGACGCTCAACCACGTGAAGCCGTCAATCGCACCATTGATCACCTGCTCAACAACGGTCCACAAGCCATGCAGGCTGCAAAAGCACTTTGTTTACGCTGTGATAACCAACCTATCGATCATTCATTAATTGAATACACCAGCCAGGCTATTGCAACCGCTCGCGTGTCCAGCGAAGGACAAGAAGGACTAGCTGCATTTTTTGAAAAGCGCGCCGCCAATTGGAGGAATCATGTTTAAAAGAATACTGATCGCAAACCGCGGTGAAATTGCCTGCCGAATCATTAAAACCGCAAAAAGCATGGCTATAGAGACGGTTGCCGTCTATTCCGAAGCGGATCGCAGCAGCTTACATGTTAAACAAGCGGATTTCGCTGAATGCATTGGCCCCGCTCCGGCGAGTGAATCGTATCTCGATATCGATGCGATTATCGGCGCTGCGAAAAAATGGCAGGCCGATGCTATCCACCCTGGGTATGGTTTTCTTTCCGAGAACCCGAAACTGGCGAAAGCGTGCAGCGAAAATGGCATTGTTTTTATTGGCCCTTCCACCAGCGCAATTGAAGCAATGGGTTCGAAGTCGCAAGCCAAAGCCATCATGTCTGAGGCGAACGTGCCCTTGGTTCCCGGCTATCACGGCACAGACAACAGCGTAGAGCACTTATTAGCGGAAGCTGAAAAAATCGGTTACCCAGTGATGCTTAAAGCAACACAAGGTGGCGGCGGCAAAGGCATGCGAGTGGTCAACAGCGCAGCCGAAATGCCGCTGGCTATCGACGGAGCGCAGCGTGAAGCACTGTCAAGCTTTGGCGATAAGCAGCTTCTAATCGAAAAATGCATATTGCAGCCTCGCCACGTGGAAGTTCAGGTATTCGCTGACCAGCGTGGCAACTGTGTCTATCTTTCTGATCGCGATTGTTCCATTCAGCGTCGTCACCAAAAAGTAGTCGAAGAAGCACCAGCTCCCGGTCTTAGTGATGAACTGCGTAAACAAATGGGTGAAGCTGCGGTTCAGGCCGCTCAAGCGATCGACTATGTTGGCGCTGGCACGGTGGAGTTCTTACTCGATAGCCGAGGTCAGTTCTACTTCATGGAGATGAATACCCGTCTGCAAGTTGAACACCCTGTCACTGAATTGATCACCGGCGTTGATTTGGTGGAGTGGCAATTCAAAGTCGCAGCTGGCGAGCATTTACCTATTTCGCAATCGGAAATCACCCACAACGGTCATTCAATTGAGCTGCGAATTTACGCAGAAGATACAGACAATGACTTTATGCCGTCGACTGGCCGCATTGATTACTTAAAAGAACCCGTATCAGACAGTAGTGTGCGCCTAGCGTGCGTACGCGTTGATAGTGGTGTTACCCAAGGCGATAGCATCAGCGAATATTACGATCCAATGATCAGCAAACTGATCGTCTGGGGGCAAACTCGTGATATCGCTCTAAAGCAGATTAAGCAGGCGTTAACTCAATATCACGTACGTGGAGTAACGACAAACATTGGTTATCTGCACAGTATTATTTCGCAGCCAGCCTTTGCCGAGATTGAGCTCGATACAGGTTTCCTCGTAACACATCAACAAGGCATAAATGAGCAGCAAGACGTGTCGGATTCAATCTGGCTTACATTGGCGGCGGTTGCTCGTTGGAATGATCTCATTTCAAAATCAGACAGCTCAACGTTACCCGCGCCAACCAAACGAGGTTTTAGACTGTCGGTTGACAACGTTTACCGATTTAACTTCACGGATGCCAATGCCAACCATCAGGCACGTTTGCAACAATCATCGCAAGATACAGGATCTCACTTCACTGTCCGATGTGGTGAGGAGCTGCATCAGGTCATCCTGCTTGAAAGTGACAACCAGTTTATCGTCGATATTGATAATGTGCGTTACACCTTTAATGCACTTAGCAACGAACAAAAGACAACACTATTTTATCTTGGTCAGCAGCGCACGTTCGCTCATCAACCTAACTTTGACTCTGCAAAAGATGTAGATGATGAACTAAGTCCAACCGCACCACTCAACGGCATAATTTCAGCAGTTATGGTGGCTAAAGGTGACGAAGTGGCGGCGGGCGATCCGCTTTTGGTACTCGAAGCAATGAAAATGGAATACACCATCACGGCTCCGGTAGCAGCAAAAGTCGACGAATTGTTTTATCAGCACGGGGACCAAGTACAGCACGGTTCCATCCTGCTGAATTTGTCTTTGATATCGGATAACGTCAGTGAAGATAAGGAGCGCGAATATGCTACCAGCGAAGGTTAATATCGTCGAAGTCGGCGCTCGTGATGGTCTGCAAAATGAAACGGCAGTGACGCTGGTTGATAAAATCCGTTTGATTAACCAACTAAGCAGCAGTGGCTTAAAGCATATTGAGGCTGGATCTTTCGTCTCTCCAAGGTGGGTGCCTCAAATGGCCGATTCCGATCAGGTGTTTGCTGGTATCTCAAAAAAGCCTGAAGTGGTTTATAGCGCGCTCACACCAAATCTCGCAGGGTTAGAACGTGCGCTGGAAAGCGGTGTAAAGCGAATTGCGGTGTTTGGCTCCGCTTCAGAAACGTTCAGCCAGAAGAACATCAACTGCAGCATTACCGAAAGCCTCGCTCGATTTGAACCCGTTATCGAATTGGCGAACCAGCACAACATTCCTGTACGCGGGTACTTGTCTTGTACCATGGTGTGCCCATATGAGGGAGTAATCAAGCCAGAGCAAACTACCAAGGTCGCCAATACGTTGTTTGATATGGGATGTTATGAGATTTCGCTCGGTGATACTGTCGGTAAAGCAACGCCTAATCGCGTTATCGCCATGCTGGATTCGTTGTTAACGCTACTGCCAAAAGACGCGCTCGCAGTACATTTTCATGACACTTATGGGCAAGCATTAGCCAATATCTATCAAGCCTTGTTAATGGGCATCAACACCATTGATAGCGCAGTAGCGGGGCTCGGCGGCTGCCCTTACGCGAAAGGAGCCAGTGGTAATGTTGCAACGGAAGATATACTTTATCTGTGTGAGCAACTTGGGATTGAAACGGGCGTTGACCTTGGCGTCATCAATGAAGCGGGTTGGCAAATTTGCCGTGCGTTAGGAAAGTCTCCTGCTTCTAGGGTCGCATTAGCTCTGGGCGATCCGTATAGCTTGTAAATCATCAACAACCAATCAGGTAATGTATTTCAACGGGCATGCAGACGTACGTGCCCGTTTTTTGTTGTTACTCATAAAAACCTTAACGCTCAACGGTCTTCATCACATTAATTAGTATCTGATTTCAGCTACAATTTAGTTTCAAACCGAACATATAAAACAGGATCAGGTAAATGCTCATAACATTTCGTTGTCGAAGCCACTCAAACGTCACAATGTTTGGTGATATTGCATTAGATATGCTCAAAATGATGGGTCACAGCGGCACGGTGCCGGGATCAATTTCCGCTCAAGATGTTCCTGACGCGCTATCAAAATTAACTTCTGCTCTATCTGCGAAAAATGCAGCTGAAGAAAACCTCCCTACTGATGTAGACGAAGAGGAAGAACAAGCAGAGCCCTCGGTAAGCCTAGGACGCAGAGCGTTTCCACTGATTGAGTTGCTAAAATCAGCAATCAAAGAAGAATGCGAAGTCATGTGGGACAACCAATAACGCCTTCAAACTGGTTTCTAGCGAGGTGAATCCGTGTTGTGACCGCCTCGCTATGGTTACTCGACACCAAGATAAGAACACCAATACCGCTTATCGCCCTATCCGTTTCTCTCCCTAGACAACTTGATTTGCCCATCAATGTGCACATCTCGTTGTGGAAACGCGATTTCAATGCCGTGCTTTTCGAAAGCTTCGTAGATTTCAAAACGCATGGCACTTGCGACCGAGCGAATACCGCCCTCAACCGTTGAGTTAATCCAAAAATAAGATTCGAAGATCAAAGCATTGTCACCAAAGTCTTGAAAAAACACATCTGGCGCTGGCGAACTCAGAACTTGCGCTTGCTGCGAAGTCACTTCCGCCATTAGGGCAGCAACCTGTTTGACATCGCTCCCATACGCGACGCCGACGACGACCGAGCCACGAACTAATCTGTCGCATAACGTCCAGTTGATCACCACGTTCTCAATCAACTGACTGTTGGGTATGAGCATATGAACACCATCGGTTCGTCTGATTCTCGTTGAACGTGTATTTATTTGCTCGACAGTGCCTTTGGCGCCCTCAACCTCTAAAAAGTCCCCAATTCGAATTGGCTTTTCACCAATCAAAATCCAGCCACTTATGAAGTTGTTAATGATGTTTTGCGCACCAAAACCGAAGCCGATAGCGATGGCACCAGACAGAAAGGCAAACGCGGTAATTGGCACATTGATCATCGAAAGTGTGGTCATAAAAATAATGGCGAGAGCGATGACAAATAATATCCGTTTAACCAAATGAATCACGTTTGGGTCTTTCCCCGATGAGGACATTCTTGACGTAACGGTTTTGATCAAAATTTTTGATAACCATAAAGCGACAATCACCCATGTCGGCACCATCAATATCGCCCATAACGTGATAGGTTGTTCGTTAAAGGTAAACAGCGTTGTTTCTAAAAATGAAATGACCCGTTCGAACATAAAGTGCTCACTCTTGATTCATCGTTGCCAGCAAGCCAGAGCGCATAAGTCTTAAATTTTTAGGTCAATCGATAGCGCAAGCGGCTCAACTAAGTTCTTCTTATTAACTATATTGTAATCTACGTAAAACGCTTCGAGTGGTTTCCCACTTTGGCTTCAACCGATTAAGCCATTTAGGGAGCACGTCTTTGTGAACTAAACGAGCCAATCAACCAACTGGATACGCAAGGCAAATCAGTGATAGCTTTCTGATTTTTAAGCGTCAAATTTTCACTTCGAATCACTCTCACTTATTATTATGCACCTTATTGCAATTTATATTGATGGAATGATTGTTATGTCAGAACTGACTCGGATGCGCTCTGGAGAAACCTATAATTGTCTGGATGAAGAACTAAAGCTAATGCGCGCCAAAACTGCGCAGCTTGTCTTCCAGTTTAACCACGAACCAAACCCAGATATCCGTAGACAGCTATTGGCGGAAATGGGCGTCCAATTAAAATATAGCGCCTGTATAGAGCCACCGCTACAACTTACCTACGGTTGTCACTTGTCCATCGGAGAAAACACCTACATCAACTGGGATGCCATTATTCTGGACAATGGACAGGTTGAGGTTGGCGCGAACGTCATGATTGGGCCTAGAGTGCAAATTTACACAGCCGCTCATTCACTCGATACGCAAAGACGCTTAGCCGGAGATGAGATCGCCAAACCGGTAAAAATCGGCAATAACGTTTGGATTGGTGGGGGCGCTATCATACTGCCAGGCGTGACCATTGGTGATGAGGCCGTCGTCGGCGCTGGCTCTGTCGTAACCAAAGACGTTGCGCCGGGCGATCGAGTTGTTGGAAATCCGGCGCGCTCCATTAAACCAAAAAACTGAAGAAAGTCGCTATTTCGCCAAATGATCGCGAATAATATTAGCGAGCAGATTGAGAGCATGAACATATTTGTCATTGAGCTCAAAAGAAGCGTTAAGACGAATACAGTGATCGTATTGTTCTGTCAGGCTGAACATCTTTCCCGGTGCGATGCTGATATTACCTTTTAGTGCTTCTCGATATATCGGCAAGGCATCAATATGCTTGGGGAGCTCTAACCAAATAAAGTACCCACCGCTTTGGCTTAACACTTTGACTGCTTCAGGTAACAGCTCACTAAGCAGAACCGTCATCTTACTTTTACGTTCAAACAGCTTTTTCCGTAACTGCTTCAAATGCGATTCATAATTGCGGCTTGTTAAATAGTGCACCAATGTCATTTGCACTGGTGCACTCGTCGCTAATGTACTCATTAACTGTAACTTTTGTACCTCTAGCGCCCGCTTTCCCGCCGCAACCCAACCAATACGTAGCCCTGCGATTAATGATTTTGAAAACGAGGAGCACAACATGGTATTACCCGTGTCATCAAACATTCTTAGTGGGTAAACCGAGTCATTCTCGGCATGCAGTTCGCTGTACACATCATCTTCAATTACTGGCACGTTATATCGCTGTGTCAGTTCAATCAGCTTTTGTTTTTTCTCGTTGGAGAGCGTAAAACCCAGAGGATTCTGGAAGTTCGACATCAGCCAGCACGCTTTCACATCGTGTGTTTGCAGCGCTCGTTCCAATGAGTCTAGGTCAATGCCCGTGACTGGGTCTGTTCTTACTGAGAGCGCTTTCAAACCTAACCGCTCTAAGGATTGCAATGCACCATAAAATGCAGGCGACTCCACAACCACCCAATCTCCCGGTCTTGTGCAGGCTTGCAAACTGAGCGTTAACGCCTCCAGCGCGCCTGCCGTAATGACAATTTCATCGGGTGAAATTTCAATGCCTTTCGCAGCATAACGCTTCGCGATGATGGTGCGTAATTGCTCGTTTCCCGGCGGTAAGTTATCAAAGGTGGTGGAAATCGGCATATTGCGAGCGGCTGCGCTCATCGCCCGATTCACGTGATATCGTGGGTACAAACTTGGGTCTGGATAGGCAAAGCCAAAATTGATCATGGATGGATTTTTACTCGCCTGCAGAACATCAAAGATAAACTCATTGATGTCTACCTGCTCAGTCCACGAAACCGCGGCTGGCGCTTGGGGTTCATTTGAGCTCTTAATATTGGGCGCGACTCGATAACCAGATCGCGGCTGTGACGTGACCCAGCCTTGAGATTCCAGAATTTGATACGCGTGCAACACCGTCATCAAGCTCAAACCCGAGTGTTCAGATTGGCGACGCAGCGAAGGCAGCTTGTCACCCGGATGCCATATCCCCGATTTTATCTGCCTTTTAAGCTGTTCCACTAACTCTTGATACTTCGCCAAACGCAAATCCCCTTCCATAAAGCCGAATTCAAAATAATAACACTTCAATATTTAATCTGTTATAGGTTTATAGTCACTGTCTGTACCTACTTCCCTCATTCCGCTCCTTTTAAAATAGCTCTCTCATAAAACTTAAAAGATCAAAGGAAGTTTAATGTTTGGCCTCGACGCATTTATGCTTGCACGGATACAGTTCGCCTTTACCGTATCCTTTCATATTATTTTCCCCGCTATCACCATAGGTTTGGCCACCTATCTCGCTGTGCTGGAAGGCTTATGGCTAAAAACACGTAATCCCGATTACCAAAATCTCTATCACTTCTGGTCGAAAATTTTTGCGGTTAACTTTGGAATGGGTGTTGTATCTGGTCTTGTCATGGCCTATCAATTCGGCACCAACTGGAGTGGTTTCTCCGACTTCGCTGGTTCTATCACTGGCCCATTACTGACTTATGAAGTGTTAACGGCTTTCTTTCTCGAAGCCGGATTTCTTGGCGTAATGCTGTTTGGGTGGCGTCGCGTCGGCGAAAAGCTGCACTTTTTTGCAACCTCGATGGTGGCGTTAGGAACGATCATTTCGACGTTCTGGATTCTCGCCTCCAACAGTTGGATGCAAACGCCACAAGGCTATGAAATTGTCGACGGACGTGTGGTGCCAACCGACTGGTTTGCTATCGTTTTCAATCCTTCATTTCCTTATCGTTTGGCGCACATGAGCGTCGCGGCTTTCGTCAGTTCAGCACTCTTTGTAGGCGCGTCAGCCGCTTGGCATTTATTGAGAGGCAATCAATCGACTGCGGTAAAAACCATGTTTTCGATGTCGCTCGGGATCTTAGTGTTCCTTGCGCCACTCCAAGCCGTGATTGGCGATGTGCACGGGCTAAACACTCTGGAACACCAGCCCGCCAAAATCGCTGCCATCGAAGGACATTGGGATAACAGTGATGGCAAACCAACCCCATTGATATTGTTCGGCATGCCAAACATGGAACAAGAACGCACAGACTATGCCTTAGAAATTCCTGTTCTAGGAAGTTTGATCCTACGCCACAGTTTAACTGAGCCAATCCCGGCGCTGAAAGACTTCCCGAAAGAGGAACGACCGAACTCACCTATCGTCTTTTGGTCATTTCGAATCATGGTCGGGCTAGGACTTCTGATGATTTTACAGAGCTTCTACAGCATATGGTTACGAAAAAAGAACACGCTTTATACCTCGCGTTGGTTCCTCAAGTTTTCATTGTTTATGGGGCCATCTGGTCTTATCGCAATACTCGCTGGCTGGTTTACGACAGAGGTTGGTCGGCAACCTTGGGTCGTTTATGGCGTACAAAAAACGCGTGATGCGGTTTCTGCACACGGAGACCTACAAATGAGCATCAGCCTGCTGTGTTTCCTTGTTGTATACAGCTTGGTATTTGGTTTTGGTTATTACTACATGATCCACCAAATCAAGAAAGGCCCCGATGCAATCGAACACGATGAGCACGACATGACGACCGTTTCAGGTCGCATTTAGAATTTGTCACAAAGTGAAGGTAGAAAATATGCATTTTGATTTATCCGTGATTTGGTTCGCGATCATCGTTTTTGCCACTTTGATGTACATCATCATGGATGGCTTCGATTTGGGTATTGGAATACTGATGCCCTTCATCAAGGATGAAAAACAAAAAGACGTCATGGTCAACAGTGTCGCGCCAGTTTGGGATGGCAACGAAACTTGGATTGTGCTTGGAGGCGCATCTCTATTTGGCGCTTTTCCGATGGCTTACGCGGTGATTATTGAAGCGCTAACCATCCCTTTAACGTTGATGTTGATTGCTTTGATCTTTCGTGGCGTAGCGTTTGAGTTTCGCTTTAAAGCATTGGAAAACCACTTAAAGTTCTGGGATCGCTCTTTTATGGTCGGCTCGATTTTAACCACGTTTTTCCAAGGCATCGTTGTTGGCGCGGTAATTCAAGGCTTTGCGGTGGAAAACCGCGTCTTCGTAGGTAGCCAACTCGACTGGCTCAGCCCTTTTCCCATCTTTTGTGGTTTGGGTTTAGTCGCAACGTACGCGCTGCTTGGTAGCACATGGCTCATCATGAAGACGGAAGGTGAACTGCAAAACACGATGCACCGCTTCACTAACAAAACACTACTGGCGATGATCTCCGCATTAGTCATTGTGAGCGCTTGGACTCCACTTGCTTACCCTACCATTGCGGAAAGATGGTTTTCTCTGCCGAATTTGTTCTACTTACTGCCCGTACCAGTCATTACTGGACTGGTATGTTTGAAGATTGCTGACTCCGTTAAAAAGCGTAAAGAGCGCAGCCCTTTCGTGATGGCGCTAGTGATCGTGATTCTCGGGTTCGCAGGGCTTGGCATCAGTATCTGGCCAAATATCATTCCTCCTAGCATATCAATATGGGAAGCAGCGGCTCCTGCAAGCAGTCAGCGCTTTATGCTCGTTGGAGCAGTGATCATCATCCCGATCATTCTGGCTTACACCTTTTGGAGTTACTACGTCTTCTCCGGAAAAGTAAAAGAAGGCGAAGCGTACCATTAACGAGTTGATAAGGAGTGAGTATGAAAATCAAAAATTGGTGCCGCCAATGGGCTTGGATGATTGGAATATGGGTCGTTAGCGTCGCTGCATTAGGGTTAGTGTCTATGTTATTTCGCGTCATGATGACCGCTGCAGGGTTAAAATCTTAGCTCGGCACTTTTAAGTCAATAAAAAATGGGGACCTCTAGCTCTTGCGTTAGGAGCTAGAGGCGTTTACATTCAAGTCCGACTTTTCACGTGTGCAGACAATACGATCGTAGATTCTGAACCACGAGCCACTTCAAAATAACCACCAGCACGAGATAGCTGACGAGCCGTCAATTTTTCTTTGCCCAGCTTTTCAAACCAATAAGGCGCTAATGAGCACTGAGCCGAGCCTGTGGCAAGATCTTCTGAAATACCGATTTTAGGTGCAAAGTAACGCAGCACATAGCCACTATCAGAGCTTTGAGCCGTCACGATGACCGCATGAAACTCATCAATTTTAATCAGCTCATCAAAGTTAGGTTGATAGCGAACAACATCATCTTCGGATTCGAGAACAACAACCAAATCACGCGTTGTAAAAGCATCTACGGGGTCATTGGAAAAGCCTGAAATACCCAAGGGGATGGCATGAGGCTTGGCTTGCCAACTTGGCATCACGATCCTGTACATTCCATCCAGTCCAGTAACGGTAATATGGCCATACTGGCTTTTTAGAATGATCTCATTCTGATGATAGTTGGAAATGATTGCAGCGCCTGCGCCCAAACTTCCGTGTCCACATAGGTTGATCTCTCCTTCTAGGCTAAACCAGCGAATGTGGTAGTCACTGCCAGACTGAACCATAAATGATGTGACAGGTTGAGCGACCTGATGAGTGATTTGAAGTAATTCAGAATCACTCAGCCAGTGATTTAGTTCGACAACGCCACAAGGGTTACCTTTAGCCAATTCATCACAAAATACATCATATATTTGCGCTTTAATCATCCATCATCCTTGCTGTTTAACGCCGCATTAAGTTGTAAACAACGCTATCACTAACCCGAAACCACTACACTGCAAAAACGAAACCTAAAAATGACAAGCCTCGGGAGTTCCTCTTAAATGCTTTGTTAGTCTTTTTATGCATCTATCTTGGCTAGTTCAACCGTAAAACCCATGTTTTGTAACCGTCAACTGTGATGACGCAGGTTTACTTTTGAAAAAAAATGGCAAGTGCACTTCACCTTTCTTCTTGTTTCTTAGGGTTGATTATATCGGCCTCTTCGTAGCCTTCTTTGATCAAATATGCAACGACATTAAGCTTCATTTCATCCCTCACCACTCCTACACATAAGCAACTAACATCTCATCAAAGCTCTCTATATGGTATGACATCTGTCATAAATATTACTAATCGTAATGAATAGCTTTATCCTATTAAATCCACTAAATGGCTTTCATTAAACTCTGATAGCTTTTGCAGCTTTAGACTGGCTTCATTAAACTCTTGGTAGAACTTATCAGGTTGAGGTATCACGACTGTTTTTATGTTTGCTCGTGTTGCCGCAAGCATGCCCGAATAAGAGTCTTCAAAGGCAATACAGTTACTTGAATCTACACCTAGTTTATTGATTGTTGAAAGGTAGACATCTGGCTCTGGCTTACCCTGCTCTACATCGTCTGACGATGATATCGCGTCAAAGTAACTGGCAATACCGAGTTTGTTCAAAATGATGGGAATGAGTTGATAAGGTGAATTAGTAGACAACCCTATCTTAAGCCCTTTTTCCTTAAGCAATTTGAGTGTTTCTGTAACACCCTCTAATTCGCATCCTTTTTCAATTATTAATGCCTCCACTTTATCCACAACAGCATTCTCTACTTCCTCTAGGCTCTTTTCTTGCCAAGGATTACGTTCATACCAAAACCTTGTTACTTCACCTGTCGTCATAGTTGCAGTCTGCTTTGACAGCACTTCGGTCACTTGGACACCAACTGATGAAAACACCAGCTTTTCCGCTTCCTTCCACAAAGGTTCTGAATCAATCAGCAACCCGTCCATATCAAAGACCGCAGCGTATATCATTGGTACATCCTCAGTAAGTTCTATTCGTGGAGTAAGATTTGTCTATTCAACCAAAGCATAGCTTTGCATATAACGAGTGAGAGTATCACATTTGCCTGTGGCTATCAGAGCCAGTTCGATGACTCATCTTTAAGCCTCAACATGACCGATGTTCGTGGCTACTTTTAACGCTTGTTTATTGAGATTAGACGCCTCCCAAGCAACGACAACACGACTGGTTAGGGGGATATCATCAATCTCGGCGACTGTCGCGGAATCATCGAGATGTTCAGCCAGTGAGCGCGGAACGAGAGCGATACCTAACCCAGCCTGCGCCATGGCAATCGTCGTACGAAGTTGCGGTGCTGCGAACTGTGGTTCGAGCCTTACTCCTGCGTCGGCAAAAAGTGTGCTCATGCCATCAAACAATGCGGGGCCCGTCTCTCGTGGAAACAGTAAAATTTTATGGCCTCTCAACTGTTTCATCTGGATACAGGGATATTTTGCCAGTTCGTGCCCCGCCGGAATCACCGCGACAAACGGGTCGTTAAACAACACCTTGTGCTCAAAAGGCTCACTGGCGTAACAGGGTAGCCGCATGATTGCGAGATCAAGTTGTTTGCTTTTTAACTGAGTGGCAAGCTCTGGCATTGATAGTTCCGCCGTCTGTAAATGAACCCCATTCTCTTGAATACGCCCCACCCTCTCTAATACCTTAATGCAAGTTGATGTTGACGTTGCGAACCCGATTTTAACCTGCGTATTTTCACCACGGGCAATCTGTCGAGCTTTTGCTTTAGCGCGTTCCACATCAGCAAGAATATTTACCGCATCCGTATAAAAGACTTGCCCTGCATGGGTCAGCTCTACTCCTCTAGACAAGCGCTTAAATAGGTCTACGCCAAGCTCGTGCTCTAACTTTTTGATTTGTTGACTTAAAGGAGGTTGCGCAATCCCTAGCTGTTCAGCTGCTCGGGTAAAGTGACGAGTCTCGGCGACCGCGACAAAATACTTCAGGTAGCGAAATTCCATATATTTTCCATATCAAAATAAATCTTTTTTATATTGGATTTAGCACCGTGTAGAAGTCAATCTAAATATACTCTTCATTGCATAACTGGTCTTACTCATGCGTGGATTTTATAACCCTCTATGTGCTTGTTCGCTTGAAGTAGCGAAAGAATTTTCTGAATACCATCACGTTACCGGAGATGGTGAGATTTATCAGACTTCGTTAATGAGTGCTTTGATCGCTGGTGTTTACGAAGGCTCGACAACCATAGAAGAACTGCTAAAACATGGGGATTTTGGTTTAGGTACGTTCAATGAATTGGATGGTGAGTTGATTGCGTTTGATAAGGAAGTTTTTCAACTCAAGTCGGATGGCTCCGCAAACCCGGCAGACCTGGCGCAAAAAACGCCCTTTGCTGTCATGACTTTTTTTAAGCCTGATATCGAGCTGCCACTAACATCGCGCATGTCACGTCATGAAGTCCATAGCCTCATAGACGACATGGTTCCAAGCGATAACCTATTTTGCGCAGTGCGCATTGATGGCGTTTTCGATTCAGTTCGTACTCGTACCGTACCTAAACAAACACGCCCTTATCGACCAATGCTTGAAGTGGTCAAAGAACAACCAACATTCCGCTTCACGCATAAGCAAGGCGTGGTCGCCGGCTTTCGCAGTCCTAAATATACGACTGGCATCAATGTACCCGGCTATCACGAACATTTTATTACCGATGACCGCCAAGGAGGTGGTCATATCCAGGATTACAGCATTTCGTCAGGATTTCTCCAGATTGGCAAAGTCTCGCGGCTAGTGATTGATACCCCGGTATCGACAGACTTCCTCAACGCCAATTTGGCTCCGGAAGATATAAATACCGCCATAGAAAAGGCGGAAAAGTAACAAAGTCAGGCAAATAATAAGGACAACAAATGCAATCCAAACCTTCAAATAAAAATGGAGCTCAGTTGATCGCTCAACAGCTAGAGTCTCTCGGCATTAAGTACATTTTCGGTATTCCCGGTGCAAAAATCGATCGACTGTTCGATGCGATTGAAGACACTAACATCCAAATGATTCCAGTACGCCACGAGGCTAACGGCGCGTTTATGGCGGGCGTTATGGGAAGACTAACCGGCAAAGCAGGCGTCACAATGGTTACGTCAGGCCCTGGCTGTGGAAATCTAGTTACGGGGGTTGCAACAGCAAACTCCGAAGGCGATCCGCTGATTGCTATCGGTGGTGCGGTGAAACGAACTGACCAGCAAAAACAAACACACCAGAGCATGGATACCGTCAGTATTTTTCGCTCTATAACTAAGTTCAGTGCTGAAGTGCAGCATGTGGACGCCGCAAGCGAGATCATGGCGAACGCATTTCGTATCGCAGAGTCAGGTCGTCCTGGGGCTTGCTTTTTGAGTCTCCCCCAAGATGTTTTATCCGAGCAAACCCAAACGGACATTATTGTCCCCTCGCCTTACACACAGCCTGGTTGCGCAGACATCGCAGCAATCGAAGAAGCGGTCAGTCGAATCAGTAAATCAAAGCGCTGTGTGGTTTTACTTGGCCTTCACGCGAGCCGCAGTCAAAACGCTGCTGCTATCGCTCGGTTTCTTCAAAATACGCAGCTACCCGTTGTCGGCACTTACCAGGCCGCCGGCACGGTAGACATCAATTACTATCATCACTTTGCTGGGCGTGTCGGTTTGTTTAATAACCAACCTGGCGATGTTTTACTGCGGGACGCCGATTTAATTCTCACCATCGGCTTTAGCCCAATAGAGTATGACCCTGAGCTTTGGAACAGCCACCGCAACCCAGTGATTCACCTCGATATTGAACCGGCAGAATACCAACTTAATTATCAGCCTTGTGTTGAAATCGTCGGAAACATTGCGCAGTCATTAGACAAGATGGGCAGCTATATCTCTGAATATGCCCGCCTTTCCCCAACGGCACTTTCAGTACTGGAAGAGGTAGCACTGCAACGGCAAGTGATCAAAACCTATCCCAATGTCTATCACAAGCAAGGATTTCATCCACTGGCACTGATTAAAGCCATGCAATCTATCATCACACCAGATACCACGCTATGTCTTGATATGGGGAGCTTCCACATCTGGATCGCTCGTTACTTAAGTTGTTTTCGAGCTCGCCAAATGCTGGTGTCTAACGGCCAACAAACAATGGGCGTTGCACTACCATGGGCCATTGGTGCCAGCCTACTAAAACCTGGTAGCAAAGTGGTATCGATATCGGGAGACGGCGGTTTTATGCAATCGAGCATGGAGTTAGAAACCGCGGTTAGACTGAACTGCAATATCGTCCATATTGTGTGGGTTGATAACGCCTACAACATGGTAGAAATGCAAGAGATCAACAAATATCAGCGCTGCTCTGGTGTGAAATTTGGACCAATTGATTTCAAGGCGTACGCCGAATCATTTGGCGCGAAAGGCTTCGCAGTGACTAGTCAACACGAATTGCTACCGACATTGAATAAAGCCATGGACGTTGAAGGACCAGCAGTGGTGGCTATCCCCGTAGATTACAGCGACAACGACAAACTGATGTTGCCGCGCACAGAGAAAAATCAAGATCCCGTTTTTGTAAGTTTCGAAGGAGAAATCGCATGAGAGGATTAAAAAATAAAGTCGCACTCGTCACTGGTTCTGCCAATGGTATTGGTTTGGCCATCGCAAAACGTTTGTATGAAGAAGGCGCAAACGTCGCTCTTGCCGATTGGAATGAAGAGCAGTTGGCAAACGCCGTTGAGGGCTTTGATAAACAGCGTGTGTCTGCGCATTCTATTGATGTTTCTGACCCAGAAAAAGTCGCAGCACTGATTTCTGATGTTGTTACCCGTTTCGGTAAACTGGATATTTTAGTAAACAATGCTGGCGTACATGTCCCTGGTTCCGTGATTGAAGGTAGTGTGGAAGACTGGAAGAAGATCTCAGGTGTAAACATTGATGGTGTTGTTTATTGCGCGAAGTTTGCTTTGCCTGAACTCTTAAAAACGAAAGGTTGTATGGTAAATACCGCGTCCGTTTCCGGTTTGGGTGGTGACTGGGGTGCCGCATTCTATTGCGCGAGTAAGGGCGCTGTGGTCAACCTTACCCGAGCGATGGCATTGGACCATGGTGCGGAGGGCGTAAGAATTAACGCCGTATGCCCAAGCTTAGTAAAAACCAACATGACGAACGGCTGGCCGCAGGACATCCGCGATAAATTCAATGAGCGCATTGCGCTTGGCCGAGCAGCCGAACCTGAAGAAATTGCGTCTGTCGTGACTTTCTTGGCAAGTGATGACGCATCTTTCATTAATGGCGTAAACCTACCTGTAGACGGCGGTGCCACCGCATCAGATGGTCAACCTAAAATAGTATAAGCATGAAATAGACAGATCAGTGAGAGACGTTCTACTACCTTTCGGATCGATGCTGATCTGCCGCTTTACGCTCTGAGCACACAACCCGTGCCGGCAATAAACTCAACCACTCGACCGCTGTTAGAGATATCTCAACAACTTAAACCAGCAACGAGAAATTAATGTTTCACACAAACCGACAAACTATGTGAGCATTCCATCATGCATAGAGTGAAGACTTATGTATCAGCGATTCACAAAGAACCAGAAAGTTTCCGCGAATACTTTCTAAAGAAGTCTCAGTGACGACTAACGTTTCTGCCACACCATCCATTGTTCTCTGCCTTTAAAAACCTCAACACTGTTTGCCACCACTGAGGATTCCACAAGCTTAAACGCCGGTTCTAGATAACCCTCCAACTCCCCACTTCGCAAACAAAATGGAGGGAAGCGTGATAGGTAATTATCATCAATGACGAAAAAACCAATTAGAAAACCTCCGCTTGGCAATAATTTATCCACCATCGAAAAGTATTCTGACCACATATCTCTCGGTAGTGCTGCGAGAAAGGCCCGCTCGTAAATGACATCAAACGAGTGAGAAAAATCGGCATTAAATACATCACCCAATACGACTTTATCTTTGTAGTTACCTAACGCTGATTGCGCCATTTTTACCGCTTCTTGGCTGTAATCCATCGCGATCACGTCATGCCCATATTGAATAAAAGTGCTCAGTTCATAAGCGGCACCACACCCAGGAATAAACACTGACTGGCCTACATGAAGTGAATTGTCGAGATAATCCTTGAGTTCTTGAGGTGTCGATTGGGCATCCCAAGGCATAGTGCCTCGGATAAACAAATCATCCCAGAATTGTGTGTTAATCATTGGTGCCTGTTTCATTTACCCGCTCCCTGATTGCGGTAGTAAAAAATAAAGGGATACGCAGCGCAATGTGGTATCCCTTTTCTAGCCTTTTGTCTGACGTTGTTAGTTTTTTATGACAACCACTTTCTACTGCACTTATGCCACCAATGAGTTAACTGCGAAGATCATTGATTAACGGCTGCTCCGCTTGGTTCGGTACAAACTGGACATTGCCTTTCAGTTTAGTGACAGACTGGAGTGTTGCTTGAATGTCCTCTGCTGATACATGCACATCATGACAACAGAAAGTAATGGCATCGTTGAAGCCATCGCGCTCAATTTTCAAGGAGCCTTTAATATTGTGGCGACGACAGACTTCTTGGATCTGATGCGGATAAACAAACAGCCCTTTTACTTTCACCGCGGAGTCTGCTCGTCCCATCCAGCCCTTAATTCGTGCGTTCGTGCGTGAAGAATCAGAACTTGTCTCTAGATATGCCGATAAATCTCCCGTTGCGTAGCGAATCAGCGGGAACTTCTCATCGAGCGACGTTACAACGACTTCACCGACTTCTCCCGGTTGTACAGGAACACCATCAGGATCAACGATTTCAACAATAATATCTTCGGCAATCACTAATCCTTGTTCACCAGACACTTGATAAGCAATCAAACCAAGTTCTGCGCTTGCGTAGGCTTGAAAGACTGCAATGCCTTTTTCCTCAAACATCTGTTGCATGTCTGCTGTAACCGCTTCACCAGAGACCAGAGCTTTCTCAAAGCTAGGCAGCTCATCGTATTTCTCTTGGTACTTTTGTAGCAACGTCAGCAAATAGGAAGGTGTACCAGTGTAACCATTAGGTTGAAGCTGTTTAATTGCCTCTATTTGCGCTTCGGTATTGCCTACTCCAGCCGGAAATACAGCGCAACCACAAGCCCTTGCGCCACCATCCATAATAAATCCGCCAGGAGAGAAATGGTAAGAGAGCGTGTTATGCACTAAATCACCCGCACAGAACCCAGCAGCGTGAAACGCGCGCCCCATACGCCAGAAATCGGCCTCATCCGTTTGAGCCTCATATAAAGGCCCAGGAGACTGAAAAACACGCGCCATTTGACCAATGGCAACGCTATTTAAGCCACCAAACGGCGGTTTAAGTTGCTGCTGATTAGGTACATTGAACTTACGTGTAATCGGGAACTGAGCAAGCCCTTCACGATTGTTTGCCAATGTAGGATCTAACTCAGAAAAATGCGCTGCGTAATGTTCGCTATTGGCTTTCGAATTCTCAATCAGCGCTGGCAAACGTTGAAACAGCGACTCTTCTCGCGCCTGTAGAGACAACGATTCTTTCGCATCAAATAGTTCGTTCATCCTTGCTCCTTACAACCAACGCTTACGACGTTTGTAAGATTTCAGATTCTTAAAGCTCTTGCGATCTTCATCGCCGCCGCCAAGGTAGAATTCTTTTACGTCTTCATTGTTTAGCAATTCGTGCTTGCTGCCATCTAGTACGATTTTGCCTGATTCCATGATGTAACCGTAATCGGCCGCTTGAAGAGCGAAGTTGGCATTCTGTTCAACCAAAAGCATGGTAATACCTTGCTCTTTGTTGATCTTGTTAATAATGCTGAATACTTCTTTAACTAGCAGTGGAGAAAGCCCCATAGACGGTTCGTCCAACAAAATCATCTTCGGTCGAGCCATTAACGCTCGGCCAATCGCTAACATTTGTTGCTCACCGCCAGACAAATAGCCCGCCAGGCCAGTGCGCTCTTTGAGTCGCGGGAAATAGTCAAACACCATTTCGATGTCTTGTTCAACTTCGTTGTCAGTGCGTGTATAAGCGCCTAAGCGAAGATTTTCTATTACCGTCATATCTTCAACAATTCGGCGCCCTTCCATAACTTGGAAGATGCCCGAACGGACGATCTCTTCCGGGCTTTTGTTGTCTATACGCTCGCCCATGAAGTTGATTTCGCCGCGCGTCACTTCACCATCTTCGGTTTTCAATAAACCAGAAATGGCTTTCAACGTTGTGGATTTACCCGCACCGTTGGCGCCCAGTAAGGTCACAATCTGCCCTTTTGGAACTTCTAAACTCACACCGCGAAGTACTAGTATTACTTCGTCGTAGACGACTTCAATGTTGTTCACTGAAAGCAGTATTTCTGCCGGTTCGATATTCGTTGCTAATTCAGCCATCAAGCTACTCCTTGCTAGGGTGAGAGTGTTCTCTCACCCATCCTTATTTTCAGTAAGCTTTGTTATTAATAAGTCGTAGATTAGTAACCTAGCCAATCGTCACGACGTGACAATGTCACCTGAGATACTTTCTTAATATCAACTGCGCCGCCATCGTTGTTGCCCATAAAGACGTTCACGGTTGTTGTGCCTCGGTGATCTTCCGGTTTCCAGTTCGCAGGGACACAAACACCTTCTAAGCCTTGTGGTACCCAGTTGTCATGGACATACATGCCCTTCTTGATGTTTTCACCTGTGATACCACCGTTGTCTTTCGCCCACTCCATTGCTTCTTTCATATAGAACGCAGAACAAATACCGCGAATGTAATGGTGAGTTCTGAATTCGCCCGGCTCTGATTCAGACTGCTTAGAAATCTCACGGACCAGTTTCATGCCTTCATTATCATCTCCCCAAAACGCTGTCATACCTGGGAAAACGTAATCTTTAAGGCCATCGCCTGCTGCTTCAAGCACTGGCTTATCGCCGCCCCAAATGTTTGCCATGTACTGGAACTCTGTCCCAACCGTGTTACAAGACTTCACTAGTGAGATAACCGAGCTACCGATATTAGCAATGTAACCGTAGTTGGTGCCTGACTCTTTCAGCGACAAACATTGCGCTTTGAAGTCCCCTGGTTTTAGTGACACAACGACTGGGTTTTGCACATCAAAACCAAGCTCTTTGGCGTACTCTGCACACGCTTCTTTTGGCGCATTCGGGAATGGATGGTTATCACCAATGTGCGTAAATTTCGGCGCACCTTGATTGCCCTTAGATTCCCAATCTTCTTTCGCCCACTTAACTAGCGCACGGCACGCATCTGAGTACGACGCACCATAAAAGAAGTTATAAGGCGCTGGTTTCGCGGTTTTTGGGTTTTTACCGGTTGGGTCAGTTAAGTGACCAGAGTAAGAAGCAGAGAACACCGGCACTTTGTCTTTGGTGACAAACGAAATAAGTGCTTCGGTATCCGCCGTACCCCAACCTTGCAGCGCAACCATGTCTTTACGCGCCACCCAACGTTTATAGTTAGAAATCGCCACTGGTACTTTGTACGCCATGTCTACTGTTTCAAATTCGAGCTCGGTACCGTTAATGCCACCGTTTTGGTTAATCCAACGCAATGCGTCTCGCACGCCAGAACCATAAGGCTTGCTCACATAGGCAGTTGGTCCAGAAAAGTCGACTAATTGCCCGACAAACACAGAATCTTTTGCCCAAGTTGCGGTAGTAAACAGTGCAGATGACAGCACCAACGTTGTCGCTAAATGTCCTTTGTTCATAACTCGTTGTCCTTGTTATTGAGGTATATTCCACTTAATTCCACGTTAATATGAGAACGGATAGTGTTTCCAATATGCTCGAATCTGTTGCCAGCGATGCGATAATCCTTGAGGTTCGAAAATGAGGAACAGCATGATGACTAGACCAATCGCCATTTCTTTGAAGTAAGCCAGACCATCAGTGAAAGCGGTGGTATCACCAAACGCTGAAAGCCCCGTTACACCAAACTCTAAAACTTCAGGCAACAGTACGATAAATATCGTCCCCATCAGCGTACCTTTGACTGAGCCTAAGCCACCAATGATGATCATTGCCAAGAACTGGATAGACATCATGATGGTGAAGCCTTCTGCTGATACAAACCCTAGATAATGTCCGTAGAGTGCGCCCCCGATGCCAGCATAGAATGCACACACTCCAAATGAGAGCAGACGATACTTAGTTAGGTTGATGCCCATGATCTCTGCTGACAGATAGTGATCTCGTACTGAGACAAACGCGCGACCGTCACGAGAACGGATTAAGTTTGATGCCCACATATACATGAAGATCAGCGCAAACAGAGCGATATAGAAAAAGCTTTCGTCAGTCGTAAACTCAAAGCCAAACAAATTAATTGGGTTCGCGCTAGCACCGTATGAGCCGCCACTGAACCAATCTGCGCGAGCAAAGAAGTCCTCTAGAATAAACTGCGCCGCCAACGTTGCGATAGCTAGGTATAAACCTTTAATTCGAGCCGCTGGCAGACCAAACAGCATCCCCACAATCATGGTTAAGTAACCCGCGAGCGGAATCGCAAACACGACTGGAATGTTAAACTGGTTATTTAACCAAGCCGATGCAAAGGCGCCAAAGCCAAAGAACGCACCGTGACCTAGCGAGATTTGTCCGGTAAAACCAACCAGAATGTTTAAGCCCAATGCCGCGATACCGAGGTATGCAATCTGAATAAACAGGTTTAGGAAGTAAATATCCAAGACCAGCGGTGCTGCCAGCATGGCGATGACACCAGCAATCGCAAGGCTTCTGATGGTTTTGGTTTCAAAAATTGGCGTATCGCTTTTGTATGTGGTTCGAAAATCCCCACATGGGCGCATGCTAAGTTGAGCCATGTTATTTCTCCTTAAATACGCTCAATATCTTTGGTACCAAACAGGCCATATGGCTTGAAGGCAAGAATGATTAACAGCACATAGAATGGTGCGATGTTGTACAGGTTACCCACTTGCAGGTATTGGCTATCAAAAAACTCAGCCAAGTTTTCTAGCACCCCGATGGTGATACCACCGACAATTGCGCCGACTACCGAATCTAAGCCACCTAAAATAACGGCTGGGAAAACTTTGATACCAATAATGGATAGCGCGTCAGATACGCCGTTAACGATACCGATAACAATCCCTGCTGTTGCAGATACCATTGCCGAAATGGCCCAACTGATGGCGAACACTTTCTTGATGGAAATGCCAAGACTCTGGGCTACTTGCTGGTTAAATGCCGTTGCGCGCATTGCCAGACCCATTTTGCTGAATTTGAAGAACCAGTAAAACGCGCCCATGATGAGCATTGAGAAGATCAAACTCAGAATGTAAGCAAACTCAACATTCAAACCTCCGATATTCACCACGTTGGTTTCAAACACTTGCGGGTACGACACAGCAGAGACGCCAAATATCCACTTCATCAGCGCTTGGAAAAACATCGATAGACCGATGGTCACCATGATCACAGAAATAATCGGTTCACCAATCAACGGTCTGAGCACAATGGTTTGCACGGCGATACCAAAAATCATCATGAACGCGAGCGTGAGTAAAAAGCCAATAAAGAACGGTAACTGTAGGTGCACCAATGCCGCCCAACATACCCACGCGCCAATCAACAAGAACTCACCCTGAGCAAAATTGACCACCTGGGTCGATTTGTAAATCAATACAAAGCACATGGCGACAACGCCATACAACATGCCAACGATCACGCCATTAATGACGAGTTGCAGTAATAAATCCGTATTCACTATGCGATCCTCCGTTGTTCGCTATCCACTAGTGTTGGCTCATGCTCAATAAGCGTTTCAATAACTAGCGACGTTTGAATGCGTGTTTTAGTGCCATCTTGATAAGTGATCACTGTATCGACATCGACTTTTGGATCGTCGCTGTAGATGGTTTCGATGATGTCTCCGTATTTCTCTGCAACCACACCACGACGCACTTTACGCGTACGAGTTAACTCGCCATCGTCGGCATCCAGCTCTTTGTAAAGTAGAATGAATTTGCTGATCTTCTGTGCATCCGGTAGGGATTCGTTCACTTTTTGAACTTCTTCACGAATCGCTTGGTACACTTCTGGTTGAGCAGATAAGTTGGTGTAGTTGGTAAATGCCAAGCCGCGTTGCTCTGCCCACTTCGCGACGATCGCATAGCGAATACAGATGATGGCAGACAGCCAAGGTCGACCTTTACCTACCACCACGGCTTCTGCAATAAACGGCGAGAACTTGAGTTTGTTTTCAATGAACTGCGGAGAGTAGCGGTTGCCGTGGCTGGTTTCCGACATATCTTTCAGACGATCAATCACCACCAAGTGACCGGAATCTTTAAAATAGCCCGCATCGCCTGTGTGCATCCAACCATCTTGAACATCTTGAACATCTTCATCATATGCTGCTTGGTTGTTTAAGTAGCCAGTAAACATGCCTGTACTTTTCGCGATGATTTCACCAACGCCATTGCTGTCTGGGTTGATGACTTTCACTTCTGCATTATCAAACGCAACGCCAACCGAATCATAGTCCACGTCATCGGCTTGGTGGACGGTGTACGCACCACACATTTCGGTTTGACCGTAAAGCTGCTTGAGTGGTACACCGATCGCTTGCAAGTAACGGAAAGTGTCAGGCCCCATCGCCGCGCCGCCCGTTGCAGCAGATGTTAGGTTCGAAAAGCCTAAACGGTCTCGCAAAGCACGCAAAAGAATCCATTCGGCGAGTTTAGAACGTTTGCCCTGCTCTAACGCTTTGTTGGCTAAGCTCATGCCCAGTTTGTACATCTTTTGCTTAAACGGTGTCGAATCCATCATTCGTGCAGACACGTCTGCCACAATGTTTTCCCACACTCGCGGCGCTAACAGCACAAAGTTTGGACCGATTTCACGCAAGTCGGACATCATGGTTTCTTGTTCTTCCACAAAGTTAACGATTTGACGAGAAATCAACGCCTGACCAACCACGTAAACCTGCTCCATAATCCAAGGCAAAGGCAGAACAGAAACGTAGTTGTCGCCTGGGGAACGAGGGTCTGCACGCAAGTAAGCCGCACAGTGATCCAAGAACGTGCCACTGTGTAGCTGAGCCAATTTTGGTTTAGAAGTCGTACCCGACGTTGTACAAAGAATTGAAAGATCGCTGCCTTTGGTTTCAACAACCATATTGAGATATTTGTCTGGGTCCGCTTTATCAATCAGCTGACCTTTTTTGTAGACCTGTTCAACATCAATCAATCTTGGATCATCGTATTTACGCATTCCACGAGGATCGCAGTAAATAATGTATTCAACGCTAGGAATTTCATCACCAAGCTCAAGCAGCTTGTCGCATTGCTCTTCATCTTCGGCAATCACGACTTTTGCTTTGGCATAGTTGATAAGGTACGCCACCTCTTCGTGCATAGAATCTTGATAGATGCCCAGCGAGAAACCTTTGATCGCATGTGCCGCTAACTCGCCCCATACCCATTCCGGGCGGTTATCACCTAGCAAACCAACGACATCTTGCTCACCAATACCTAAATCTTGTAGTGCCAGTGCCATCCACTTGACGCGGTTTTCATAATCCTTCCAAGTGAACTCTCGCCATATACCAAACTCCTTTTCACGCATTGCGACTTGTTCGGGCCAGTTCTTGGCATTGTGTTGCAACACTTTTGGAAAGGTATCTAAGCGGGTTATATCTGCCCAATCATTATGTTGCTGTGCCATTATGCACTCTCCTCTAATGTCGGTAACTCTTCGCCTAAGTACGCTTGTTTCACATGTGGGTTGGCCATCACTTCTTCAGGCTCACCCGTAGCAATGTGTTTACCGAAATCCAAAACCAAAACGCGATTAGAGATGTCCATGACCACGCCCATATCGTGCTCAATCATGATGATCGTGATATCTAATTCTTCATTCAGATCCATGATGTAACGTGCCATGTCTTCCTTTTCTTCCAAGTTCATTCCTGCCATTGGTTCATCAAGCAGCAATAACTTAGGTTTTAAGGCAATGGCACGAGCAAGCTCTACACGCTTACGTAAGCCGTAAGATAGGGTGCCTGCAGTCGCTTTTCGGATGTGCTGGATTTCTAGAAAATCGATCACGTCTTCCACATATTTGCGGTGCGCCATCTCTTCTTTCTGCGCATTAGAGAACCAATAGAGTGGCCCCGTGACGAAGTTATTTTTCAGTAGGTGGTGTCGGCCAACCATGATGTTGTCCAGTACCGACATATGAGAAAAGAGCGCTAAGTTTTGGAAGGTTCTTCCCAGCCCTAACTCAGCTCGTTGGCTTGGTGTACGTTTAGTTACGTCATCTCCAGCGAAGATTACAGAGCCTTTGTTTGGTGTGTATCGACCAGAGATGCAATTGAGCATTGAGGTTTTACCTGCACCGTTTGGACCAATGATTGAAAAGATTTCCTTTTCATTCACATGGAAGCTCACATCAGTTAAAGCTTTCACCCCACCAAAAGCCAATGAAATATCGTTTACCTGCAACAGAGGCGATTCCGATACCATAGTTGATCTCCCTTTCGTTATTTTAAGTGCGTTCCATTGAGCACTATTTGATCAAACCTAACTTTGATACTGGTAACCGCTTTTACACCTATGCATCAACTTTGTATTCAGTTTACGTAAACGTCAATTTAAAATCAGAATAGTGCCTGAAAGATTAAGTTGCAATCGAGTTCATCGAGAAAGATTTGAACTAACGCAAACTTTAAGTAAATAAATTGTTAATAAAAATTATTCTCAAACGCTTACATATTTGGATAGTTAGGACCACCACCACCTTCTGGCGGAGTCCAAGTAATATTTTGACTTGGATCTTTGATGTCGCAGGTCTTACAGTGGATACAGTTGGCCGCATTTATTTGAAGCTCTGGCTGCTGCTCCCCCTGTACGATTTCATACACGCCAGCCGGACAATAGCGCTGTGCTGGCTCTGCATATAATTCAAGGTTCTGCTCAATAGGAATCCGCTGGTTCTCCAGTCGTAAGTGGCATGGTTGATCTTCCTCATGGAAGATATTGGATAGATAAACAGAAGAGAGGCGATCGAAACTTAACACGCCATCAGGCTTCGGATAGACAATTTCATTGCTGTTTTCCGCCAATAACAGAGACTGATGATCAGGCTTATCACAGCGGATATGCCACTTAGCTTTGCCTTTTAATACGTTATGTTCCAGCAGCGCTAAACCACCGCCCAGCCACGATCCAAAGCGGTGAATACCACTTGAGAAGTTACGTGCTTGATAAAGCTCTTCATACAGCCAAGACTGTTTGAAATGCTTTTGATAATCAGCAGTAACTGACTGACTCTCAAGGGCTTCACATACTGCTTCAGCGGCAAGCATGCCAGATTTCATTGCGGTGTGTGTGCCTTTGATTTTAGCGCCGTTAAGTGTTCCTGCATCACAGCCAATTAACAAGCCACCAGCAAACTGCTGCGTGGGAAGCGAATGAAAGCCGCCCTTGGTGATCGCTCTCGCGCCATAGCTAATACGCTTCCCATTTTTGAGGTATTGCTCAATCAACGGGTGGTGTTTAAAACGTTGAAACTCATCAAATGGACTCAAGTGCGGATTCTTATAATTCAAGTCAACAATCAACCCGACGGCAACTTGGTTTCCCTCTAAATGGTAGAGATAACTGCCACCTGTAGCTTCATTTGATAACGGCCAACCTAATCCGTGCACTACTAAACCTTGCTGATGCTGCTCTGATGGGATTTCCCACAGCTCTTTAAAACCGATAGCGTAGTGTTGAGGCGTTTTCTCTTCAGCAAGATTAAATCGGTTAATCAACTGCTTACCAATATGCCCCCGTGCGCCTTCAGCAAATAAAGTAAACTTCGCTCGTAGTTCAATACCAGGTTCGAAATTTCCTTTTTGTTCACCATTTTTATCTAATCCCATATCGCCCGTGATAACGCCACAAACACGGTTGTCTTCATCAATGATGGCTTGGCTGGCGGTAAAGCCTGGGTAGATCTCCACCCCTAAGTTCTCGGCCTGCAACGCCATCCATCGGCATAGACTGCCCAAACTTATGATGTAATTACCTTTGTTATGTAACGTATTAGGCACCGCCCAAGAAGGCAGTTCATGACCATTGATGTCATTGCCTAGATAGTAGGTTTTATCTTGGTTTACTTTGGTATTGAGCGGAGCGCCTTTCTCTTCCCAGTCGGGAAAAAGCTCATCCAAACTCCGCGTTTCAAACACCGCACCCGATAAAATATGCGCTCCAACTTCAGAACCTTTTTCTACCACGCAAACAGAGAGGTCTTGTTTTTTTTCTGCTGCTAATTGTTTGATTCGGCATGCCGCAGACAAACCTGCGGGACCAGCGCCTACAATCAGAACATCAAATTCCATGCAGTCTCTTTCCATGATTGCATTCCTTTTTCTTTGCATGTTGCCAACTTGTTAATCAACAATATATTTAAAGTTGACGCAAACGTAAAGGTAAATTAACATCATTTTAAAGACGTCATCACATCGTCTTCACTGTAAACACATAGTCTTCACTGTAAAAGGAATCTAACGTGAAAATACTAGTGCCAATCAAAAGGGTCATTGATCCCTACGTTAAAGTTCGCGTGAAAGCGGACCATAGCGATGTTGAAACCAATAACGTCAAGATGACGATTAATCCATTTTGCGAAATAGCCGTTGAAGAAGCCGTACGACTAAAGGAGCAAGGTATTGCAGATGAAGTCATCGTTGTCAGTGCTGGCGGTAGCCAGTGTCAGGAGCAACTACGTACCGCGCTTGCATTAGGCGCCGATCGCGCTATTCATGTCGATACTGAAGACAAAATAGAGCCATTAGTTGTTGCTAAGCTGCTCAAAGCTCTAGTTGAGCAAGAACAAGCACAGCTTGTGATTACGGGTAAACAATCCATTGATACGGATAACAACCAAGTGGCTCAGATGCTGGCCGCCCTACTTGACTGGCCTCAAGCAACTTTCGCTTCCGACGTGAAGATTGAAGATCAAAAAGTTCAGGTCGTGAGAGAAGTGGACGGCGGCTTGATGACGGTCGCGATGAACTTACCTGCGGTGATCAGTACTGACTTACGCCTGAATGAACCGCGTTTTGCCTCTTTGCCTAATATCATGAAAGCTAAGCGCAAGCCGTTAGATACCATCACACCTGACAGTCTGGGTGTTGAAGTGGTATTTAGCCAAACCATTCAAGAAATCACACCGCCAGCGCAAAGAAAAGGTGGCATCAAGGTTGAATCTGTCTCAGAGCTTCTCGATAAGCTGCGTAACGAAGCGAAGGTGATTTCATGAAGAACTTAATCATAGCAGAGCATGACAATAACCAATTGCATGCGGACACACTCAAAGTGGTTAATGCAGCAAAACAAGTCAGCCAAGACAATGTTTTGATCGTAGTGGGCCACCAGTGTGAAGAAGTCGCTCAGCAAGCTTGTCGCGTTGATGGTATATCAAACGTAATTTGTGTCGATGATGAGCAACTTAAGCATCAATTTGCCGAGAGTATCGCACCTATTGTAGTGAGTATTGCTGAAGGTTTTGACGCAATCTGGGCTAGCTCATCATCAAAAGGGAAAGACCTTGCACCTCGAGTAGCAGCGAAGTTCGGCGTTGGGCAAATTTCCGATATTGTCCAAGTTATCGATGAAAACACTTTTATCCGCCCTATTTACGCAGGAAACGCATTTGCCAAAGTGACCACCAGCGACAAGGTTCGCGTCATCACCGTGCGCGCGTCTGCGTTTGAGCCGGTTACTTGTCACAACCAAGCTGATATTAAGCATCAGCAGGTCACTATCTCAGCTCCAATGGTTGAATTGGTTTCTGTCGATAAAACCGTGTCAGAACGTCCTGAATTAAGCGCGGCAGAGGTGGTTGTGTCAGGTGGACGCGGGGTCGGTAGCAAAGAGAACTTCGCGTTGATCGAACAAGTGGCCGATAAACTAGGTGCTGCCATTGGCGCTTCTCGCGCGGCGGTTGATGCCGGGTTTGTTGCCAACGACTTACAAGTGGGTCAAACCGGTAAAATCGTTGCACCTAAGCTTTATATAGCGGTTGGGATTTCCGGTGCCATCCAGCATCTTGCAGGAATGAAGGAATCCAAAGTGATTGTCGCGATCAACAAAGATCCAGAATCTCCTATCTTTGAAGTTGCCGACTATGGATTGGTTGGTGATTTATTTGAGGTACTACCTCAGCTTGCCGAACAACTTTAAACGATCAGATAAGGGGCGAACACTGCTATGTTCGCCCCTTTATTTTGTTTTTGGTCATATTCAAAAGAATTGAAATTAGAGGGACCTATGCCAAATTCTGCACCTATTTGGTCACCATCTGCTGAGCGCGTCAGCAATAGCAACTTATTACGGTTCATTGAAAAGGTTAATAAAGACAAAGCCGAAGGTGCCGTAATCAACAATTACACGTCTCTACACCAGTGGTCCATTGAGCACAATGATGAATTTTGGCGACATACTTGGCAGTTTTGCAACGTAATCGGAGATATGGGTTCACAAATCAAGAGCCTTGGCAGTCCCAAATGGACACTAACAGGTTCTAATCATCATCATGTAAATAGAGACACAGTATGGTTTGCTGACGCCACGCTGAACTACGCAGAGAACCTCCTATCTCAGGCTGAGCAATCACCAGAGCGTGAGTTTATTGTTTTTAGCAATGAAAGCGGTGAACACCGACAACTCACCGGTAAACAGTTGCTTGAACAAGTTTCCGCCATTCAACAATGGCTACTCAATTGTGGTGTCGGTAAAGGCGATGTCGTTGCGGGTTATTTGCCCTACCTTCCTGAAACCGTTATTGCCATGCTGGCCACCACCAGTCTTGGTGCCATTTGGACTTCAACCTCTCCTGATTTTGGTATCGATAGCGTCGTAGAGCGTTTTGGTCAGGTCAAACCGAAAGTTCTTTTTTGCTGTGATGGCTACCAGTTCGGAGGCAAAGCTTTCGATATGACGGACAAGAACACCACTCTTAGTAGTAAGTTAAGCAGTGCCTCCGAAGAGACTACTATTAGTGTATGCCAAATCGAATATTTACAAAACGCTGAGAGTGCTAGCACTTCTGAGTTTGTTTCTTGGTCCGATATTACTCACCACTTTTCTCCACAATCAATTCAATATCAACCAATGCTGTTTAATGACCCGTTATTCATTTTGTATTCTTCTGGTACAACAGGTCAACCTAAGTGTATTGTTCATTCCGCAGGCGGTACCTTGCTCAATCACCTCAAAGAACATCAACTGCATTGCGACATCAAATCGCAAGACAAGGTTTTCTACTACACAACATGTGGTTGGATGATGTGGAACTGGCATGTTTCCGCTCTTGCGAGTGGTGCAGCCTTAGTGATTTACGACGGTAGTCCGGTTTACCCTGATCACTCCGTCTTATGGCGATTAGCAGAAGAACATAGCGTGTCGCTGTTTGGTACTTCAGCGAAATACTTAGAAGCACAGGAACAGGCAAGCTGCTCTCCAAAACTAAAACATAACCTGAAGTCACTCAAAACTCTTTGCTCAACTGGTTCGGTGCTTTACCCAGAACAATTTAGTTATGTCTATCAGCACATCAAGCAGGACTTGCATCTCGCTTCTATCGCTGGCGGCACGGATATTTGCGGATGCTTTGTACTGGGAAACCCTATCTCACCAGTTTACAAAGGTGAATGCCAAGGCGCAGGGCTGGGAATCGACGTGCGTGTTTTGGACGACGAGGGAAAAACCATTACACAGCAACGCGGCGAACTAACTTGCAATAACTCACTACCTAACTTCCCTATTGGCTTCTGGCACGACAACGGCGAACGCTATCACAACGCTTATTGGAGCAAGTTTACCGATATCTGGCACCATGGCGACGATGTGATGCAAACCGAACATGGCGGCTTCATTTTTTATGGCCGTAGTGACGCAACCTTAAATCCAGGCGGCGTACGCATCGGTACCGCTGAAATCTATCAGCAAGTGAACGCGTTACCCGAGGTTGAAGACTCCATCGCTGTCGGCAAGTTAAACCAGCAGTCTGAAGAAATCTGGTTACTAGTAAAACTCGCTCACAACGTCGAGTTAACCCAACAACTCACCGATTCAATTCGCCAAACATTGAAAACAAAATGTTCACCGCGCCATGTCCCACGACAAATTTTTGCTATCAGTGATATTCCTAAAACGCGCTCAGGCAAATTGGTTGAGCTAGCCGTGAAACAATTGGTAAACGGACAAGCTGTAAAAAACATTGGTGCTATTGCTAACCCAGAAGTGCTGGAAGAAATTAAAACGCTTTTCAACATAGAAAGTGGCGCCATTGTCACTTAGAGACTCAACAAGTCTTCCAACAATACAGACGGGTATAACCTAACTGTATTTTTAGCTCGCTCGATAACTCCTCCCCACTTTCGTGGAAACTGTGCGAAATATGCTTCATGTAAACAAAAAAGGTGAGATAATTCTATCTCACCTTTGAGCCATATGAGCGGGAGCATTAGTTGGGGGTTAAGCTTTTATCAGTTGGCTCATATCTTCGCGAACTTGTGGCACCGTTAAACCAACGATGATTTGAAGGCTCTCTTGATTTCTAACAATATTCACCGCTCCGTGCTGTGTGAAAAATGCGTTCTCCTTTACAAGAGAGACATCTTTAACTTTAACACGCAGACGCGTCGCGCAATTAGTTAACAAGTCAATGTTTTCTTTTCCACCCAAACCTTCAATAAAGGCACTAGCTTGTGACGGACTTGCGCTACTGTTATGGACCGCTTTCGCTTCTTTGTAGTCAGCTTTGGAATACAACTTACTATCTGCACCTTCACGCCCCGGAGTAAGTATGTTGTATTTTAAAATAAGCGCGCGAAACGTAACAAAGTAAACACCAGTAAACATGAGACCAATAATAATCTGAATCACGTATGTTCCTGCATGGTTACCAGCCAAAGGCAACCAGTTTTGGAAAATGAAGTCTATCAAGCCAGTCTGAAAGTTACCGGAAACACCAAACATAAAGGCGATCGTTGCCATTGTCGCAGATAACAACGCATGCAAAGCAAACAGCGCAGGTGCGATAAATAAGAATGTAAACTCTATTGGTTCGGTGATCCCTGTAAGAATTGCTGTGATTGCGGCACCGAGCACTAACCCCATCACCATCTTTTTATTTTCTTTTTTTGCAACTGAATAGAGTGCTAGTGCGATACCCGTACAACCAAACACTTTACCCATTCCCGTCAACATCAAACCACCCTGAGGAAATTGTGTCGTTAAACTTTCCGAGCTCTGGGCGAATGTCTGTATATTTTGAATCCAATAGGCAACCGTTCCGCCATCGACTGCAACTGGCCCATAAAAAACGGGACCATATACGAAATGATGCAACCCCGTTGGTATCATGATTCGCTCTAAAAACGTAAATAGCCATACCCCTAACGATCCAGCAGAAACCAAGAATGATTGCAGATTATTAATACCATGCTGAATACTTGGCCAAGTCAAACAAGTTAGAATTGCCATCACGACCATAATTGGGAAGCTAATGATCACAACCAATGGCGTTCCGCCAAATACAGCCGCCCAATCCGGTAGCTTTTTATCAAAGAATCGGTTGTGAACCCAAACAGAGAGACTTGCAATTAAAATGGCACCTAGCAAGTTGGTATCAAGCGTTAGAATGCCACCAACTTCAGTCAAACCTCGCTCACCTTCCGTATAGTTAACGCCCAGTTCTGGTCCCCAAAATTGAAGGATTCCACCAATAACGTAGTTAAACGTAATGTAGGAAACGAGTGTTGCAAGTACAGCGCGACCAGATGCTTTTTTAGCTAAAGCGATAGGTAACCCAACGGCAAAAATAAGTGCCATATTTTTAAATACAGCGAGTGATGCCTGTAAAATGATCGTCGAGACTTTAACCCAAGCACTCCCCTCTAGTGCCCAAGGAAACACTTCTTGATTTAACAGCACAACAGAGAAACCCAATAACATGCCCGCTGCTGGAAATAATAGAACGGGTACAAACATCGCGGCCCCGAACCTTTGAATAATGTCTTTCATGTAAACCTCTTGTTTCATTCACGGAGCCTACAAGTAGGCCCCGAACGTCCAGTGTTATTGAAAAAATTGAGGAAGGTAGGCTTTATTTTCTTCTAGTAATTGTTTTGTTATTTCTTTAGCTTTTGGCACATTAACCACGGTACGGTTAAGTGTGAGTGCATTAATCAGCTTTTGCTGACTTCCTTCGTACCAAGCATCCACGACTAATTTCTCGTAACCAAGTTGGCTCTCAATCATGGCTTTTTGGAAGGTTGGGATTTTTCCTACAGTAAAAGCTTTCGGTCCATCACTAGTTAGCGCAGCTGGAACTTCTACCATGGCGTCATTTTGTAAATTTGTAATAGCACCATTATTCGGTACGATGACGAGATATACATCGCTCAAATTGTAGGCTAGCGAAGCCGCGACTCTCACCATGTATCGACCATGGATATCGGCATGCAGTGTTTCGTGCTTTGTGGTGCCCGCTTCAATTATTCTTGCGTTCAATTCGAACACTCGTTTCTCACGGCCGTTAATTACCTGCCTTGCGCGAGTATTATTGATATCCTCTTTCGCCACCATTTTTTCAGGGTACAAATAGTATTGAAGATACGTATTCGGCAAAAACTCTGGATTATCAGCAAGCATTGTTCTCATGTTTTTGAATGTGGCTTGCCACGATGGGTCATCCGCTATTTCCGCATCAACCGCACTGATCCCTTCTTTTAGGATGATATTTTTAATTTTGTCCGTTAAGTCTTCACCCTGTTTGTTACGAATTTTGGTAAACCAGCCATAGTGATTAAGCCCAAAATATTCAGGAACGAAGTCCCAAATTTCACATCCTAACAATTGCGCATAGCTGACCATAATCGCTGCTGGCATATCACAGATATTTAGAATTCGCTTATCATGCGGAAATTCACGATTTAAAGCTTCAGCGACAATTGCCGCCGGGTTGGTGTAATTAAGAATCCACGCATCTGGACACGTTTGTCGGATCTCCTTCACTAGCTGGATCATGTCGCCGATAGAGCGAAGTCCATATGCCATTCCTCCCGCGCCACATGTCTCTTGCCCAACACAAGAGTTGGATAGCGGGATTTGTTCATCGCGCTCGCGCATGGCCAACCCACCAGTGCGGATCTGGATAAAGAAAAAGTCCGAATCTGCGAATGCGACAGATTTATCCGTTGTATAAACAAACTCTTCAACTTCTGGATAGTGTTCTCGCAATAGAATTTCAGTAGCTAATGCATTCGATTCTTGGCGTTTCTCATCTATGTCGTAAAACACGACTTTTGCGAGTGGAAAGTTATCTTTTTCGGCAATAAGGCTGTTCATCATACCAAGTGTGTATGTACTGCCAGCACCAACAATCGTTAATTTTTGACGTTTCATTTCGCTACCTCAAATGTTTATCCTGAAAATGTATAAAATAAGTATTAATACTTTTATGATACATTTAAAGTATAAGCACAAAGATACGAGATAAAAATCACACAAAGATCCTAAGGAAAAGTATTAACTACATCTCAGATCACATTCTTGCTATCATGATCCAAGACTTAGCGAGGTATTATGAAACCCAAATACATAGACATTGCGGAACGATTAGAAAAAAAGATCAAAGATGGGGAACTACAACCGAAATCGATGCTTCCAAAAGAGAGTGATTTGCAAGAAGAGTTTTCCGTAAGCCGCGTAACCATCAGAAAAAGCTTACAAATTCTGGTCGACAATAATTTAATTAGTCGGACAAGAGGTAGTGGAACTTATGTAAACGATCTAAAAGCCCAACATGATGCCTTACATTTGCTGGGTTTTATCGAGGAAGTCAGTAAACAGGGGAAAACGCCTAGCTCTCAAGTCATAAAGTTCGAACTTAAAAAGCCGAATGAGCAGGTTGCTAAGCAGTTAAATCTCTCGCCCAATGATGATACATATGAAATACATAGACTCAGATGTATTAATGATGAGCCTGAAATTTACGAAGTCACTCATATGCCAGCAATGTTATTTCCAGACTTGAGCATCGCCATAATGAATGGTTCTAAATATGAGTACATTGAAAATAGCAAAGGATTGAAAATTGCGAAAAGCAGTCAGTCTGTCAAACCGTACTTGTTAGATGCAGAGACGGCCTCATACCTGAATGAATCAGAAGCTTCCCCTATTCTAAAAGTTGAGTCCACTGGTTACCTAGAAGATGGTCGTGCATTTGAATATACCGTCAATTACTTCCGACTTCATCAATACAGCTTCGAGTTTATTTCAACTAGGGCGTAGTACTATTCGACGCTAATGGTTAATCATTACGCCAAATCTTATATCCGACCTCTCGCATTGCTCTGCCGAGCAGGTGGGAGGCGACTGGCGCAGTGAGAACGATAAACAACATCGTACCGATAACCCGAGAGATCACGGTAACTTCAGGGAGTGAGAAAGCGACCGCTAATAACAAGCAGCTCACTCCGACAGTTCCAGCTTTGGTCGCTGCATGCATTCGGGTATACAAATCAGGAAGCCTTAGGACACCTAGACTTGCAACCAAGGTCAACAATGTTCCTAAGCATAAAAATAGTCCAATCAACACGTCCATTATTCTTTCTCCTTTCTTTTAACGATCAAACGTGCAAATGCGATCGTGCCGAGAAATGCGACCAAACCTAATGTAATGGCGATGTCTAACAGAGCGTCCTCACCGCTGTCTAAGGTGTAGACCGTAATAAATCCGATAGTGATAAATGAAATCAGATCTAACGCCACAACTCGATCAGCTAGCGTTGGTCCTAGAATTAAACGAGCAAAAGCCATAACAAAGCTGAGTAGTAGCCCAGAATAGGCAAAAGTGACCGTTATTTGCAGCCAACTATCCACGCGTCACCTCCAAAATTCGATGCTCTAACCCATCTTTAATTCCGCGAATAACCTCTTCATGTTCAGGTGCAAACATGGCATGAACGATAAGATACTTTTTATCAGCCGTAACATCCAAACTAAGCGTGCCCGGTGTTAAAGAAACCATGTTCGCCAGTAATGTGATTTCTAGATCAGAATCGACCTCCAGAGGGACATAAACGATATCAGGCTGACTCAAATGAGTAGGTGTCACGACGTCCCACACCACTTTCGCAACCGATATAACCATTTCATAAGCGAAGTACATCAATAACTTCAATGCAGATGCAAAACGTTGAAAATAGCTCGTTTTCAATCCAAATGGTTGACTCAACCTTAAAGCAAAAAAACCGACCGTAAATCCGACAACAAAATTCAGACTCGAATAGCTGCCGTTAAGCATCATCCACGCTAACGCTAAGAAAAAATTGAGGAATAGATAGATCATGCATTTCCTCCTAACACCACTCTGATGTATTCAGTCGGATTTAACAGTTGTTCTGCAGCTTGAACGGAAAATTGATAAAAAGGCTCCGCCACTAAGCCAATGATTAGCGTCAACGTTGTCAATACAATAATTGGAACGCAGTACAACCAATGTACTTTGGCCTGCAGAGTCTGTTCTGGCTTCTCTCTAAATGGCTTTTTCCAAAATGCCTCACTCCAAATTTTCGTCATCGAGTAGACAGTAAGCAACCCCACCAATAACGCGGTACCTGCTAACCAGTAATACTCAGCCTGTATGCTCGACTTGATGACCAATAGCTTTCCCCAGAAACCCGATAGCGGTGGGAAACCGGCCAGAGAAAACGCAGGGACAAGAAACAAGAACGACAACCAAGGCATAGCTTTATATACCCCACCCAAATGTTCAAGTTGACTAGAGCCATATTTGCGCTCGATGAATCCACCTATTAAGAACAAATTCGCTTTTACAATGATGTGATGAACAATGTAGAAAATGGCACCGGCTAAAGCTAAGGGAGTGTAAATAGCCAACCCCATGATCATATAGCCTATTTGGCTAATAATATGAAAAGAAAGAATTTTCTTAATGTCGAATTGGCTAGCCGCTCCTAAAACGCCCGTTAACATGGTTAGCCCTGCGACCCAAATTAACGTCGGTTGCCAACCACTCTCGGCGAGCGGAAATACCAAGGTAAAGACTCTTATCAACGCGTATACACCGACTTTAGTAAGCAACGCGGCAAACAGTGCCACCACACCGCTTGGTAACGTGTGATAAGAAGCTGGCAACCAAGCAAATAAAGGAAAGAGTGCCGCTTTAATAGAAAAGGCAAACAAAAATAGCGCGGACAGCATCATGTTGATGCTCAATTCATTTTCCCCTACTTTGGTGTAGAGATCGGCCAAGTTCAAGGTGCCCGTTGCGCCATACAATAAACCGATAGCAAGCAAAAATACCAGCGTCGAAATCAGGTTCAACATCACGTACTTTACTGCACCATCAACTTGAGTTTTCGTTGCATCTAACACCATTAAACCAAATGATGAAATGAGCATGACCTCAAACCAAACATACAGATTAAAAATATCTCCAGTCAGGAAAGCACCATAAACGCCAGCAAGCAACACGTGCATTAACGCATGGTAATTGCTATAGGAGGGCTTTCGGTGAAGGTCCGCCATCGCGTAGAAAACACATATCGCACCAATCACCGCCGTTATCATCACCATAGCAACGCTGAGGTAATCTGCGACAAACACGATACCAAATGGCGCACTCCACTGACCAAAAGCAACGGCTTGAATACCATTACTTATGATGTTTTCTGTGAGAAAGCCCGCAACGAAAAGGTTCGAAATCGCACTTACACCGCTCAACCACTCAACACTTTTTGTTGAGCGACGGACGAAGAAGATAGTCAACGCCGTACTCAGCGAGAGAACAACCGGTAACGTAAGCAAAATCGAACTCATTGACCCTCCTCAGAACGTTGCATTTCATCGACGTTTGCAGTTCCAGTGTCTTTATAAGCTCGATAGAACAGCATTAAAGCAAAAATAAGTAGTCCAAAACCGATGACTATCGCAGTTAAGATAAGCGCTTGAGGTAAAGGATTTGCCGCGCTATCTGGTGGTAAAAGAGCATTATCGCCAATCAATGGCGGCTCTCCGGGCGTCAGCCTTCCAGCGGTAAAAATAGCAAGGTTAACCGCACTACTGAGTAACATGATGCCGAACAAAAGGCGCAAGATATGCTTTTCAAGCATTAAATAAACACCTGCTGCGACAAATACTCCAACGACAACACTCCAGACTATTTCCATCACTCTAGCTCCTCATTAATACGAAGCAGCATACCCATCACGCCACCTATAACGGCAAGGTAAACACCAACATCAAAAACCAATGGCGTCCCTAGTGGTATCACGTCTTTCCACCACAGTCCGGTCAAAAACGGTTTATCAAACGCAAAGCTCAAAGCACCAGAAACTAAGCTCAATGCGATGCCAGATAACGCAATGAGAAACGGTTTGAAATACAACCTAGAACGAACGTATTTCGGTGATTCCGCGAACATGAGAAGTGATAAACCAATAACGGCAATCAACGCACCAATAAAGCCACCACCCGGTTCGTTATGACCACGTAACAACAGATACACTGAAAATACGAGCATGAGTGCCGAAACAATGTGTGCCGTGGTTGCAAAAATTAATGATTGGATACGATTCTGCTTTTTCGCTCTTGTCTTAAGCAAACTCACTGCAGCAATCCCTGCAATAACAACGACAACAACTTCTCCCAATGTATCAAATGCGCGAAAGTCGACCAGAATAACGTTAACAATGTTTCGCCCATGTCCACCCGGGACACTGTTTTCTGCAAAGAAATCTGACACCGAAGAGTCCATCGGCTGAGACGTGATTCCTAACAAAAGTAAAGTAACCGAAACACCTATCACACCTGCTATGCAAATATTCGCTACTTTACGTTTTATTGAATGCTTGGGCACGGTGGTTAGACGTGGCATATGACGCATTAACAATGCAAGAAAGACCACCATTAATGTTTCCACTAACAGTAAAGTCTTCGCAACGTCCGGGGCGCTATAAATCATAAAAACAAGCGTGGTCATGAAGCCAATCATACCAAGCGCAGAAATCGCAAGAAGTCTTGCGTGGGACAACGTACATACGAGCGCAGCACCAATCAACAATAAGGCAATACCAATCTCATAGAAAGTGACACTTGAAAGTTCGCCAACCAAAGGCAGAGGAATAAGCGCTACCTGACTCAGTAACGCAACGGCAAGTACCGTGAAAAATAATAGGACATAGCGACTCAATTTCTTTTGCTGTAACCGCGCCGTTTGCCACTTCGCCACTGTCATCATGCCATCTAATAGTCGTTCAAAAATATTCTCCGCTTTGGGGACGAATAGATGTAGCCGCTGAAAAAATGCAGACACAGTAGGATAAACACGGTACACCACATACCCCAACGCTAGCGTAATAACGCTTAACACTAACGGTACATTCACGCCATGCCATAGTGATGTCTCTTTAAGAGTTGCTGTGGGCAGAATGTCAGCAGAGCCCGGAAAAATAATATTGCGATCTAACCAATTCAAACCGAATAACGGAACTAGGAGGCTGCCAACTGCCAAGAGCAAAGGCGAGATCCACATGGCTTTTTTTGTCTCAACTGGCTTAGTTTCAATCGGCACGAGATCACGGCGAGCAAAGAATGGTCTCGCAATAAGCATAATGGTTAGCGCGACCATCAGTATATTCACGATTAAAAGTACAAAGGCGATCCAGTTATTGAGCTCTACTGCGGACTTGTACATGTATTCTTTGCTCAAAAAGCCTAACAACGGCGGGAACCCCGCTTTAGACAATGCAGCCAAACTCCCCGCAACCATGCTGATGACGAGAACTGACTTCAGGCCGTACAATTGATCAATATCTCGTGTTCCTGTCGCTTTGTCGATATTACCCACCACCATAAACAGCGCAGCTTTATAGAAAGAGTGAGCGAGAATAAACATCAATACTGCACTAACGGCCAAATCTGTGCCCATACCTAGTAATAATGTTAATTTACCCAAAGCAACATTCGTGCTGTAGGCTAGCATCAGCTTCAAGTCAGTTTGTTTTAATGCGACAAATGTGCACCAAATGGCCGTGATACTCCCAGTGATGACTAAAGCATAAAACCAGATCTCGCTGTGGGCATAAACTGGCGATAAACGTGCTAATAGGTAAATGCCTGCCTTTACCATTGTTGCCGAGTGTAAATACGCACTGACCGGAGTGGGAGCTGCCATCGCGTTAGGTAGCCAAAAATGAAACGGGAATTGCGCAGATTTAGTAAATGCACCGAGTAGTATGAGCACTAGAGATGGGATAAACCATTCATGCTGCGCAATAGTGTCTGCCTGCTCGATAATGGTATTTAGCTCATAACTCCCTGCCATTGCTCCCAGCAAGATAAGACCAGCTAGCAACGCTAGTCCACCAGCACCGGTAACAATCAGCGACTGCAAGGCGTTTTTCCGAGACGTTTTATTTTCGTGATTAAACCCGATCAGTAAGTAAGAAGTGATGGTGGTGAGTTCCCAGAAAACAAATAACAACAGAATGTTATCGCTCATCACAATCCCTAGCATGGCAAGCATGAATAGGGTTAGATACAAATGAAAGGAAAACCGGCTATCACTTTCTCGTAAATAAGCCAAAGCGTAGATTTGAATCAGTGCGCCAATCCCACTGATCAGTCCCGCAAAAAGAAATGAAAGACCATCTAATCTAAAGCTAAGGTTGATATCGAGGCTTGGTATCCATTCCGCATTCCAGCTCACGCCTGCAGGAGTATAGATATAGAAGAGAAAAGAGAAGATTAAAACTGGCAGCGCAGGGAAAATCAGTAAGACCAACTGATTATCTAGGTTTTTCGGCAGGTTTTCTTTACCCGTTATGTTATTCAACATCGCAGCCCATTCGTTATTATAAGAAGATACGCCCTATCCGGCGCAAATGACAAACTCCACTGTATTGTTTTAGCCCAAGCGCTTCAAAAACGATCATGAAACCAAGGGAAAAGTAGCAAACAGTAATCACTGAGTGCTACTTAGAGGAACGCCGATACAAACCGCTATTTGCTGTCTGCTACGGCATAAGAACGTAGGTCACTACTTACGTGTTCTTGGCTGAATGTATATGGATTATCGTCATCAGCTAACTCGAATGCATCGTAGGTGCAGTCACCGATATCATTTCTCGGACAAACATAAACATTCGAACGTTCTATCATTTCTGTGTGGCATTTCGGGCATAGGTTTTTCATGTCACTCTCCTCTGATAACTTATTGATACATTGATAATTCCATGTTCTAGAGATCCATCTCCCTCCTTTACCTAAAACATCACTTAAACCCAACTTTGTTACACCCCAATTACTGAATCGGTGAGACAAAACCATCGGGCTTAAGAGCGACCAAACTACAGTTAATCGATTGCAAAATATTTTCAGCCGTATTACCAATGACATAGCCAGATATACCAGTCCTCGCTAAGGTACCCATGACCAACACGTCTACCTCAATACTTTCTACGTAATCTGGAATCTTTTCGTCGGGTTTTCCATGCAGGTGGTGAATCACAATTTCACCTGTAATCCCAGACTCCTCCAACAGCTGTTGCAGAGCTTGTTTATGATCGGCTTTTGCCTTGTCGAGTTCATGTTTCAACTCAGCATCATCGACTTGAATCCAAGCGTTACCATTTAGGTAGTTTTCTAAGTAATACTCCCAGCAAGAAATCACGTGTAAACGACTATCGCAGGTGTCGGCAATCGAACGCGATAATTCGAGTAAACGCACGGCTAATGAGTGCTGTTCATCGCTTGCCGTTAATGGGTCGATAGCCACAGCAACACGGCGCTTATCTCTTGGCTTATCAATTGGTCGGTGCAACCAAAGCGGACAAGGGCATTTTCGTAACAGAGTCATATCAATAGCTTTGAAACCCTCAGCACCTTCACCGAGCGGTTCAGCTTCTTTGATGATGAGATCTTTGTTATCAGCTAATGCTTCTTGAATAATACAGACAGCGGGCTTTTCACTGCTTTTCACAGTAAGAGGAAATGCGAGATCCTCTTCAGAGAGTCCCAGCTTCTGTCTGTATTCGTGAATACTTTGTTTGAGGGAGTCTTGCAGCGATTGCTCATAACTTTGCTGATACTGGATCATGTCTGTTGGGAAATCAGGACACGCTATTAGCCCTGAGACAGGCACTTTGTTGCTAGATGCAATCCTCATCGCTTGTTCGAGGGCGTCACTATGGCCTGGCAATCCTTGTGTTGCAAAAAGTATGTTTGCGAATCGTTTCATACACACCTCCTTGTTTGGTTAAATATTAACCACCCACAAAGTATAATACCTAACGGATAATTGTAACGGCTTGTGACGTTGATGAAATCAATTCTCATTAAGAGACGGATATTGCTTCATTTTGTTTTACGTCACACTCTCCTTTCTTCACAACTATCGCCTTCGACCTAAATAAATTCCGCTACCTAAAGTTGAGACCAAATAAAAACCCAAATTACTCAAAGTTTTTTCTCACCTTGAGTAACTTGGGTATAAGCAATAACACACTTAGTGTCCGGATTTAAATGGATGACCTAAATTTTCACGCAACTTAGTTTAAAGATGCCATCTCAATCACGAATCGATATGCAAAGCTTTACGGCTTTAGTGACCTAAAATCGCCGTAACTCAATGTTAAGGTTGTTGTTTTGTCGGTGCCAAAGCAATTTCACGAACACATACACCTTGCGGTTGCTGATAAGCAAACAGCACTGCTCGTGCAATGTCGTCTGCGGCCAACACACCGCCCATATCCACCTTCCAAGCGTCATAGCCATCTTTAATATCTTGAGACGTTGTATGTGAAAGTAATTCCGTTTCCACTGCACCAGGTGCAATCGTCGTAACGCGAACATTCGATGATGCAACTTCTTCACGTACGTTTTCAGAAATAGCATGAACCGCAAATTTGGTACCGCAATAAGCAGCATGATCAGGGAATGTTTTCTTGCCCGCGATAGAGCTGATGTTAATGATCGTACCACTGTTACGTGCTTTCATAGGTGCTAGGACGGACTGCATGCCATTGAGTAAGCCAATTACGTTCACATCAAACATGCGCTTCCACTCCGATGCTTCCTGAGTATCTATCTGACCGAGAAGCATAACGCCTGCGTTATTTACAAGTGCATCTACCGGACCATACAACGCTTCAGCTTTCTCAATTGCAGCCTCAAAAGAAGCTTTGTCGGTCACATCTACCTTTTCACAAAGCGTATTTGGTAAGTTTAATGCTTCCAAACGTTCTACACGTCTTGCTAACAAAAGAAGAGCATGGCCCTGTTCACTGAAGTGACGTGCAATCGCTTCACCAATGCCTGAACTAGCGCCTGTAATAACAATTAACTTTTTCATTTTGAATCCTTAATAGAACGGTTTACATCAGTGGCGGTAAGTTTAAGAAAACTTTGTTTGTTGATATATACCGACCTAGTTGAAACACTGTTGTTATACTGCAACAATACTTTTTTGAATTATGAAGAAGTCATCATGCAAACACACATCAACCTTGCGGATATTCGCTCTTTCGTCCTAATCGCTCAACTAGGAAACTTCACGAAAGCAGCAGAGCAACTTGGCGTTTCTCGCTCACACGTTTCACGTCAAATAACAAATCTGGAGCAACAGATTGGTGTCACTTTGCTACAAAGGACCACTCGAACACTGAACCTCACCGAAGCAGGCAAGGTTCTGTATAAACAGTGTGAAACTGCCCTTCACAATATTGATCAAGCTGTTATGGCAGTGGTTGATGATGTAGAAGACTTAAGAGGTGACATTCGTATCAACTGTGTGGGGGGCTATTTAGGAGAAGACGTTGTCGCAGATATCGTTGCTCAATTTCTAATCCAACACCCACAAGTGAGCATTAACTTAGATTTTAGTAGCCATCGTGTCGATTTAATCGCAGATGAATTCGATATCGCTTTTCGAATGGGAAAGTTAGACGACTCCAACTTTATCGCTCGCAAACTGATCGATGTGGAAATGGGGACATACGCAAGCCCAAACTATTTAGAAACATATGGCTATCCTTCACATCCAAAGGACTTAGAAAAACACGTTTGTTTGACAGGTAGTGTGACACGGTGGGCATTTGAGAACACGAATACAAAGCAGTCAACTGAACACCAGATACGTGGACAGTTACGATGTAAGAGCGGCAGAGTAATGATAAAAGCAGCCTTGGCGGGAAATGGCATCATCCGTGTGCCAACACTTTATTGCCAACAAGAACTCCAGACAGGCAAGCTAAAAGAAGTGTTTACCGACTGGAGCATTCCGAGTGTGGAATTTTCACTCCTTTATCATCACGACCGACATCAACCAAAACGCATCCGAGCCTTTGTTGATTTTACCACGCAATACTTTCGCAAACTGCAGAGTAAAGACAAGTAACCTGCATGTTGGTACCTGCCTATGTATGTTTTATAGGCTGAGCCTGCGAACCTGGGGTTTGTTCTAGAAAGAGTGTGAGCATTTTGACGCTTAAGGCTTGGTTTTCATAAACGTCAGAGGTGTTTGTCCAGTTTGCTTTTTGAAAAATGCAATAAAAGCACTGTCTGACGAAAACTCCAGCCAATCGGCAGCTGCGCTGACTGGCATGCCCGTTGATAACAATTCAACGGCTTTTAAAAGCCTCCACTGTTGCCGCCAATCTTGATAATTCATTCCCGTTTCCGACTTAAATAATCGTGTTACCGTCTTGGTGCTTGCCCCAACTTTGCTTGCAAGAGCAGTAAGCGAAGGAGCTAGAAATGAAGGTTCAACCAACTCTCGACGAAACGTTGTTAAGCGCCGATGCGATGGCAAAGGCAACTGAAACGAATAACGTTTCGCAGCATAAAACTCCTCCCAAAAAAGCGCCGTCGTATTTACCATCTCGCTGCTAGGCTTATCCCACTCCCAAAATGACATTTTATCAATAAGAGCTTGGAGTAAATTATTCACTTCTATCATCGTGATCTTACTCGGACAGGCAAACTCCTCACAATCAAAATACAAAGATCGATACGCCACCACATTCGTCATTAGTGCACGATGCGGCGTATTAGGTGGGATCCAAACCGCCTTTGTCGGTGGCAAAATACAAATCGAGTCTTCCAGAGCAAAACTGATACAACCTTGAGGTGCGTACAATAACTGCCCTTTCTTGTGCATATGCATACCTGAGTCGTGCTTGCCAATATCCGCAGCAATTCCCACTACACAATTAGAAATTTTGTCTGCATCAAATTGTGTTTTTTCGTTAATAAGCGCCATTTTGTCCGAATGTTGATGTATTTGGTTTTTATGTTGTTATTAGATCAATCATAGCCTCATTTATACTGCCCGCCAACTTCATTAACGATGGGTAACAATATGAATACTAAGCCCTCTTTATGGCTCATGCTGGTTATGTTGATGTTTCCGCAAATTGTAGAAACTATTTATAGCCCAGCGCTGAGCTCAGTCGCTCTTTCATTTGATGTAAACCACGCACAAGCAGCCCAAACATTGTCGATTTACTTCCTAGCTTTTGCCATTGGCGTTGTAGTTTGGGGAGTTCTCGCAGATAAACTGGGAAGAAGGCCCACCATGCTTATTGGGCTCTTTATCTATGGTTGCGCATCTTTACTCGCAACTCAAACCGAAAGCTTTGCTGTTGTCATGGCCGCGCGAGCCCTAAGCGCATTTGGTATCGCGGTAGGATCCGTTGTCACACAGACTATGCTTCGTGACGCGTTTGACGGTCAAGAACTGAGTAAAGTCTTTAGCTTAATGGGGATGGGTATATCAATCAGCCCGGTAGTTGGCATGCTATTAGGCGGGCAGCTTACAGCGCTTGGTGGATACCGTTATGTGTTTTTTGCCTTGTTTTTAATCGCGTTAGTATTGCTCGCTTACAACGTTATTAAGCTTCCTGAAACACAGAAGGAACAGACACCAGTACGGTTGCATCAACTTAGCTGGAAAATGGTAAGAGACGCGCGAATTTGGCGCTCAGGATTACTGGTTGCTTTGTATAACATTGCTCTATTTTCTTATTACCAGCTTGGCGCATTTACTTTCTCAGTACTTGGGTATAACTCCGAACAATTTGGATACAGTGGCATGGTACTGGGGTTGGGCACTCTGCTTGGGAGTTATTTAAACAAATCCCTAGTGTCTAAAAATGTTCGAAAAAGCCAACTACTTTGGCTCTCAGCAGTATTGCTTAGTTTGGGATCAGTCGGTGTGTTGATTCTGAGCCAATCAATCTGGTTTGTTGCTCCAATGGTGTTAGTCGTCATGTCTTACGGGATTGCGATACCCAACATACTCAGTGATGCACTCGTTAATTATAAACAACAGGTTGGCAGCGCAGGCGCTTTATTTGGGCTCATGTACTACATCATAATCGGGACGGGATTAGCGATGGCTGGAACAGTACAAAACTTAGGTGTCGTTCTATTATCATGTAGCTGTTTAGCAATTTTATTGGCGTTTTCTACAAAACAAGTTCATACCGACTTGTGACCAGATACTACGCATTGCTTGCCTAATCTTCCGAAGATTGGTCTACATCTTTTCTAACGGTTAACTAAAACGTAAATAAAAAGCGCCTTTCGGCGCTTTTTATCTGAACATTTCTTATCCAAACATCTCGAGTAAATTTTATAGAAAAGCTAACTTTTTATTACAATGAATTTTATTTAGGCTCTCACCGGAATCTATTGCTATTTAACCCCAAGCTTCAAACTCATTAGGCTTTACGTGTTTTATTTTTAATCTAACGTTGGGATCCAGAGCTGTTTCAGTTCCCAATTCACAGTAGTACTCAACAGCATTTTCATCTTCAATCATGTCAACGAAGCTAGCAACGACACTCAACCGTCCACCACCTCTAGTCAATGAAAAGTACGCATTCTTGTTTTCATTTACTTCAAATTTCAAAGGAATGAATTCAGGTTCTTCAAGAGAAATATCTATCCATTTATAGTTATCTAAACTCTTCCCCTTTCGTGGGGCATAAACTGTTTTCAACCCATTTTCGTCAACAACGAAGTACATCGAATTCTCGGCTTGATTAAAACAAGCTTTCAAACTGCCACCTTTATTTTCTAAATCACACGTAAATATGACAGAATTTTGGTTGCAGCTTGCACTTACAAAATTTGAAAACGACACAATAAATGAAAACCCGACCATCACAATTGATTTATAAATTTCATTGAATTTAAGCATTTCAACTACATTAAAAATAAAAACAATATATTCACTTTATATTAAAATAGTCTTCATCAGGGAATTTTTCGTTGGTTTTGTTAGTACTATACTTTCCATTATATGGATTAATCGTCAGTTCTTCACCATTATTATCAAACTTAAACTGCCTTCCATCAAACTCTCCCTTTATCCTTAAACTTACTCTACCTTCAATAATCTCAACATATTCATATCTTGATGAAAAACTATTCCAGCAAACATCTCGCCTATGTTCGTCATAATTAGCAGAAAAAACTATTGTAGAAGAACAATAATTCTCTTCTCCATTTCTATTCCAATACAAAATCCTATCTTTAGGTATGTTCATATTAAAATTATCTCTCTGGAAAATGTAAGACAACACGCCAGTATAATTATTATTAGCGTTTTTTATTATTTTACCATTATCTCTGTCCAATAATGTATGATCGATAATATCAAAACCATAATCGTAAATGTCATAACTAAGGTTCAAACTACCAATCTCTTTTGGAACTTCTTTTTTTTCTGTGTCAAAAATAAAGTATGCTTCGCTGTTTATATTACCATTAGTCAAGTCAACCAAATAAAGCTCTTCATTCAATTTAATTAAATCGCTTGTGCCACATGAGTCAAAAAAGCTAAAATCATATGAAGTTCCATTTGCTTTTAGAGAATATTGACAAAAAGGCCCCTCAGCCTCTGTGAATTTTTGCTCTTGCGTAATACTGCTTTCCGCAAAAGAATATGTTGATAAAAAGATTAAACTAAATGTAATCATTTTATTCATTTATCATTAACTCCAGCTTGTGATGTAAACTCTTACTTCTTTTATAGTAATTTTTATTGATCATTGAACTATCCTTAAGATAAAACTTACTAAAGTCATAGTTATCGGATATTGAATTACAATTAATCAACTTTGAAAGTTTTAATAAGTTATTTTTTCTCTCTAACAAATGATTGTAACCACCATTTACTGAGATCGTTACACGAAATAGATCATTCTTGGTAGCGAATGGACGAATATCTCCCCAAGCACTACCTTTTACCCAAAACCACCCTGAAGAATCTACTGCCGTGTGTAAATCTTTAGCAACGCTTTCTACCATTTCTTTTGTAAGATCTTTAGTATTCACACCAAAGTATTTAGCATAGTTTTCTATATGTGTTATCTGTAATAAACCACGTCCATGATAGAATGCACCACCTCTGTACTTATTCCATTTCTCTGGATATTTCCCGTTATAATAGTACTCTTCCGTCGTTTTGAAAAAATCACTTTCTTGAAATGCTTGAGACAGAAAGTGGATTTTATTCAAACAATCATCGATTTCATACGTCCTAAACATGTCATTCAAGCTATTTAATAACTCTTCTAAAGAAACATTTCTCATACTGTCATAATGAGAGTTCTCAAAAATAGTTTCTTTTCCACCTAAGACTTCAAGTAAAAAACTCTTGGAAATATCACGATTACAGAAACATTTACTTTGGGTGTGATTTCCTACAAAAGGCCAATAATGCCAAAGGCTCTTATCATCGCTTAGTTGCAAATCACCTTGTAAATCTTGCATCCATGAGAACTTATCTGCTCTTTCCAGTTCGAATTGCGAGAAAAGATCAAAGCTATCCATCACTTGATCGCACCATGGGGAGTTACGGTAGTCCTCTATAGTCACAAAACCAGCGGAGCACTTAATATCTAGAGCTTCCTTTGCGGTCTGATGGATTGATTCATAAAGACTTTGTGACGACTCTGTATGCCAATCTGTAGGATGTTTCACAATAAATCGCTCAAAGTGTTTACGCTTACCGTCTAAGTATACTTTGGCATCGCGAGCAGTGAACGAGGAGAAGTCCGTTACTTGATCTTCTGTCACAGATTCAAGTAATTGCTGAATAAACGAATTACTCATATCAACGGCACCGCTACTATCGGCCCCATCGAGAACAACAAGTGGATTTTCTTCCGCATTTTTGGGAGAAATCTGTTTTTTGAAAAATTCGGGCGGCTCCTCAAAAGAGAACATCTCGATATGCACACGATTATCTTCTTTCTTAGTTCCAATTGCATCGTTACTGTACTCATGCAGTCCCATGTAACCGATATCTTCCCCAGCTGAAACCTTTATCCCCTCTCTAAATAGGAGTGGGAGTAAAGAAACCACACTACCGTCCCTAATCATTGCCGCCTTGTCCGACATCCATTTAGGTTCTGAAACTGGTTCTGATAGGACAGCAGAGGAATCTTCTAAAATGTCAAAGTCACTATTGAGACCCGAAGCAAACCAAACAATCTTGTTTAACAGTGCTTTTTCGCTACCACTTGCCGATTTACCATTCTCTACCACACGGCACTTTATCATTTTGTAGGTATTTTTGTCGATCTGGTATGGATGGGTCTCCTCCTCTTCTGCATACAGGTATTCAAGTAATGTTCCTTTAGACATCGACTGTTTTTTTTCACCAGAATTAGTAGGCACATCACTATGTTTGAAAGTGCGTACATTTCTCGCTTCTTGTAAACGGTAACGCGTGGTTATAGATGAATTGGCGCCAATATCTGAAGGTGGCGCAAGGTGCATATAAAGTGTATAGAACTTAAATACATCTTCATTATCTTCGGGGTTTACAGCCTCATGCTCGATAAGCACAAAGTTATTACTATACTTAAACTCTTGCTCTTGGTACGTTGATGTTAGGTAATCAGGATTTATGCGAAATGCCACTATTTTTCCATCAAGCATCGCTTGAATAGGTCTGAGCCCTTTCCCCCACGGTAACATTTTTGATGTTAAGTGAATGCCACTATGCCAACCGTACCCTTGTCCTATTAAATAACGACCGCTCTTAGCTTGATCAAACAATTTCGTAAAATCACTGAGCGTGTAGTAAGCGTCACCTTCTCGCTGCGCTATCGGAAAAACTGCATCCATGATTTAAATGTCCTAGTCAGAAAAGTTATCGTCAAAAGTGACAAATGATGGGCGGTTCAAGTTGTTTGACTTCGTGTACACCACCGCATTAACCCTACCTAAATTAGTAGCAAAGCTAGATTGGCTCGCTATGTTAACGGTACTCCCAAGGGCCATTGCCGATATAGAAATTAGGGTGTCATTTTTGGTTTCGAAAATTTGGCTAATGACGTCAGGAAGTGCTTGTTTGAAGTGGTTAAGTGCTTTTTTATAACCGTTTATACCCTCTTCAACAGAACTCAACGATCTTGCAGAAGCTTGGCTTTGTATGAAATCTAAACGACCGATGATTTCACTGTTTAGCTCATCGATGTATGAACAGATTTGATTGTTTATCAACGTCCATAAAACAAACTGCAAATACTTCACAGTATTCCCAGTCCCTAAAAAGCGAAGCTTCGCTAATAATTCATAGGGAGGCTCAAACACATCAGCTTGATATAAGACTCTCAATATATCGCCATTTTCGTGCACTTGCTCCAAGAGCAGTTCAACTAAAGGTTCATATTTCTCTAGCGCAGTAGTATCAGTTTGGATGTGATAAAGTGCCGAAACATAAGCATCAGAAAAGTCTTTAGAGTGATTTTGACTAATCGCATAAGGAGACGATATACGGCTTTGCTCTAACACAATGTCTTTAAAGTCATCATCACTGAAGGATGGGGACATCAATATCCCCCAGTCATTAGCAACCCCAACACGATCTTCCCAAAATGGTGAGCGGCGACCTGCGACAAACGTACAAAAATCATTCGGATCAGGGTAAGTTTCCGTCACAATATTTTCAGCTAAAGATTGGTTCGGGGTGTAAGAGTCTTGAGTTTCACTGAGCACTAACTTGCATTCTTTTAGAGCGAGACCATTAACAGATGCTTTTCCGCTAGAATCCAGCACTCCACTCCCAATGACAGCACCTGAAGGTTCGACTAAAGAAAATTGTGCATTAGAGTAAGGGAGCCCATTTGGATATTTGCATTCTATATCCAGCGTATACGTCCCTTCCTGCTCTTCAGTCACAGAAACCGATGGGTTTTGTGCGCCACCCAAACACATCGTGTTGGCTTTGTTCATGGTCATTTGATCGGACAGACGACATACGCCCTTACCTTCAAATTTAACCGTTGGTGAGGCTGAAATGAATTTTGCTTCAGCTTCTATCGTGCCAGAGGAAACGCCTTTTCTGTCACCGCCCGCATCGCCGGTACTTTTTGAGAACGTACTGCCCTTGATAGCGACACTGTTACCGCCATCCATAGAGACTGTCGTAGTCCCACCAGCAAGGTCTGCTGATTTAGCATTGTTGCCATAAGGGATAGGGACGACTGGCTTGCCGACCTTAGTTAAACAAACATCTGGGAGCGTTGCATTCGCTTCACCACCTGAGCCTTTATGAACTATCGAAAGTCCATTCGCACCAACTGTTACGCCCATAACCAATCCATTTGAATTTTATTGATTGAATGATAAAAGAGATCGCAAACTGCAATCTCTCTAAATAACTAGTGAATTTCACTAAAAAACCAGTGATATTCACAATAAGCCCTAAAACTGGCAGAAGATCTCATTTTAGATCTCTGGTTATCTATACATTTCAAGCAGTTGCTGAAATTTTAAGTCTATGACGATGTAGGTTGCCGCATACATAAGCGCAAACGTCATAGCACTAAGACTTAAGATCAGCTTGGGTGAAATTACCCTTTTTAACGGCTTCTTTAGATATTTAGCTTTAAGGTTGATTAAAGAAACTTTTTCTTGTTCTGCTAGGCGGTCATCTCGCACTAATCGATAAATGGTGCTGCCAATTTCCGCTAACTTTTCGTTACCACGCTCTTCACGGCCGTACTTGCCTTGGAAACCAAGTTGAAGCAATAAATAGAGAAACTCTATAACGTGACGGTATTTGCGAGGGTCGGCTTTTAAGCGGTCGAGAATAACGAAAAACTTGTCACCACCAGATGTTTCGTTATGGAATTCAGACAGTAAGCTGTTCTGGCTCCAGTGACTATTTGCTCCCCATTCTTGCCGACAAACAGATTCATCAATCGCCGCACACAAGCAGTAACGAATAACAAGAACCGAAGCACGATCGAGCTCCATTTCATTAAGTTTTCGTTCACCTTTTCGAATCTCACGTGCCACTTGTTCACGAAATGGCATCGGGTCATCAAGCCAAGGGATCGAAGACATACAAGACAGACTGGCGATCAACCATGAGAACTGGTCCACTAGCGGGTTAATACCCATGTTATCGATAGATAGATCTTGTACTGCGATGTTTCTCGACAAGTCAGGCGCTGGCATTACCTCCATTGGTTTGCCAGGCTCTGGTTGGAATAAGACTACGGTGACGTCGGTTTCTGCGTAACTCATAGACGAACGGCCCAAAGTTGCAATGATAAGTTAGCGAAATCGCCCGCAACGTGAATCGCAATCGCAGCAGTGTTCTTCAATGCCATCCACTCTTCGCCCGTTTTATCGAGCTCGAAATAGGTGTAGCCAGCGTGATACGGCAGCGCGCGTGGCACAACTGGCATTGGTTTGATCTCAATCCCAGGCAGTTGAAGGTTAATCAAGTCACGTATGTTATCGATAGAACCGATCTTCGTTTGGCTGACAAACTGGGTATGCAGGACATCCAAGGTCACGTCAGCTTTAACTGCGAGGATAAAGGTCGTCGTATCAATGATCTTATTGTCAGGGATTGCTGCCGTTCTGATGCCATAGTTCTGATCTTTTAAGGTCAGTGGAATTGCTCGTTGCTCAGACATCACGCTCAATGTCATTTTCGCACTGTCTAGGACGCGAGAAAGACAGCTAGTAAGATCACCATGATTGTACTTCGTAAACTCAATAGGTCGGCGTGTCGTTGAGCACAGCGTCGAAAGCTCACCTTCTGCCTGAAGAAGAATTCGATACAAAGACTCAGGATGCACAGCTTCTGTGCTTGCGAAATGCCAAAACAAGGGTTCGTATCGGTTGAGCGCTTGCAATAGCATAAAGTCAGAAACCGATGATACGCCTTGTTGATCCACCACCCCTAATCGCTGAACTATCGATTCCGCGCGATGCTTCAACATAGAAGCAAACTCGGTCGCAAATTTACTCAGTACTGTCGACGCATGAATATCGATACAGGTAGGAATGAAACTATCATCTAAGATCACGCTGCCATCAGGCTTCACTTCTGAGATCTTTAAGATCGGAATAGACGTGTAAGCACTCTTATCTTCATGATCGTACATTAAGCAAAAGTTAAGCTTACCGACGACGATATTTGCCATGTCTTCCGAATCATAACAAGCGTCAACCGCTTCTTGAGATTCCATCGTATAGCGCGCACCGTCTTTTTTGGTACCAAACAACTCAGAACGTTCCGATGGTAACGGACAGCACAAATAAACGACTTTATCGGCAATCGAAGGATCTACATCTTTCACTTCAGGCAGCTCGGCAAGCAACGGAAGCTCAAATGGTGTCCGGTCTTGTAAAATACCTTCAGCACGAGTAATACCGATTTTACCCAGCGCTAGTAACTGAGAGTTGATTTCTAAACGTTTAATTCCCCAATGCAAAGGCGACGCATTGGCGCTCAGCATGCTCGAAAGTTTACTTTGTGAACGATCGAGTTGTTGAAAATGCTGCGGCTTCATGAACATTCCATCTTGCCAAACAACTGGATTGTATAAAGACATGTTTCTATCCCTTAAAAGTAAACCTGTTCAATGCCGCGAGTGTTATCAGAAATTAACTCACTGCCCTCTAACTTGAGCTTGATGTAGTACTCGCTCTTCTCTTCAATAACTTCCACTTTTCGCCATGACGAACCATCAATATCACGAAAAGCCACTGAAAAACCGACGGCACGAGTGTCAGGGTCTAGCGTTAGCATTTCATGAACTTTTCCACCTGGCTGTATTTGATATTCGTAACGTTTGATGTACTCATCACCCAACGACGCTTTATCGCTCTCAAACAAGGCAAAGAAATCTAAGCTTCGGAACAATACTGGCGAACTTAATTCGTGAAGACGGAGAATAACTGGAGATGACTGGCCCCCATTTCTCACATTGAGTACAGGTGATGCCTCAATAACCAATTCAATCGACGAAGTTTCTGGTGTGATACCCGTGGACTCTTTAAATTGATCCCACATGGAACAACCGGACAACATGGCAAATCCGAGTAATACGGCGATACTACGCATGGTTTCCCTTAATCACTTTGTTATAGTTTTTCTTAATCAGCCCTTTTAAGGATGTTTCATTAAGCAGGCGACGATTATTAGTGTAGAAATCTAGGTATTCGGCCCACAGCTTTGACTTAGTTGAGAACAAAGACTGGCTAGCGACCCTGTTAGCAAATGCTACGGGATCGTTCGTTTCAGACTGTTCTAAAACGAGCTCATTCAGTGCTTTGTTAAACATAACTTGGTGATCGTTCAGCTCATCGAGCATTTGTTCAACCAGTTCATTTGGAGCCAGTAATTGCTGACTATTCAAAGTGAGCATTAGCTCTGCGATGTTCGAGTTAGCCTCACTCGCACTCTGCTCATCTTTTAACGATTCCACTTCGTGCAACTCTTTCTGTAGGTTATCAATACATAAACGCAAGCAAGTGCCCATTTGCTTGAATAACTGCGCCTCGTTTGTCATCAACTCTGGATTTCGAATACCCAAACCATCAAAAAACGCTTGCGCTATATCTTGAGAGCAAACGGCCGCATCAGTATCGACTTGTGCTTTCGTCGTGGTGTTTATCGCATGCTGTGCCGTAGGTATTTGAAGTTGCTGATTAGTGTTAGGAGAAGGCGTAAAAGATTGGGTCATCTCTTCCCATTTTGACCCTGTATTAGCCTGCTCTATGACCATCTCAGTTACATTAGGCGTACGATGTTGTCTTTGAATCGCGCTATCTGGGGCTACTGTGCCAGGTTGCATCACCTCAGCTGAGGCAATATCGGCTCTATGTGGCTTACCGCTTTCTGGCGCTAATGCGTCATTGACTGATGCGTTACTCTTGGTTTCCGCAGCCATCCAGTCTTCAGGGATTAGGCTTGGTTGATCAAATTCGGAATATATACTGAAACTGTCATCGACCACCTGACGCGTGCTTTCCACGGTTCTAGGTTGTTCAGATTCTGTACGCTCATTATCACGAATTAAGTAATCGTCATCTCGCTGCATCGAAAAGTTAAGGTGAGCAACAGGATCATGACAATCAATGTCATCCTGTTTAGTCTCCATAAACAAATCTTCTAAGGCACCGACTTTTTCTTCCTCTTCGACAACCGCATCTCCTAGACTAACCAGAGGATCGCTAGATACTCGCTCAGGAGCAATATCAGCGGCGATGTCTAGTGTTGAGGTAACGTGCTCAAGAGAAACACCAATCTCATATTGCCCTAAAGAAATGATGTCGCCATCAACTATCGCAACGGGTTGATTTTTTAGTATTTTATTCCCATTTACCATTGTGCCGTTAGTTGATACGTCACTTATATAGTAGGTATCTCCATACACGCTGAGCAAACAATGAGTGCCCGAGATAAAGCGGTTGTGATCGGCTAAAGACACGCTACAGCTTGGGGAACGACCTATCGAACCACCACTTTCAGGCATTTCAATATGCTTTGCACCGGTGTATTCCTCTGGACACTTTGAGATAAATAAAACTAGCTGATTTGAGTACATTTACGAACCTCAAAAGAGCAAAGAAACTGATAGTTCAAGCCCACCAATTCCATCATTTACAACCGGAAGGATATAAGAGGCCTGCGGGATAATTTGTATATGGGCGTCAGGATTACTGCCTAACTTTATAGCAGTACCAAGGGTCACAACCGCACCTAACTCAAACTGGTCGATGTCTTCAACACTCTCATAACGATAGCCCTCTTGGTCTACTTGCCAGCGATTAGAATATTGCGAGTAACCGACAGACAAGCCCGCACCAACGTATGGCGTGAAAACACTCCAAGAAGTCAACGCATATTGAGGAACAACACGAAGTTCATAGTTCGTCGCTTCTTGATATAAGCCGTTTGCTGGCGCTTCAATATCTTCTGCTAGATAGTTTAGCCCTAACCACCAACGCCAACGGTTATTGTTTTCATCAATAGGACGAGTATGAACCAAGCCGAACCTAAGCGTATCCTGCTCACCACTTTTACCTTCATCGTATTTAATGCTATCGATAGTCAACATACTGGTAGAGAGTCCATATCGCTCCCCTTTTGCCATTGCAACAGAAGAAAATAGACACATGGCTGAAATCAGCCCAATTTGACTTGGTTTTAGCATTTCGTCCCTCTAGGAAAACCGATATTCTACTTAGAGGCGAAAGATATCAATTATATTCTCTTTTTCAATAAGCCTAAAAAAACACCTATAATTTAATACATTTCAACTATCAGGTTGGTTGTTTTACCTACAAACAAAAACTAAAGAACCGACTACAGATTAAGTGACGAGACAGTAAATCTTTCTATTTAAATAGAAGTAACAGAATTTGATTGCTAATTGAACAAAACGTAATCTCCGATAACAATTTAGTTACTTTTTAATCAACGTTCTCATCTTCATATATAAGTTTCTTCTTATAAATAGACTTAACTATTGATATTAATATTATGAACAAAGATCACACTAAAAGTAATTTAATTTCTTTTAATGAATTTTTATTATCTAATCCGCTTATTTTGTCTATAGAATTGCGGCAGATGTGCACTGCTTATAATTTAATATAACAGTAGTGAAATCCTATATAACTTAATACTTCTATATGATCAGTTGGAACTTTCCTTATGTTTTTTACCGACTTCGCTCGAAGACCAATCGATGAAAATAACCCAAGCGGCTCTAATCCTAATGGTTCTGAGGATTTTGACGAAATTAAACGTCAAATAAACAACCTGAATAAAGTCACAGGGAGAGTCTCGTGGAAAACGGTTCAAACACTCTCAAAAAAGATCTTGAGTACCCAAGCGAAAGACCTACGTTGTTGCTGTTACTTTACCGTTGCATCAACCTATAACGACGGCTTAAGAGGCCTTGTCGAAGGGTTAAACTCAATACTTGATGTATGTGTCGTATATTGGTTCAACGCGTATCCAGAGCATTCAAAGTCAAAGGCACGAATGAGCGCTATTGAATGGATGGTAGAGCATACTGAAAAACGAATTAATAAGCATCGGGCGTTACCAGAAGAGCTTCCATTGATAGAGGCAGCACATCAATTATGCTTGAGGATTGAGGAAGAGCTTCGTCTTCATTACGGTATTGAAGCGCCGTCACTAGGTCGCATTCGCCGTATTTTGAATCAATGGATTGAGCAGATAAAAGAACAACAAATTGCGGCTGAGTTACGCGAGAAAAAACAAGCCAACACTAGCGCTCCTGCAGCAACGCAGAAGGCACCTGAAATTAAAGTGAATGTGTCTCCCTCTCCGGTACCGGTGTCATCACCCAACCTAAATAGCCAAGAGAAAGCATCACCGGCAAAGTCTGGTCGATTTATGATCTACTTCGTTATTGGTTTGATTGTTACTGCGATATGTTCACATTTCATGTACGAGCAACAACGTTATCGAACATTGGAACAAAAAATTAATCAAGCTTCACTTAATGAACTTGTAAATTTGGTCGCCTCGTTAGATTACGAAAATAAAAAATATGCTCAGTCATTGAAAACGCAGGCGATTAATCGTGTCGATATTATGATGAATAACTGGTTTTTAGACTCGGCAAAAGTAAGTAACGTCAGCGAGCTCGATAGCTTGACCAATGAATTAATCGCGATCTATCCGGATTCGTCTTCTGCACAGCAGCTACGTCAAAACTTTTTGACACAGAGCGCCCATTTAGAAGACCAGTTTATGGATGTTTATAAGCGATTCTCAGACGCAAGAACGGTGTTTGCCAACGTAGCTAGACAGAATGTAGATAAGAACTCTGAAAAGGCGTACGAATACAGTAACTCGTTATTCCCGCTTTTAGGTCGTATTGAATACGCTGAAAAGTATTCACAGCAAAAGGAAATTGACCGCGCAACCCTTTTACTGAACATCTACCTATATAAATTGAGTCAGCTACAAGCTGAAAAAACTGACAATAAATAACAATACAATTAAAGAAGTTTTAGGCTTATGTTCAAACAAAAACTGTTTAGAAATCCAGTGGTGATTTCTACCATATTAATGTTTTTAGTGGCTGCAATTATCACCACTATTTATCTGCTTTTTCTTGACGAAATCGATCAACTTTATCTTTGGCTGACCCTTGGTGCTATCGCCATTGTTTACGTCATTTTTCAATTCACATTATGGTTGAAGAAAAAGAACAACGCTAAAGCTCAACATTTGGAAACCGAGGAAGAAGCACTTTCTATGGTTATCCAGCCTCTTCTTGCTAACTCAGGCAAGAGACCAATTTACCTGATGCTTGGTAATAAAGGGTCAGGGCGACGTCAATTTTTATTTAATTCTAGTGCAATTAAACCGATGGATCGCACTAGAACCGCTAAGAATGACTTTTTTGAATGGTACGAATCTGACAGCGCTGTATACATCAAACCAGACCAACGCTTAGTGTTCCAGGAAGTATCAAGCAGTGATGCTTCTTTATGGAATACGTTCATTGAAGAAGTTATTCATCATCGACCTAGAAAGCCATTTTCTGGGTGTCTATTCTTCATCGATTTCGAGTTCATGATCGTCTCTGAACCAGAACAAAAAGAGTACACCATTTCGTCGTTATTGGCGCGCTTGAGTACCATCAACTCTAAAACGTCTTCAGCATTGCCAATCTATTTGATTATGTCAAAGCTAGACAAGTTAGATGGCTTTAAAGAATACATGCACTTTAGCTCTCTCAAGACACGTGTTGAGTTCCTCTCTATCCCACTAAAAGAAGCCAAAGGTGTATTTGCAGAGTACTACCGCGATAGCTATCGAAATCTAGTGAGAGTGCTTGAAAGTAATGCGCTAGATGCATCCGCTAATTCAACGGACATTGATGAGAAACAAGCAATACTCGCTTTCCCTAAGCAGTTTGAGCTATGTCAGTCTGAAGTCAGCTATGTGCTTGAGCGTCTATGTGATGTTAACAACGGTGTCTATTCACTAGACATCCGTGAGATTTTCTTTAGTTCGAGTCTGCAAGGCGGTCGCAAGTACAATTTACTTGCAAAAAGTTGTAGTAATTACTTCAACTTACCTATTATCGCGTCAGAGCATACTCAGTTAACAGAAACGCCTTATTTCTCTCGCTTTCTGATTGATTCACAAATATTGCCGGAAAGCGACTTTGCGGGCGAAAACAAGACGTATCTTCGTCTAATTCAGAGACAAAGCCGTTTGGCAATACTCGGCTCTATTATCCTGCTTACTGGGGGCAGTTACTTCTTTTTCACGACATTAGACAGTAACTTACATGTGATGAATCAACTCTTGAGTATCGATGACAAATCGCAAGTGGAGCAAGATGCAAGATTCGATGAGCTTTTAGCGAAGGCGACGAAAGCAATAGAGCCTTCTTATGGGGCGTGGCTTAAAGGTTCTAAGGCTTTGGATGAAGAGATATTACCACTCAACATTAGCCGTTTGGATCAAAGCACTCGCATCGCTTACGAAGCTTTACTTAAGGACGTTGCTCAACAGTTAATACCTCTTATTGAGAAAGGTTACCGTCTACAACTGACACAAAATCAGAACACTTTTACACGCGCTTTACCTCTATTGAAGGGGTATCTAATGCTAAACGATCCAACAAAGCGTGATATCCGTTTTTTGCGTCATCAAACTCTCCAAATGATGAACGATTTAAGCAACCAAAGTGACGTCGTCAATCAGGCGATGCGCTATTTGGACGCTTACTTTCGCACGCAGTTTGATCCAATTGATATCAATATGGATCTTGTTCGCGCAACACGTCGCTCATTGCTAGCAAATTCGAATGTTGATCTCGTTTATGCAGGCATTTTAAACGAAGCAAATTCGATTGATTTAGGAACCCTAGATCTGCAACGAGCTGTGGGTTTTGAGTTTAGCAATGTATTCAACACACCAATCGATAGTGAACGCTTGATCGTAGATAAGATCTATACCTCCACTGGCTTTAGCACTTTTTATCGACCACGCGTGGACCTAATGTCACAACAAGTCATCAGTGACAACTGGGTTTTAGGTCTGTCACAACACGTTATTCCTACTAGTGAAGAACAAGAAGCCTTCAAAGAGGAAGTACGTAAAAAATATACTGACGACTACATCAGTAATTGGCGCAATGCGCTGAGTGAACTAAAAGTCCAGAACTATGACAATGTCGGCGATCTAACGAACGCGATAGACTTAATCTCGGGCCCTTCTTCACCAATGACAACCGTACTGAAGCAGGTCTATGCCAACACACAATTTTCACCCGTTGGTGAAAAAAATGCTCTGATTTCAAAACTAGACCCGAAACTCGTGGCAGCGGCAGACTCCGCATCAGACGCAGTAGAGGAAGTAGTTAAGCCTGATTACTTGTTGATGAAACGTGTTGAACAAGCTTTTCACTTATTAAACCAACTTCAGGTCAGTGAAACACCAAACTCCCCTACTCCTTGGGATGAGACCGTAGCTGCGTTAAGCCGTGTTCGCACATATATGAAAGACATAGCTGATGCACCTGACCCGCAAATGGCGGCGCTAGCGGCAGCTCAGCATCGAATGAACAGCAGTGAAGCTGACCCATTAATCAAACTTAAACAGATTGCCCAAAAATCACCGGAACCCGTTCGTAGCTGGTTGTTAGATGTGGTTCAACAAAGCTGGTCAGTCATGATTAAAGAGTCCGCTAAAGGCATTCAAACCCAATGGTACAGCGAGATTTACACCAAGTTTAAAGAGATAGGGCTGGGACGATACCCATTTGATCTAACAGCGACCGAGGAAATCTCAATTGAAGATTTTGAATTACTGTTTGCTTCAGGTGGCTTGTTAGACACATTTATTCAGAAAAATTTTGCACCGTTCTACGATACCAATTTGTGGACGCCAAAACAGGTGGATGGCGAGACGATGCCAATCTCTCCGGCTCTGTTAGTGCAACTGCGTAACTATAACGTTATTCGAGACACATTAATTAATAAAAGCACTAACCGCGTTCATATTCCGTTTAGTGCAAGAGTACTCGATCTTGATTCTAGTGCGATTAGAGCGAGCTTAAAAATTGCAGATACCAATATAAGTTACTACCACGGTCCAAGCCGCATTCGTGAAATGGCATGGCCACCGCAAAATGGTGACTTCAATATTAGTATCACACTCCAGGATGTAACCGATGAAGGCAGACAGCACGTTTTAAATAAGAGTGGTCAATGGGCGATATACAGATTGCTAGGTGACTCGACCTTGACAAACACTCATAACGGCAGCTTTGTCAGTGACATAAAAGTGTCAGGGAGGGACTTGAGCTTACGCATCACTCCGTTGACACAGAAAAACCCATTCACTCTTGCTGAGCTGTATAACTTTACGCTCCCAGAGTCGATTTAATAACAATATAAAAACAAAATAGGCAGAACACATGATTTCAAACATGACTTTACAAGGTTTAGATAAATTGGATCGAAAAATACTTTCAAGTCTATTGTCGAATGGGCGAGAGTCGATTGCGAATCTATCCCGAAACATTGGTTTGTCTCGAACAGCAGTAGCAGAAAGAATTAATCGTTTAGAAAAGACCGGTATTATCAAAGGCTATACCGCACAGATTCGTGTAGAAAATGAAGGGCGAAAAGCCGCTAGTTATCTACTGATCTCATGTGAAAAGGGTAAGAAGAATGATGTAACGAATGCACTTAAAGAAATTCCTGAGGTTCGCTTAACGAGCGTTGTTGGTGGCAACTTTGATATTATTGCCCTAATTGAAGCGCCCGACCTGCAGTCTATTCATCATCTTTGTAATGAAATTGAATCATTTAACGGCATTCAAAGGCTTGATACTACCGTTGTACTGCATCAGCCGATCAGTCGTTAAGCTTTTCTGACCTCTTTGAGGAAAACATAAAGGGCCGCTCGTTGAGCGGCTTTCTTATATGCTTCCGATAAGTCGAATTTTGGCGTCTTTATCACCTGGGTTGCCAAGCCAGAACGTTTGACCTAGTTGGTTCCCTTCTCCATTACCCAGTTTGTTTTCTGGAATACTGTCGAGGTTAACTGTCAACTTTAGGTCCCACGACATTGGGTCACGCAGAATAAAGCGCATCAAGCCCACCAGCGTCTTATGTAACTCACCATCGTAGGAAAACTGCTTAAACGTTTCAAAATCAATGTTGTCGATACACAAGTTAAACTTGCCGTTCAAATCCGCAATGCTTTGTCCCAAGTGTAAGCTTTGCCCCAATACACAATTGGAACGATTGAGTTTGTTACGCTGGCTTTCAGCGATTTCTACGCGTCTATAAACCCATTCTTCGATTCGCACATTCGGCAGTGAAAAGTAGTGCGAAACAATACCGGAAATAAGCTTGGGTGAGCGTGTACGCGTAGATAACTGGTTCACGTAAGACAGAACTTTCGCTCGATCTAACTCCGCTACTTCACAATCTTGCATAACGCTAGAAAGACCAGCCAAATGCAGTATGCGCCCAGAAAAAGCATCGCTTGCCCCGCTTTTGTACTGCACGTGATATCGGTATTTCTTCCAAACACGATACAGTAAGCTTGTATAGCGGTTGTGGAAAAAGTCGAAGAAATCCTTCACTGGGTTATCATCGGGATCACGACCGACGAGTTTCTCAGTGTAAGACGCAGGCAGGGGCGAGCTTGAACCATGCAAGCCAAGAAAGTTCGTCTCAATACGTGAATATTGCTGTCCGTTTCTTTCCATATGAGTAATAAAATCCATATCACTCTTTGGAAAGCACAAGTTTGGCGACACGCTGAACTCAATTCGCTCTTGATGGAAGTATTTGTTCTCGCCCACGGCAACAAAATTTGAGTTTGGCTCCAGCTGGTAGTGTTTCTCTAACAGCAACACCGCTTGGTAGAAACTAAACTCATTCGACTTATCAGAAAGTGTGTTAATCATAGTATCGTCTGCTGCCCGATTAGGCTTGCCCAGTTATAAACCTCGCCCGTCGCTTCATCGAACACCTCTAGTTCGGTAAAGGAGTTCACACTCGAATACAAACGGATAAATTCATTCAATACCGTGGCCATAAGGAACATATCGCCTTCATTTACGAAGAACTTAGAGTCCGTCACGAGCTTGAATTGGTTACCACGCACAGATACACCACGAAATACGCGATCGATTGGTTTCATCTCTGAAGAAATAATGCCATCAAGTCGATGAATCGACGCGCGGTGGGCTTGTCTATCGACTCGAGAGTGGAAGTCGTAAGTCGAGAGCAACACTTTCAACACATCGATATTGGCCAAAGACAAGTAGTTGAGCGACATGTTGGCAATCAACTGCCATTGAAGTTCACCATTAACCTGAGGACTTACTGACTGTGTTGGCTTAGTAATGTTTTTAAACGTCGCATACGTTGGCGATTTGTGCGTCGCGTAAGTGATGTCTCCTACTGACAGGCGCTCCGCTAAGTCCGCGTTACTGCATTGCAGTTTCATCAATACTGTTTCAGTCCCTAAATCCGCAATGTCGCCATTGTGAGTATGGAATGAGATATAGCGCTCTAACCCTCTTCCACTTACTCGCTCGCCCACTTTGGATTTGTAGAACTCTCGCTTATCACGCTGGTTGATTTGGTGCTCAAACGATTCAAATTCAATCAGTGGTTTTCGGCGACGCTCGTCTTTACTCCAGCTCTCCACTTGCTCAATGGAATAAACCTCGTAATGCTCCTGAGTGTTACTTTGTGGACGCACCTTGTACTCGTTTCGTCGATGCTCTAAACGGATTGGATCGCCGTCTTTTTCAAACAAGTTAACCGCAGGTGTGCAGTGCAACCTTAAGTGTTTATCTTTAAGCACCACTTCTGAAGGCAAAGCACGCTTAAAGTGGAATTTGATTTTGACCGTGCTGCGTTGCGGAATGCCTTTTAGCCACTCTAAGCCTTTAATGTCGAAGAACATGAACTTATCTGGCAAAGAGAAGAATTCTTGCAGCAAACGGTAGCCTGCAAAGGAGTTTTTGCTGTAAGGCAGCAGCGCCTCGTCCTCTTCATGCCCGACTGGCTTAACGTACTCTGGCCCTAAACGATGTTTGTAGCCACCACCAACATCCAACTCGACGTAATCTAGATAACGGAACAGCCATAAGAAGACAGTGCGAGTAATATGAATCTCACCATGCAGGTGCAAACGCAACGTATCTAAACCGATACGAGACAGCTCAAGGCCATGCTCCGTCGATAACGTCACATCAATCATCGAGCTGGTGCGGCTGTTAGTTTGTTCAATGTTAGTAATCGTAATTGGGTATAGATTGACGTCATAACAAGTACGGAACAAACACTGCGTGCCTTCTACCTGCTCGCTGGCCATTTCCGCACCACGTTTCACCACGGTTTTCTCAGTAACACTTCCGGTATGCGGTTTTAGTTCGCTAATACACAAAGACGGAATCGAACGCATGTAATGTGGCCACAGCAAAGTCATCAGAGATTGCGTTAGCTCAGGAAGTTCATCGTCAATCTTTTCGCGGATGCGTCCGGTCAAAAAAGCAAAACCCTCCAGCAATCGTTCGACATCTGGATCAAAAGTTCCTTCAGAGAGAAAGTGAGTTAACTTCGGATGATATTTGGCAAACTCACTACCCGACTCGCGTAAATACGTGAGTTCATCTTGAAAGTATTTACTGTTACTCAAGTGGCACCTACTAAACGTTAAATTGGCCGTCGGTTCCCATGTAGACATCGATCGACATTGGGACTTTACCGCCGTTATGGGAAACTTCGCCGCGAATACCAAAGCCGAGTTGTAATGGATTATGGTGGTCTTCACGGTAATGAACCTCGACATTCAGCAGTCGGGGCTCAAAGCGTTCTATGGTTGACGTGATGTTTTTTTGAATATGGCGAACGAGGTTTGTGTTGTTAGAAAGTACGTCGTTAAAATCTGGCAGACCATACTCATTGTCGATCATTGCGTTGCCGGAGTGCGTATTCAACAAGTCAGCAAGATGCGAGTGAATGGATTCAATCAAATGCTTATGAGACACCACTTTCTCGTAGCAGTTTTTTGGTTCTCCTAGCTCGATCCGCTCTAAAAGACGGTAACCTTTTTCCATGTGCGGTCCTACGAAAAAAGCAGCCAGTCTTCACTGGCTGCTTGATGGTTTCAGTAATGGGTTATTGGTCTAGCTTACCAACTAGAGACAAGTCGAAGCTTGCGCCCATGTACTTGAAGTGAGGACGTACAGACATCGATACTTTGTACCAGCCTGGATCGCCTTCTACGTCAGATACTTCAACCTTCGCAGCACGAAGCGGACGGCGACCACGAACTTCCGCTGGCGGGTTCTCTTGGTCAGAAACGTATTGACGAATCCACTTGTTCAGTTCGATTTCTAGGTCAGAACGCTCTTTCCAAGAACCAATTTGCTCACGCTGTAGCACTTTGATGTAGTGCGCTAAACGGTTGATAATGAACATGTAAGGAAGCTGAGTACCTAACTTGTAGTTCATCTCAGCTTGTTTGCCTTCCGGCGTATTCGCAAACACTTTTGGTTTTTGAACAGAGTTTGCAGAGAAGAACGCCGCGTTGTCAGAACCTTTACGCATGGTTAGCGCAATGAAGCCTTCTTCCGCTAGCTCGTACTCACGACGGTCAGAAACCAGGATCTCGGTTGGGATCTTAGTCTCGATTTGACCCATAGCTTCAAAGTTGTAAACCGGTAGATCTTGTACAGTACCACCGCTTTGAGGACCAATAATGTTCGGACACCAACGGTACTTAGCAAATGATTCACTGATCTTAGACGCCATCGCGTACGCTGAGTTACCCCATAGGTAATTATCATGGCTGTCTGTCACTTGCTCATCGTAGTCAAACGCCTTGATTGGGTTATCTTCAACAGAGTAAGGCGTACGTAGCATAAAGCGAGACGTACATAGACCTAGGTAACGTGCATCTTCGTGCTCACGCAGACCACGCCATTTCGCGTACTGTGGACCTTCAAATACAGACTTCAGATCTTTTAGGTTTGGCAGCTCTTCGTAGCTGTCTAGGCCAAAGAATTTAGCCGATGCAGACGTGATGAATGGTGCGTGAGACATTGCACCTACGTTCGCCATGTATTCCATCAGTTTGATGTCAGGCGACGAGGCAGACATAGCGTAATCACAAATGACGGCGCCAACAGGTTTACCACCGAACTGGCCGTATTCACGTGTGTAGATCTGCTTGTACAGGCCAGACTTCACCACCTCTGGCGCGTCTTCGAAGTCATCAAGAACTTCGTCTTTCTTCGCAGAGATCAGTTCGATTTGAATGTTCTCGCGGAAGTCAGTGTGATCAACCAGGTACTTAAGGCCACGCCACGTTGATTCAATCGCTTGAACTTCTTCGTTGTGAAGAATTGCATCAACTTGCTTAGACAATTTTTGGTCGATTTCAGAGATCATCAGATCAACCAGAGATTGGTCGACTTTCTCTGTGTTCGAACTGCTTAGTAGCTCACTGATGAATGCTTCTACGCCGCGTTTTGCAACGTCAAAACCTTCATCACTTGGCTTTAAACGTGTTTCGTTAAGAATGCTATCCAGAAGTGAGCCTGATTCAACTAAGGCTGCTTCTTGTTCTGGCGCTTGTGCTTCTGCAGACATGATATCCCTTACTCTTCTTTCGCGTCTTGGTCGTTGCCAATGCTTAGTTCATCCAACAGTTTCTTTCTCGCTTCTTCATCTTGAAGAACCGATGCGATCTTCTTACGGAACGCAGGCACGTTTCCTAGAGGACCTTTAAGTGCAACCAAGGCTTCGCGAAGCTCAAGTAGGCTGTTTAGTTCAGGTACACTTTTCGCGATCGCTTCAGGAGAGAAGTCCTTCATGTTTTGGAAGGTCAGATCAACACCAATCTGGCCGCCTTCTTCATCAGAAAGACGGTTTTCAACGTTGACTTTAACGTTTGGAGACATGCCCTCTAGCACTTCGTTAAAGTTGTCTTTGTCGATGTTAATTGGAGTACGTTCTTCAATTGGTGTCTCATCTGCACGCGCAGTAAAGTCGCCAACTACCATCATGCTTAGCGGCAGCTCTACGTCTTCTTGCGTATCGCCAGTTGCTGGAACATAACGGATATTAATTCGCTCTTTAGGAGCCACCGAGCCGTCACGTGACATAATTCGTTCCTTATCTAACTCTTTAATTAGTCGTAAATTGCTTTCCACTCTTCATACTTCTCAGGTAGAAGATCCTTGCTTCCAAATAACCGATGGAGTGTTTTTCGAATTAGGTCTTCTAACTGTGACGATAAGTGGGGTTCCCAGCTCGCGAGATTAAACGCTTTTTGTACTTCCCACCCCTTCTCAAGATACGGCAAACACAACGGGTATAATCCAACAGACTGGTAAGCTGCTATCAATTGTAAATACAGCATGAACTGCCCACGTCCCGAGCTATCCAGCTCAAGTTTTCGGGCAAGCTCTGCGGCACATTCCCCTAGATTTTCTAGAGTGATATCCTCCATTGGCAGCGAGTCTTCCTGCGAAATCACAACCGTTTGAACAACGGGTTGAGAAATCGAAGAAGTAGTATCTTGAGTCGATAACCAGCTCAAGGTCGCTTCATCTGCAAATGGTATAGAATTCTTAAATGAGAGGTGCTCGATGCCCTCTAGCGAGTCAACAAAACGCGTCACTTCTTGTTTCACAGCAAGCGCTGCATCATCAAAACCCAAGTTATTAAGCATCGAATACACGAAGTAATGGCCCGTCAGCCAAAACGGCGCATCCGTTAATGTGCGCTCCAAACGCTTAATGGTGTCGATGTCGCTTTCTTGGTCAGCTTTATCTCGGTATTCCGCTTGTTGATCGGACGACACTGCCAAGCTCAAAGGCGTTTGATTGTTTTGGTGGTCGGGTAGACCATCAATGTCATCCCAAGTCAGATGACGATAAATCCGGTAAGCCAGCGGATCACTTGGGTTCGCATGAAGCATGACTTCTGCAACCTTCTTCAAGGTGCGCTTAGAAGCCGTCGGCGAAGAGAAGTCCGTATCGACATCGACTTCTTTTGCTACCGCTTTCTTAACTGGCGCAGGTTTAGGGGCCGGCGGAACCGCCTTCACCGGCGCGGTTTGCACTTCATTCTGCGCTGGCGTTTCTTCGACAGCAGGCTGCGTAGCTGGTGCAGGCGCCGCTTGTTCGACGTTAACGACTGCTTCATCGCTCTGCTCATCAGCCGCAGCTTGTTGAGATAAGACATTGAGTTGAGTGCGAATCTCAAAGAAATCCGCTTCTGAGTCTTGGTAAACCTCGTCGTACTGGCGCTGCACTTCTTCAATAGTCGAAATGCAGTTTGATACCAAATCCCATGACTGAGCACTTTCCGCTAACTTGCTGCTGACCAGTTTAAACTGATGGTTCAACCATTCGACCGCGCCATCTCGACCCCGCTTTCGGGAAGGATACAATTCAACGCCAAAGCGACTTAACGCCTCACTAAGCAGCTTTAGACCTTGTTCAAAGCCTTGCAGACCAAACTCTTCTGTTAGCGCGCGAACGAGGTAACAAATGGCTTTTAAGTCTTTACTGTGGTGCTCTAGAACTTCAGTCGCGTGCGTTTTTACCACGCTCCAATCTACTGTTTCGCCAAACAAGGAACCGAATTTCTTCACTTCGGACTCCATCATTTCATAGCAAAACTCGTAACGGGCATCGTTTCCCACTGGAGATTCATCAGAAATAGGATTAAGCAGACGATCGATATCAATGTTGGACAAAATTCACGTCTCCTTCAGTCAAGTAATCTCTCAACGCACGCGCTACCGCAATTGCGCCATTTGCTGGCTTAGATAATCGATGGCTCTGCTCAATTGCATCCGACGCCATGCTATCTAGAATTTTCGTGATTTCTGTAAATTTACTTGGTGCATTCCGTTCTAAATCGGCAAGGGATTCATGTAGCTTTTGTCTGTCGTAAACGGATTGCTCCATCACGGTGCTAAACAAAATAAATTCGCTTCTTGCGACGATTAAATCCTTTATTTTTTTGTCTAGTTCTGGCGTATTACCGAAGTAGGCTTTGGCTAATTCAGCTTCTTCAATTGCTTTGGTGTAAAAGTGCGCCTCTGCATGTTTATCGATGGAGTCATTAATATTTTCCATCACAGCCTTTGGTAAGATTTGGTTGTAGAAATAGGCTTGTGACTGGTTTAATAACCATGCCTCTTTCATTTCATTTTCTGCGAGCTTAGCTTCACCATCTAAAATTAAGCGAGCAATCTGCTTATCTCGACTGCCAGCTATGGCAGATACTTTCATGGAATCGATAGACGCGACATTTAATCCAGACATCACTTTAGTCAACGCCTCATCCGCATATGGAAACAGGGCACCGTCACGAACAAGGGTTTCTCGCAAGGTGACAAGCTCCTTACGTAATTCGACTAATGCCATTGGTAAGCCATCCGCTAACGATTGATACGACGTTAACTGAGCCTGTTTTTCTTCATATAAATTCGAGAGGCTTAACTGCTGAGCTTGATATGCTGTTCGATAAGCTTCTGTCACATCAATACTCTGAGTAGCTTGAGACAATTCTTCTTTGATTTCCCATGGAGGCTGAGCTAAAAAAGAAGCCGTTTCAGAGGGCGTAATAACGTGAGTTACAGTAGTGACACCTCGGGAAAAAATGGCATCCAATTGATCTTTATTCTGTTGATATAAATAACTTCCTGCTGTTGCCAGCACACTCAGCACTAAGCTCGCCTCTAATATTTTAAAGCGACCGTACGCCGTTTTATCATTTGGCTTACAGTGTGTAAGCAGCAAATCCGCGTTACGCAAGCTACTGAAAATTGGTGCGTTAGAATTTGAGCTAATTGATTGCGTATCGATTCGCGCTAACTGTTGAGCAAAAGAAATAGCGGTATAGCCATGCCCTCTTGGTTTGTTGATGACTTCTTTCAGCAATTTCCAAATATGAACCGGGATCAAAGCCGGACGCTTTCGGTCTTTTAACTGCTTATTCCAAGCATCACCAAATATTGAGCCTAAAAATAGATGTCCAGCGAGCAAAGCGAGAGAGTAAACATCATCTTGCGGTTCCGCGATGCCAGTTTCTATATAAAGAGGGGAAGCGTAGCTCAAGCTTGCCTCTGCGTATGGTTCTGTCTCTCCAATGTAACGAGCAGCGCCGAAATCAATGAGCTTAACGTAATCGCCTTCACTCACTAATACGTTAGATGGTTTAATATCAAGATGGCAGATACCTCTTGTATGCATAAACTCTAGAGCGCCAGCGAGTTGATACACCAACCAAGCGATGTGGTCGTGGCGGAAGCCTTTAGAAGAATGACGCTCCATTTTTTCTGCCAGTGATTCACCTTGGATCCACTCGTACATCAAATATGGGCGTTCGAATTCGTTGCCGATTTTTACAAAGTTAGCCACGCTAGGGTGTTGAGAAAGCTCCAGCCTGCTCGCTTCGTTAATCAACATTTTGCTCGCAAATTCTGGCGAGTCATCATTGATAACTTTGCAACAGATTTGCTTCTCTGGCTGCCCTTTTTTTGCAAGATGGTAAACCGTTGTCTTACCATTTTTAGAAGGAAGCTTGTCTAATACATCAAACTGTGAAAAAAGCACGTACTCAAGCTTCGGCTTATTTTTTTCTGCTAGCCTTTGCTCATTCAGTTTCTTTTTCTCAATAGCTTTAACAACCAACTGATCGATATATCCTTTGGCTGTACTCTGATTATTAGACACTTAGTACTCTTTCATAGAATAAATATTATTAGAGTTGAATAATATTTTCTTGAACGTACTTGTATCAAGGTTGGTATTTAAAACAAACAGTAAGCCTATTATTTTAGTTATTATTACTAACTTATTAGACCTTTTTACTTACGCTTTCACTGCATGAGTTATACGCTTTTTCGTGTTACAAACTTCAACCTAATAATATGAGTATATTTTCATTGCCATTTGATCGATGAGTGCCCACTAACATTGCAGTAATTGGAGAACTCCTTTGTCACCATGAAAGTCGAACATTAACAACGTAGTTGGTTGCTTAAAGTGGTGCTCTCTGACCGCAAAGGCAATTAAAGCGAGAGAAGAACAACTGCCCATTGTGCCCCACAACTCATTGATAAGCTGCGGTTGTTCTGGGTTCGTGAATCGTTCTGCTTTAGCCCCCAGAGCAAAGCCGTAATCTTCCGAATGCATGCGCAGGTTCGTCATATCGGAATACACTTCACCAAATAAATCGAGCTTTTTACTCGCACGTTGAACAAGTCGAAACATGCCTCTTCGGTCTGAAGTGTTTAATTCCGTATCAATGTAGCCAAGCTGCGCTTGAGGCTTAAGTTTCAATGTTTCTACGGTATTTCTTCGACAAAGAATTAAACCCGCCCCACCCTCACTCGGAATAACGCCCCATGGATTATTGGTACTCATTACCATCGCATCGTCGATGAGTGTTTGCATCGAACTCACCAAGGAATCGACACTGATACACATCATAGCATCATATTTATCCAATGATTTCATGGCCTGGAGAACGAAACTAGGCCCACTGGCATGAACAGCATTCACCACAGAGAGAAATTCAGCATAGTTACTTTCACCAAGCCATTCTTGCACCTTTACTCGTGAAACAGACGCAGGCACCGCTATAAGCAAAGGTATTGGTCTCAATGAACGTGGTAACTGTGCTAACAATGAATCAAGCAACTGGGTGATTAACTCACACGTTTTCTCAAACTGCTCACTTTCTTTGGTGTATTCGATTTTGGCGTAAGTAAAACGCTCGATACCATCATCCCCTACACATTGGTCGAATCTTCCTAAGTCAGCATACGAAACTGCACTAGCAATATCTAAATTCATACCGGTTGGCGTCATCACTTCCATCCCTAGCACGTAACGGCCTGTTGAATTATGCATGCTCGCTTACCTCTTCCAACTTAGTGATGGATGTCGACACCAACAAATGTTCCTTGCCCTGACAAGGAAACGCAGCGGTGTAACTGATTGATATAGTTTTCTTTTCCGTATCAACGAATAAGGTGTACATCGCCATATCAGCTTGATAACTTTGATCTTTGAACGTCGCGATCGCACGGTATTTTTCTTTAGGAATTCGAAATGAAAGCGTGTCATCATGACAAAAGCCACTCATCATCAAACGCTCCCCCCCACGAAGGAAGCCTTTGCACTGTTGATCAATAGGCGCGCTTTGGAAGAACCGCTTATCAAAATCGAGTGGCAACATTGGCTTGCGATTCTCAATCCAATCGTCATCGAACGTGCCGGCCAGCTTCTGGCGCGACTCAAAGAACGGAGGCACTGGCCCGAACCCCGCAACGCGTAGTTTTTTCGCGGCGGCAATCCAGTCCTCTCGGGGATAAAAAATCGAGGGTACTTTCTGTTCAAGCAATTCTTTGTTGGAGTCGGCAACCCCACCACCTATTCGGTTACGTAAATCACCGCCTACCGCGCAAGTGTAATCAATGTCTCTTTCAATAAATGGGACTGGATTGCTCAGCGTGATACTGCCAGCATGCTCAACCCATACACGTTCCCCGTAAATAGCGAGAGTCTTATCAATATGACCATCAATCAGCACACGACACTCTTGGTATGTCACTGGCTTTTTCGCGTAGCTGCGCGCTTTGCCGTAAACAAGTACATCTGTGTTTTCTTTGGTATACGCGAACTCGTGGTCAACTTTCATCGCAGAGAAGCCTTCTTCGCCCAAATATTGGGGATCATCGAAGATTTCACTTTCACCTAATTCGTGCCAAACCACACCATCGAATTGCCATGTGCGTTTGGCGACCACAACCCACACTTCATCGCCGTTTTCGTCACGTTGAAAACGACCTTTAAGTGATAGCTCAGGGTGCGCCTCAATATCCCATAACTGCATTGCTATTCCTTAAGTTGAATCGTTCGCTCGCAGAAGGTGCGGCCTTTAAATTGTTAAAGTTCCAGTCTTGTTGATGAATCGGCATTGCCATATCCCAAGGCACGTAGGCTCTGGATTGAATACAGATTTGGCGCCATAGCCAGTCGCGGAACAGCACATCAACGTTAGAATCTTGCATCGCAGCTAACGTAGACTCGAAGCTCAATGCGTAACCCAAGCGGCTTGGTAGATTTTGGATATATTTTTCATCTTCCACCCACTCATTGAGCAGATCGACGATCTCTTCCCATTCATACTCGACACCAACATCTTGCGGAGTCAGAGGAAGAAGCTTTCCGTAGACGACATACAAGGCATGAAGCCAAATTTCACCTTCAGCTTCCTCCAGACTTTCCAAGTGCTCGATGATTTGGGGCACCAGTTTCCAATCACCACTCAGCGCAAAATCAACAGGTGCTAATGAAGAAGAGATATCAAACGCCTCAAACTCTTTTAACTCAAGCAACTTGGCGTAAGTGAGCACTTGCGCTGATGGTAATCTATTTGGTTCGATGCCAAAGCACTGACGGAACCAAGTGCCTCTGTCACGTTTGGTAATCAAACGTTCAAATAGATATTGTTCGCTGCCTGCATTGTCATTGAGCCAATCAATCCCCTCTTTCACGTCTTGTAAAGCGAGCAGTGGCAAAGCAACATGAGAGCTAATGATACTGGCTTTGTACCAGCGCTTGGTGAGAGAAGCACTTAATGTTTGACGTACACGTAAGCATTCAAAGTAAAACGCACCGGATGTCGCATTACCTTCAATAAGCTCCGAAAGCGTGCTATCCATAGATTCAACCGGAGATTGTACGGCAATGACCATTGCGGTTTTAGCGTCAATATCTTCGAGTAAACTCAATCCGCACAAAAGGTTATCCAACTCTGAGCCCAACTCGCCCTGCAGCATCAGCCAGCTGTAGATTTCAGGCTCTTGGCCTCTTAATTGATGAATCAAGCCCGGTGCTAATCGATAAAACGACAAGTAGACCTGCTTGAGCTCTTCAATTTGACGTTCAATAAGTTTGAGATACTCCAACTCACGACTTGGATAACCCCTTTTGTGAATTTGAACTCGCTGCCTGATTAAAAACCCGATACTTTCAGAAGCAATGGACAGCTTTTCATTACAGAAATCCAGCCATGTTACTGGCAACTGGGAAAGGTCATTCACAGCGCGATCAGCTTTTGCTAACGCGCCTTCGACTTCTTGATTGGTTATGGGTGCCTTTAGGTGCTCGACACCGATTCTTTGTCGCATCTAGTTATCCGTTATTAGCGTGCCATAACGCGATTGCAATTAGTTAATACAAAGTAATTAGCTAACTCGGCGTGACTTGTTAATACAAAACCATTAGCTAACGCGAGGTAATTAGTTAATTGCGATCGTTCCGCCTTGAATTTTTTGTGCTTTTTCTGCTTGAGAAGTGACGTACTTCGCTTTAGTGGTAATTCGTCCATCGCGCCCGCTATAGCGAGTTTCTGTCTCACCACTTTTGACTACCAACTCTTGTTCTGTCTCGATAACCATCTTCTTCGCTCGCAATACAAACTCGTCAGAGTCATCCAGAATGGAGAAGAAAATGTCCGTCACAAGAGGCAAGCTTAAGTCGTCGTTCAAAAATTCAACTCGACAACTTAATCGATTATCGATAGCCATTTGCAGTTCAGAACGACGAAAGCCACGTCCCAGTCTCGCAGTGAGTGGCTGCTTAAATGGGTTACCATCAAAATCAACTCGCACACTGCCCGTAGACTCATTGATAGCCACTATTATTCCAAAACGCGAAAAGCAAGCCGTTGATTCGGCTTGCTGCTCTGATATTACTTCTGTTGTAAGAGGTTGTTTTTCCATTGTTAGTTAACCACTACGTTGCCACCTTTCACGACGACTTTGTCACTGCCTTCGATCGTAATAGCCGAGCCTGATAACTTTATTGAACCATCACTGTTCATCACTAAAGAGGAGCCACCCGTTTTCAATACAATCTTGTCGCCACTGATAATTTGCGTTGCACCATCGGCTTTATAAGCGGTGTTCCCTTTCACTGATACCGTTAAGTTGCCACCAATCGTCTGGTTATCATCCGCACCAATATCTGAACTCTTAGACGCACCGATAGTAAGGTTACTGTTTTCGCCAATATCTAAGTCATCATTTTTACCGATCTTAGTCGTACGGTTATCACCAATTTCTAAGTCAGAATTGTTTTTCACATACTGGGCTTCGTTCGCGTTGTATGTAACGGTAACGTCTTGCTCGACTGTCTCGGTAAACGTACTGTTTACTTGTGTCGTTTTATGCCCATTAATGGTTTCTTTATGGTCACCATGAACTTCATTCGTTTGGTGACGTGCAACCTTCAAGAATTCATCTTGACCGATATCACGGTAACGGTTGTTGAGCACCTTGGTCGACATGTCTTTTTGAGCGTGAATATAGACTTCTTCTTGGTTCGCTTCGTCTTCAAAACTCAACTCGTTGTAACCTGTTCCTTTGTGCGTTTGCGTGCGGAACGTGGTACGAGTTTTGTTTTCTGGCAAAGAGTACGGTGGGAAATGCAAACCGTTGTAAACTGCGCCCGTAACTAACGGACGATCTGGATCCCCCTCAAGGAAAGTCACTACGACTTCGTGGCCAATACGCGGCAAATAAACTGCGCCCCATGTTGGCGCCGCCATGGATTGGCTTACACGAATCCAACAGCTTGAATGTTCGTTGTTATCACCGTAGCGATCCCAATGGAACTGTACTTTCACTCGACCAAGCTTGTCGGTGTAAATCTCTTCACCTTCTGGTCCTACAACAACCGCCGTTTGAGGGCCATCCACTACTGGTGCTGCTAGTTTAGGCGCTTTAAACACCACATCACGTGGAATACACGAGAACTGGTTGTAGTAAGTGGTTGGCATACCACTCGCTTCATCTTCATGCACTTGCGGATCTTGACCTGTGTGCATTACAGACAACATGAGGTAATCGCGGTTAATCTCAGAACGCGGGTGGTCACTGACGTTAAAGCTGTAACCAGATGCTAAGCGCATTACGTCACTCGTTGCTTCCACTTGTTGATTATCGACTATGTGTTCCGACATCCACTCCGTGGTTCTCACCTGACCCATCAGCGGGTCAACGTATCGTCCAGGATAATCAAACTGCTTGAGATCTTGGTCTAGCTCGCCAGCCTGTGTCATCTCTTGTGGAATTTTAGGGTGTTCGTAGTTGTAATCTGTGTACGTAACCTGTCCTGTTCTAACGCGGTTAACTAACTCGAGATCAGAGATATGTTCGCGATCGGCAACACCGCCACCATCGGCATGATAAACAATCGGCCCAATGTAAGAAGCATTTAGTGGCGAGCTTATCAAAGGTGCAATCGCGTCATTACTGTCGACAATGACCATCGTATGATTTGAATCGCTATGGTCAAAGTAATACCACATACCGTGTTCAGCCATCATACGCTGCACGAAGTGCAAGTCAGACTCACGGTATTGCAGAACGTATTCTTTTGGAGGATAAGTACCCGACACTTCAAATCGGTAATCGGTGACTGCCCCATCATCGAGTACTTCTGTGATGATGTCTTGCGCTGACTTTTGCTGGAAAATACGACAATCTTGGCGCTGAGATAAGAACCAAGCTTGAGGAACCAAGACTAATTGATAACGAGAAAAACGACGTCCAGTTCCTAAGTAACGCACTTCATTCACCACGCCGTTGAACACACGCGCAGCCCCAACACCTTGTCCGTAAAGTGTCAATGTTCCTGCTTTACGTATTAACTCATCGAACGAGATATCTGGATCAAGTGAAAGTAATGAGAGATTGATGTGGAAAGGCTTAGATAACTCTTCATGAACATGAAAGCTCTCGACCCGAAATTCATGCCCACATCCAGGCACTTCAAATTTAAATTCTACGTCATTCACCATATCTTTTACCTGATACAAATAATCGAATTAGGGCCAACAATCGTTGGCCCTGAATCTTTACGCGACGAGCAATTAAGCTTCGCGTGGAGCACGCCAGTCGTCGTTACCCGCAGTACCACAGTTTTCGTGAGTTACTTCGATCGCACGGTAAGTGAACTTAAGCACTTCTTCTGTCACGCGGTCAGCTGTTGCTGCGTCTTGACAGTGGTTCATACGAGTTTGGATATCGACAAGTAGCGCATCAATCAATTTGATTGAGTAGTAGTGCTCTTGTTTACCTTGAACTGAAGTGCGGTAGAAGCGGATCACACACTCAGGAAGTTTTTCGCCAGATACTAGTGCGTTGAATAGTAGTGGAGATGAGCGATCTTGAACTTTAGTTACAACAAGTGGACGGTGTACACGTTGACCAGTTGGCTGACCACTTTGTGGATCACGTGGAACAGTTAGCACGTGATCAAGTTCTTGTACTAGGAACTCATCAACATGAGCTTCTTGCCATGTGTTACCTACTGAATCTGCAGAGTAAGTATCTTTAGTAATATGGCCTTGAGTCTCACCTTGGATAGACATATATGCTGGAGTTGGCATCGCTATTTCCTTTTCTAAAATCTGTTTTGTTTAAATCACCAAATCGCTTATCACCGCGACTACTTGGTATAATCAAAGTCCGTGCCAACTTTAAAAACACAATAAAAACAACAACTTATACAAATTAAGGCATTATTCACTAATATCTTGAGTACAATTTATTGGATAAAAAACCAAAAAGTTGGATTAAGATAATAATAAATTGTTCTAACTTTAAAAAGTGAAAATAACCATATAAAACTGTGTAAATAAAGTCATTAAAACTAATAAATCCGACACTTTTACTATCAATTAATTTAGAATAACAACGCCATTAAAATAACCACAAACATTAATGTCACAATAATCATTAAAAATAACCAACAAACGATAGTCAAAATATCTTGATAAAAAAAGAACGCAATCACTTTTAGTATAATAGCCGCTACCTCTTTTCCTCTAAAGAATAAAATGGCTATGATAAATATAAACCTTTCTTCATTAATTCAGCGTCTACACCCGATTGCAAAAGTAGCATTAGAAGACGCCGCTGCACTTGCAGTCTCTGAAAAAGCAAACGAAGTTCAAATTGAGCATTATTTACTGAGTCTATTAGAAAGGCCAAATAGTGATTTTGACGTCTTATTAAGTCATTTTGATTGTTCTGAGAACTTATTAAGACAATCGGTTCGATCCACACTCGACACCAACGCCAAAGGAAATGGCAGCAAACCTGTTTTTTCTGCGTTATTAATCGAATGGTTGCAAGAAAGCTGGCTGGTTTCTTCTTTAGATCTATCCGAAACACAAATCCGCTCTGGTGCCTTACTCCTTACTCTTGTTAGCAACCCTCTCCGTTACGGCCAACATGGTTACGCCTCTATCCTTGAAGCGGTAAACCCTGACAGCCTTAAGCGTAACTTTGCAGAGCTAACAAGCCACTCTATTGAGGCGCAAGTTGCTACTTCAGAGAAAACACAAGCTCGTGAGGATGGCTCAGCACTGAGCAAGTTCACGACAGACTTCACTGGTAAAGCACGCAAAGGCGAAATCGATCCTGTTTTCTGCCGTGACCAAGAAATCCGCCAAATCGTGGACATCCTTGCTCGTCGCCGTAAAAACAACCCTATTGCTGTTGGTGAACCGGGCGTTGGTAAAACCGCAGTAGTAGAAGGCTTGGCACTTAAGATTGTACAAGGTGACGTACCAGACAACCTCAAAGGTGTTGAGCTTTACGGCCTGGACATGGGTCTTCTGCAAGCTGGTGCAAGCGTAAAAGGCGAATTCGAAAAACGCCTAAACGCAGTATTGGATGAAGTGAAAAACTCGCCAACCCCTATCATTCTATTCATCGATGAAGCACACACCCTTGTTGGCGGTGGTAACCAAGCAGGCGGCAGCGACGCGGCAAACTTGCTAAAACCAGCCCTAGCGCGTGGTGAAGTGAAAACCATCGCTGCGACAACATGGTCGGAATACAAGAAGTACTTCGAGAAAGATCCTGCTCTTGCGCGTCGTTTCCAATTGGTGAAACTCGACGAACCGTCTCCTGAGCAAGCAGCATTGATCATTCGTGGTCTGCGCCCAGCATACGAGAAGTCACATAACGTTTACGTGCGTGACGATGCTATCACTGCTGCGGCAGCACTTTCTGCTCGTTACATCTCTGGTCGTCAACTGCCAGACAAAGCGATCGATGTACTAGATACGGCGTGTGCACGAGTGAACATCAGCCTTAATGCCATTCCTGCTTCTGTTGAGACACTGCAACAAGAACTTGCAGCTCAACAGCGCGAGCTTGAAGCACTTGAGCGTGATGCTCTGCAGCAAACTGGCGACAAGCACAGCCTTGCTAACATTCCAGACCTAAAACTGGCAATGGAAACAACGAAAGAAGAGCTAGCAGAACAAGAAGCGCAATGGCACAAAGAAAAAGAGCAGATCCAAGAGATGATTGCTCTACGCTCTCGCTTACATGAACTGGTCTTTGGCGAAACAAATGAAGAAGAGCTTGCTGCAGACGAAGATTCAGAACAAGAGCAAGACGTTTCTCCATATGCAGAAATGGATGAAGAAGCCGTTCGCATTGCAATTTCAGCCTGCCAAGAACAGTTAGACGCAATCCGCAGTGGTAACCCGCTGGTTCACTTTGAAGTGGGTCCAGATGAAGTTAGCCATGTGATCTCGGACTGGACTGGTATTCCTATGGGTAAGATGCTTCAAGACGAAGCAGAAACCACGCTAAAACTGAAAGAAAGCCTAACACAAAGCATCAAAGGCCAAGAATACGCTATCGATGCCCTGTCTGAAGGCATTCAAACTGCGAAAGCTGGTCTAGGTAACCCAGACGCACCAACAGGCGTATTCCTGCTGGTTGGCCCAAGTGGCGTGGGTAAAACCGAAACGGCTCGTGCGATCGCTGATCAAATGTTTGGTGGTGAGCGCTTTATGACGACCATTAACATGTCTGAGTTCCAAGAGAAGCACACGGTATCTCGCCTAATCGGTTCACCTCCGGGTTACGTAGGTTACGGTGAAGGCGGCATGCTGACAGAAGCGGTTCGTCAACGTCCATATTCTGTTGTTCTTCTTGATGAAGTGGAAAAAGCCGACCCTGAAGTGTTGAACCTGTTCTACCAAGTGTTCGACAAAGGCACGCTGAACGACGGCGAAGGCCGCACAATCGACTTCAAGAACACGCTGATCATCATGACCAGTAACCTTGCGACGCATGAGATCGAATCTTTGGTTCATCAATCCAAAGACATCGATGCAAACATCATCGCAGAAGCTATTCGCCCTACTTTGAACCAACACTTCAAGCCGGCGCTGTTGGCACGTATGTCAGTACTACCATTTGTTCCGCTGTCTGATGAAGCAATGACAGAAATTATTCACCACAAGCTGAACAAAGTTTCTCAGCGTCTACAGAGCCATCACAAGTTGTCTCTGAGCTACGAAGACAGCTTGGTTGAGTTCGTACTAGGTAACTGTCGCCTTGCTGAAACGGGTGCGCGTAACATCGACGCGGTCATCAACCGTCAGTTGCTGCCGCAACTATCGACTCAGCTATTAGTGCATGACAAGGATGATTCACATACGCAAATCGAAGTGTCTGTCGATGAGCAAGGAACACTAACCTATGCGTTCAGCTAACCATAGCGAACTTAGTAACGCCCTACTTGCGATCAGTCAGTCTTTGGCTGATCGCAGCCAGCTTACCCAAACGTTGGATGCTGTGTTGACTGCTGCGAGACAAATGACCCTCGCAAAGCACGGCATCATTTATGTGTTGGACCAGACTGGGCAGGCGTTGATTCCAAGTACCGCTCACCATAACGATAAAACTATCGTTTCCCATCCTTGGGATGCATTACAGTTAGACTCAGCCAGTGAGAACGATCCATTTAACTTTGCCATTCGTAATGGTGAAGTGGTGTTGATTAACGAGTTGTATAAGTACAACGGCTATGACTGCGAAAGCATCTATCAAACTGAGCAGACACTGGGATTAAAAAGCGAGAACTTACTGGCTTGGCCTTTGATTGATAGCGAAAGCAAAACCATTGGGCTGTTAGTCTTACTCGATTTAAGTGTTATCGACAATGAAACTGCATTGACTGAGTTTTGTCGTATGGCCGCGAGTAATATTCGCCAAGCTGTGTGGTTAGAGCAATACGGGCAAGTGATTAAAAATCTCAATGCCGACAATCAAGCCCTAGTGCGCGAGAACACTCAGCTCAAAAAACGTACCCAAAAAACCTATCAGGGTCCTATTGCAGAGAGCGAAGAAATGCTCAATGTCTTGAATCGTCTTGATAAGGTGCTATCTCTTCCTGTCGACGTTCTGTTGCGTGGTGAAACGGGCGCTGGTAAAGAAGTGATCGCGAAATACATTCACGAAAACTCTAATCGTTCAGAACAGCCTTTGATCGTTCAGAACTGTGCGGCTATTCCAGAGCAGTTATTGGAATCTGAGCTTTTTGGGCATAAGAAAGGTTCATTTACGGGCGCAGACAAAGACAAAGTCGGTTTGTTTGAAGCAGCCAACGGCGGCACGCTTTTCCTAGATGAAATTGGCGATATGCCAATGCTACTGCAGGCAAAGTTACTGCGTGTACTACAAGAACGCAAAGTTCGCCCTATCGGTACCAGCAAAGAGATTGAGGTGGACGTTCGCGTTATCGCCGCAACCCACTGTAATCTTATGCAGCAAATCAAAGATGGCGGATTCCGTGCCGATTTGTTCTATCGTTTGAATGTGTTCCCTATTACATTACCACCATTGAGAGCTCGCAAGTCAGACATTATTCCCCTTGCCGAACATTTCGTGCAACACACAACCAACACGCTAGGTCTGCCGCAAACGCCAGGGTTAAGTGCCAACGTACGTAAACAGCTCCTTGCCTACCAATACCCAGGGAACGTGCGTGAGCTTAAGAACATCATTGAGCGCTCGGTGCTACTGTCCGATTTTGAAACCATTACTCACATTGAGTTTGGCGAACAAATCCCAGAAGATGTACCAAGTATTGACATGAAAGCAGCTTCACCTACCCCAGAGCAACCTGCTTACGAGCAGCAAGCACAAGCGGATTTAGAAGACGTTTCAAAGAGCCTTAAGGACGTTGTCAGCCAATACGAGCGTACAGTAATCATCGATTGCTTAAATGCCTGTAATTGGCACACCAAGAAGGCCGCTGAGCAATTGGCGCTGCCAATGAGCACTCTCAACCATAAGATGAAGAAATACGATATTTCTGCAGCGGGTTGATGGGGGTTAAAAAGAAACTTCTAAATTCAGTATGAAGTCATAAGAAAAGAAAAACCGCCCGAAGGCGGTTTTTTGCATCTAGGAAGGGTTATCAAGTGACTTTTCCAAGGGCTTGGGTGCTTGAGTTACCGCAGGTTGTTTCTCAATCCAATCTTTCAACCATTTCTTGCGTTGAGATTCGTTATACTGCTTCCAAGTTTCAGCCGCAGACTTGTCTACGCCTTCCTCTGTCGACTCTTTCTCAATTAACCAAGGCATATCACTAAAGAAATTACCAGCCAAAGCACTATCCGCATTTAAAGAAGGAATAGAAATTACAGCATCACGACCAATATCATAGTCATCAGCTCCATTTAATCCGACTTGTTTTAGATGAGCAACCGAAAGCTCCAAGTTCGCTTTACCACCAATTACACCACCAAACGGTCTTAGGCCTTTTAACCTAACTCCCGTTGGTGCAACATATTCCAAGTTAAACCTCATGCAGTACATCGTATAGTTTTTGCTCTTAGATAGCTCATTCTCTTTAGTGAGACTACCTACAGCTTCACCTATAAACTCACTCATGGCATCAACTTGTTCTCGATGGTTTTCTGAAATAGATTCAGTAAACATCCACTCTTCGTTTTTATAGACAAACTCACCAATATGATACATATCGGTGAAGTAAAGAGGACCTTTAACTGGCTTGCCATCATTTCCGTCGAGCGCCAGTTGAATACACATATTCACTGCTTCCCACGGCATACCCAAACGTTCATAAAGTGCTTTTTCATGACTCTCACCCAAAATCAGTACATAAATACTGGCAGGATCGTCTTTCTTTTTGTTTCCCCATGAGAAACCATCACGCCAGATATTATCAGCCGATTGGTACCACTTTCTTTCACTGAAAAAGTTCAAACCAGACGCTTTGGTGTCTATAGCCACCACTTGCTGTTTAATGCCATGAAGTATAGGGATGGTATTTTTGTCTCCCTCACTTGCCATTAAGGTAAAGCTCTCTACCATAAGGTCCTGTTCACGTAGACGCAGTTGCTGCTCTCCCAAATAGGTATCAAGCAAAACCAGTCTAGTTTCTGTACTTAAAGCGCCAATTTGCAACTCATCTTCAGCATCATCAAACTTCTGCCCCAGACTGTACTCTTGTGGTAAGTAAAAACTATGTTGCCCTTGATTCGTTCTAATTCCCAAGCAGTAACGCATATTTTGGAAGCCTCCGCCTTTTACATAGCGCTTAAAGGAATCCGCTTCTGCAAAATAGTCGCTTGGCTGACCAGATATCGCTGCTCCGGAAACTGCCATACTGAACATTGCATCAGAGAACATTAGCTTTGCTTTAGAGGTCATTGGTTTCATACCGTCGATCATCACATCACCGAAGCGGAATGAGGGAATATGCTCAATAGCAATCAACGTAGCGCCGTCATCAATCCCCTGTTGCTTGTAAAAAGCACTTATTCGCCCATCAGGATCTGCTTTGAAGTCACTAACCTTCATTGGCAGCATCCAGTCACTGAAAGCTGGACCTTTAATATTTTCGAGCCCGTCGACGCGATCATAGCCAATCGTAACTGGCTTCGCATACTTGTGTTCTTTTTTAAGTATCAACTGCACTTTCACTTTATCGTATGGACCTAGGCGACTGCTGCTAGATTGCTGAATCCAACTATCATATGACATCCATTCTGGTTCATCACTTTCAGTATAACGAGCTGACTGAACTAGTATTCGACAATAGCCGATTTCATCTTTCTTTAACTCACTCCCTTGCGGGTTAAATGACTCGGTAAAGTTATCAAACATCGTTTCATTTGGGTGTTCAAACAACATGGTTTGTATCGGGAAGATTTGATTAAATGCACCTGACGCTTTAAAGCTATCCCTGTTTTCGGTTATAGAGAGATGAGAAACTTTGCTATTAGTTGTTATTGGAGCAGGCCAATGCTGCGCACCTTGTGGCATCTTTGTCGATAATTCGGTGTAGTACTCGTTATCACAACGGTTCTTCCAGTTAGCCGCTAAGGTGTTTCCTTTGATCGTATGTACAGACCAATCATCGCTCAAAATGTAGTTCTCAATGTATTCCTTCACCTTGTAACGCTCAACCAAAAACCTAAACGAGATATTAGAATTCCGTTTGGTTTGAGATCCTAGGTCAGCGAGTAATAACACTAAGCCATTAATAGCAAGCGCTCGTAGTTGGTAGCGTTTTAACACCTCCTTACGAACTTCTTCGCTCTCAAGGTGAGTAATGAGTTCCTGATAAGACCTACATTCAATACCTACATCTACCTTACTGCGTCGCAAATCGTTAAGTAACTCGATATGTATTTTTGCCAGCCTTTCAAGCTCACTGACAACCTCATGGCTTTGCTTTAACTCTTCTAGGAAGGAGTCCAACATTAAACTATCAATCACTTTCACCGCAGATATTGCTGTCTTTGACCCCTCTATGGCAAGCATAAACCCTCTTGCCGCAGGAGCTATAGCAGGAATATAGGAAGCGACGTCAACGACACTGTCAAAAATCGCCATTCGCAGTGCGACTTCTGCTTTATCTTGCGCAACCATCTCAGCTTCTAGAGCAAGCCTAGAGCGTTCCATTGCATGCGAGCCATAGCGACTGGGATGAAAGAATATGTTCAGGGATTGCAGGTAAATACGGATTACAACCCGACGGTTTTGTCTTAGATTAGGGTTGTTGCGGTCGACTTTTTCACCTTGTTTGGGAACATAGACAGGTTTACTTTCACCAAAAGCGGCTACCGAAACACGACCTTCAAAAACAGGGAACTCCTTCATGAGCAGTTTTTTCGCATATTCTGCGCGCTCTGCCGAGACCTGCATATTTGCTTTCTCGGTACCGACTTGGCAAGCATGCCCTTCTATCTCTACTCTAAGGTTTGGCTCATTCTCTAAAACGTTGGCAAGAGAAGCAGCAAGCTGTTTAAATATAGGTGCATGATCCTTTAACTCTTTTTCACGCGAGTTAAAGGCAAATTCTATTTTTATTCCTGCGCCTCTAGAGCTATTTACGAGAATGGCGTCAATCTGATTGCCAGATTGATCACGCGCATCTTTTAAAGCCTGTTCTAGTTTTTCTTCCTGGATATGGTTAGCAGTCTTCCAAACTGGAATTTGAGCAAGGTAGTCTTTTGTAACTTCTTCTGTTCCTTGCTCTGCTTTATCAACCTTTTTATTTTGATTAACCAGCTGTTTAGCTTTTTTATACAAACTAAGTGCTGTCAATCCCGTTCCGAAGCCATTAAAACCAACGGTTTTACCACCAGAAAGCCAAGCTTCCGCAACTCGCCCGGCAACCACACGTCGGTTACCCAGACGTGATTCAAAAGAAAGTGCTAGTGCGCTTGACCGAGCTTCATTGGTGTTAAAAACCTTATCGTGAAATAGCGCCTTCCAACCAACACCCGCGATAGCTGGAGTGTGGAGTTCCTGCAACTTATCAAGCGCTTCTTTCGTACTGTAAATACCGTAATACAATTCGCCCGCCGCTTTCATCGCAGGCGGCATCTCGGACTTAACTGCATCCCAATACAGTTTCGAGACGTTATTAAACACCGCTTGGCGGCCATCACGATCTAAAGTGTCTTGCAAGCTACCGCTCAGCAGCCCTGCTCCTAGCTGAGCAGACACATCTCGGATATTCTTGAGTAACGCAATACTTCTTGAAGCTGGCGTATTAGCTGTTACACCTTGTACATTACCGTGAAGGTAATGTTTCATATTTCCAAAGTACTGAGGGTATTGATAAATCAAGGATTCCTCAAGGGAGATCATATCGCCACTGACAATGGCAAATTTCCCTAACGGAGTGCTTGAAGAAAAGGTAATCTGTTCACGTAGCTCGTAAGTGTAGACTGTATCTAAGCCTTCAGAAAATTGCTGAATATGAGCGTCTTTAATGAACTGTGGAACGCCATTTTTCATCTGGCTTGGAATAAATTCGACACGGATACTGTATAAGCCTTCTTTAAAATCAGCAGGATCAACGTGAAACATCGCGCATGGGTATTGCTTAGCATTTTCTTCTGAATGCTCATCTTCAGGTAATGCTGCTTGTACTGAAGAACCTATCGTTTTGTATTCCCCACCTTCTTTGGTTGAGTCAAACTTTTGCAAAGTAACCGTCGCACTTTCATAACCTTGATCAGAAAAAACCACAGCGCAACTCGCCACAACAGGTAAAACGAAGCCTTTTAGTGTTTCTCCCGATTCACTTACATCTTCATACCACTTGTTATATTCTGCCTGTTCTTCGCTGAGCCCCCCGTTCGCAGCTGGTTCGTAAGGCTTAGCCAATTGTTCAATGCTGATCTCTGTCAAGGTGAGTTTTGCTTCGCTGTTTTCCAACTGGCTACTCAAATCTGCAACTTTTGTAGCTAACTCTTTGGGGTTTAACTCAGAAAGTGAAGCTATTAAAGGCAAGGGCGGAAAGCGGAAAGTGAAGGTCTGCGCGCCCTCTTTGGGTAGATCCCTACCTAAAGCATGAATTGTGTGCTCTGGTGTCAAGACCTCAAAAGCCCCATATTGATCGGGCTTTCCGTTACCCAGTGAACATAACTTAAATTTATGGTCGGTAGCCCAAAGCTTAGGGCTATCGCTATCGGTGACGTTAAGCATCGGCACTTTCGCTAACGGGCGAATATTGGAAATATTTTCTCCAACTAGACTCGTGTTAGAGTGCCATGAAGGGTAAGTTTTGTCGTTATTTTCATCTTCTTCGGCTGCAAAGTAAGCGCCAAATAAATAATAACTAGCATGTAGCGGTATTGTATTGCAGTTCTCTACAAGGCTCATAAATCCCCCTCTTTAACAAAATCACCATTATTGGCAAAAGCATTGTATAGAGAAGAATTACCAGCACTATGGCCTGTCCCAATTTGCTCCCATTTCAGGTATGGCCCAAATTCATTGTTTTCTGTTGTCTTGCTCAATATAACTCTAGCCGCTCCATCTCGTGTGTAATTTACATCTTTACCTAGAATTTCAAAATAACGTAACTTACCTACCGCTCTTGGAACAATTTCTTCCGACTGGAAGGTTCTATTTTTAACGTCAATAAGATAACGGTGCGTTCTGGTTTCTGACCAAACATAACGTCCTGTTGGGCTAATTGCTTTCTTACGGAACTCCTTGGCATCCAAATCACCTCCTCTTTCTTTAGGTGCAACAGAATAAAGCAGTTCATTCGTCTGCTCATCGAAAACTGCTACTCCATATGCAACAACAACAATTCGTTTTCCATTATATATAACAGAGTATTCATTAAAATTAACTTCCGTTTCTTCTTTTTCACCCGTCGCTAACGTGTACTTCCAGTCTTTAAACTTGTCTACGTAGTAAAGATAGCTGCTGTCTTCAGCCCATAGAAACTCAGGGTAGCCACGTGAACGACCTAGTTCAATATACTCACCCGTCTTAAGATCTTTAATTACTTTAAACATCCCTTCTGAGGCCGAATAGGCCAAAGCCAAGTAGCGATTATTTGGAGAGACACGCATTAGACGAACTTTGCCAACAAACTCATCTGCGACCAGACGCAAGTCCGTCCCATCCGTTTTGATACTCCACACTTTATCCCTTTGATCATAATGGTCTTTCGCTTCATTTCGGGCGTTATCCCAACGAAACACTACACGTGGTAAATCATAAGAGCCTTCATTGGTGAGATCTTCACGTGGCCATTCTTTAGCTTTAAAAATAAAGTGTTTAGGTTTACCCGTCTCTTTGTCATAAATAACGTAATTGTTTTCTGTAATATAAACACGACCATCTTCCCACTGTTGAGCATTTTTTTCTGCGATTCGGTCTTGAACCGTCTGAGGTTTTGGCGCGTGTTGTTCTGGTTCCTTGGCCGATTCTTGATTACAGCCAGATAAGACCGCTAAAGTAATCAAGCATAATGTATGACGTAGATTCATCTTATATTCTCTTCGTTATCTTTCTCGATCGCGTTTAATAGTGTGACAACGCAATCCGAATAAGTTGTTTTGTTAACTTGTCTGATCTTTTTTCTTATAAGCCAGTAAATCCGCAATGGGTGTTTGAGCAAAAATGACCGTTTTATTATCTCTTCCGTGATGACTATTGCCCTGATAACCACGGAGAAGATCCACTTCTTTAACCTCTGCAGGCCAACCAGTAAAACGAATCAACCTAGAACCATTCTCTTTTTTTATACATTGGCGCAAGCACACTCGCTGCGACCAATCACCATCGCTTTGCCTTAACTCAAAGTAATCATCTGACTCGTCCAGCGTCGTATAGCCCGGATATTCGAAAACTATCTCGACAGATTTAAGTAAATACACGACCGCTACATTTTTATTTACCTGGCTTCGTAACATTGCGTATTTTTCAGGTTTTGAGGTCGCAGCACTTGGTAATACTGAGAGCAGACGAACAGAACCGTCTCCAATTTTAAAGCTTTTCTCACTGCTATAATGGTTAAGATCAGTGACTTTTATGGCCTTGGTTCCGGGATCACTTTCTAGTTGAGATAGTTCACTCTCGCTCAATCGTTTACTGTTATAAGCCAAATATACTTCTTGAGGCTCACCTTTAATCTTGTAAGGAAGCCATATATGCGGGAGAGGGTAACCTTGCGCGCTCCGCTCCACTGGGCTAGAAGCATTAATAGGGCTCAAATTTGTTTCAATCTTTTCTTTGATTTGTGGTTCATAGCCTGTCATGACTATCTCAACTTCTTCCTCAACTAAGTTGAACACTCGAGCCTCTCCAGAGCCATTCAAAGAGCCTTCACTTACCACCTTGCCGTTCTGCACGATTTGGAAAGGCTCATAAGCGAAAACACCGCCTGTTTCAGGATTGGTCATATAGATATCGGCGTGCCTTTTGGGTCTAGAGCCTTCACGAACACTATTAATGTCCGTATCTGAAAAGTAACCATTTTCCGTAATTGCCACTTCGCGCCAAATTTTATTGTTCCAAACAACATACACGTAGCCTGATTTAAACACTTCTGCAGCTTCATCTGATTTATCGCTACCAGGGAAGTGCAACGGAACCACTGGCACTAACACGTTATCCCACTCATCCATCTGAGTTTCTTTATCAACGGGTTGCAGGTCTTCGGCGAGTTTAAGCAAAATTGGCTGAGGCTGGTCAGTGCAAGGGATTTTGATATAGAGCGTTTTGCCCTCAGCTTCGAGATCTTTAAATATCGCGAGGCTGCGGTGTTTGTTTTCTGTATCAGCCTTGCCTACAGTCACTTTTTCTTTTTGAGCTTCGGTTTTTCCCAACATCAAACATGCCGCGTTGCTAGACCACTGCCCTGCAAACTCGACAACAATTTTTTGGTCTGGGCTTGGCTCAGAGGGGACATGCGCGTAACTGCGAACTAGAGCAACATCGTCGGTAACCTGCTTGTATCCTGCTTTAAAAGCTTTGCTTTCATTCGAAGCTGATACAGAGTCAACGAGTGATTTAAGTCTAGGGAAGCTTTGCAGCTGAGAGTCCGTCAATGGCGAACGACGAGCAACGGTAGATAATGACACCCAATTGCCTTTCCCCAATTCGATTCTTATCGCAGATAGCAATGCGCTGGTCGTTTTTTTGGCAGAGATGGAAATCTTTTGCGCCAATTCTTTAGGGAGGTTTCTAAGGATGTCATCTGAATTTCGCAAACGCGAAAGCTGTCCTATACACTCGTCCGGTGTAAGAACATAAGATAGCTCGTTGGAGGATAGCTTCGAGCTAGGTATAAATTTGCAAACTAAATGCATTTGAATTCTCCACAACCAACATCGTAAATATGGCTGCGGTGACAATTAAGCTGATAAGGCTTACAAGTACGATTTGGTCTGCGTATCCTACTTACTTAGCCATTTATTTTCAACGAGATAGAAAAATCGCCCGAAATCAAAAACACCAAAAAAATGGTAATTTTTGCTATCAAAACATGCGATTTGACCACAATAAAAGCCAGTAACATCACCCACTCTGTCAAAATGGTAAAATCTTACTATCTAAAAAAATTTAATTTATGGACTGAAGTTAACAAAAATCGTAGTAACGTGCGCTTCAGGTAAGCACGAGGAAATTCAGAAGCTTATGAGGTGCCCTCCTCAGCAACAAACAACAAATTGACTGTTACTGAGGAAGTTTAAATAAAAAGGTGAGCGCATTACGCACTCACAAAAGTAACTGCTCTGAAGCTTGCTAGGATTAAATTTGCTTCATCGCGAGTTAAAGAGGTGAGGTATTACCCATCGACCTCATGCAGAACACTATACTCAGAGTATAGAAACGAGCGTAAATATATAATATTTAAAAAGATTTTCAACGCGACACATTCACCACAGCACCTGCCGAGCGACCATCACAATCACGTCATACACACCTAAAAGCAACATTGGCCTAGTTATTATAGTTATTCAGCCTTGTATTAAGACGATTCATTAATTCGAGTAACTTATCAATAAAGGCAATTATTTTGATAAATATCACAAAAAGTCCCAAAGAAATAAAGCGAGCTAAACGCTCGCTTTATTTATGCCGCATTTTTTAAAGTTTTGTTCTCACTAAAATATCGGTTGTAAACAGCACCTAAGGAGGCTGTACTTGCGAAACGATCATAGTTAAATGTTGCTTGAGCCTCTTCGGCAGAGGCGGAAAGCTTGTTGGTACCATTTACATAAATCGTCACTACCCCCTCCTTGAGTCCTGAAAGATCTAAATCAGTTGTCCATGAGTCTGAAAGCACGGTAGCCATGCCTGTGGCTTCTGCACCATCAGCGTCGACTGCTTTGATATCTATGAACTCACCATCTTCAAACCGTTCACTGCTGCCACTTACTGTCACGCTTTCCACTCCAGTAACATCGTTGATAACGTCTAGGTGTATTGTCGGTGTAATTGGCATGGAGTAAGCCGTGTTCTGACTACCGGTATTTCCTGATAAGTCTTGGTAGTCACGAACAAGCAACGCCACATTGAGCTCTGACGTGCTTGGTACCACCACATCACCAGTCCAAACACTTGGGTCCGCGGTTGCCACTAACGAGGTGATCGTCGTGCCACCTAACTCCGCCGCGTCGGACTGCAGATCTTTATCGAATTCTAGCGTTACCGTCACGCTTTGGCCGATGGCTTGGTGCTCAGGCGTAAACGTC
>NZ_JAWOTS010000004.1:0-112186 GCF_033338975.1 Vibrio sp. Vb0349 | reverse complement strand
GGCAGAGACTGCGCCAGTGTAAAGCTCTGGCTTTCACTCACTTCAATGCCCGCTGAGTTCGTCCCCGTCACCATCACAGTATAAGTACCATTGGTTTGGTGACTCATGTCCATTGCGTCACTGATCCAAGTGCCACCGGCTTGTACTGTCGCGCTGCCGCTTTTTAGTACCGTCGCGCTGCCTTGGGCTTTCACTTCAAGACGCAGGGACTGACCGTCAAAACGTGTCGACGTGCCTTCGAATTGTAGTGTGGCGGCATGCGTTTCATCCACACTGCCCACTGGCTTAATAGCTAAGGTTGGCGTGATTGGCAATTCGTGAGCGGTGTTATCCTCACCTATGTTGCCAGTCAAATCTTTAAACTGACTAACAACCAAGTCGACACTTAACAGCGCGGTGCTCGGAACTTGTACATCACCAACCCAGACCTTTTTATCTGCCGTTGCTGACAGAGAACTAATGCGATTGCCGCCAAGCGTAGCGGTCGCCTCTTGGAGCTCTTTATCAAACTCAAGCGAGACACTCACGCTTTGCCCCACGCTCTGATGCTCGGGGTTAAATGTCACATTGGTTAGTTTTGGTAAGGTTCCTTCAACCGCGATACTTAAGCTGCTTCCTTTTCCAGGAATTGTGTTGGTACTTTGATAGCTATTGTCTTCTACCTGAATAGTGATATTTTTATCTTGTTTTTCTGGGCTGACATAGTTAACCGTCCACGTAATATTGTCTGAAGTCGACCAAGTATCTTGTTTTAACGTTCCTGTTACACCGCTATCACTAGCGACAAGATGGACATCTGAGATATCAAAGTTCGTAACTTCTTCTGTAAAGTTAAACGCAAGCGTAATCTCTTCGCCTCCAAAAAGAGGGGCGCTTGAGGCGGTAGAGATACTTAGCCCGGGAACGGTTGCCGCTTCCACATGCGCGTCAATAGAACTTTCACTCTTGTTATCCACCTTGTCTGTTGCTGCCACCGTGATCGTATGATCGCCTTTCGGTAACAAATAGCTTATGACATAAGGCCCCGCTTCGGTTGTCGGCTCAGTAATCGCTTGAGGAGCTACTGTGCTACCACCACTCACCGCTTTTGACGTGACGAGATTTAAATTTTTATCTGTAATGTATGCACTAATTTCTAGTTGATACTTATCGTTTGTCGGCACCTTAGAGGTTTGATTAGCACTTAAGCCCGAAATACTTGGAGCGTCATAATCAACAATAGATTCGATAACCTTTCCATCATAACTTTTGCCTAGTAATTCAAAGCTTGTATTCTCTCTTCCAACTGAGTCCGTCACCGTCACCTTAAGGGTATATGACCCTTGGTTATCGACGGCAAAGCTCATCATTCCATTACCACTAGATGAGATAACATCACCTGAGTAACGCAAGGAATCACCGAGGCTTGGAATAAGCTCCACAGAATATTGTGAAGCTTTCACTCTTTCTCCTTCCACCGTAGATACCGTAAACGGCTGGCTTGCCTTGGTTAAGAACAGTTTCCCACCCTGCAAACTCGTAATTCCATCGAAATCAACTGTGACTTTAGGAACACTAATATCAATGACTTTTCTGATATCAGAATACAGTCCGACGCTATCTGTCGCTTTGATGTCTACTGTGATTGAACCACGCCCCTCTAACTGAGATTTCGGTAGTTCAAAGTACGTAGATGAACCATTCCCATCCTCTACTCTTTCTTCTTGATAACTCGGGTTTAAAACCGAGTAGTTTACTGTTGCCAGGCTGCTACCAGTGTCCGTTATGTCAAAACGAAAACGAACATTATCAGGATTTGTTGGCGATTCGGTTACGATAATCTCATCGCCAACACTTGGAGGTGTGTTGTCAACTTTAATATCAACGGTCGCTTCACCGACTCTCGACCACACATCCGTTGCGGTAATCGTTGTCCTGATCGTTTTTCCATCCGCATCGCTAGGAAGTTCACTTGTAAATGTTGAACACTTGTAGGTTGGATCATCTGCACACACCTCTAATTGTGCAAACTTCTCCGGATTATCTTTATAGTTGTAGGATTCCGTTCCAAACCTGGCCATCACATTGTCTAGTCTAGAGTTTTCATACAGCTTAATTCTGAATTTGGCGACAAGCTGCTGACCATTAATGGTTGTGTTTCCAACCGGATCAGTAATTTCAACGACTACCGAACCTTTAGGTAATTCAAGCAGTAGATCGTGCTCTGGCGTCAAGTTTCCTGCTAAATCAGATAAGTTCTTGATTTTGTATTCTTGAGTTGTACTCAGGCCATCAATAATATCGGCATAGGATTCAGAATACGTACACTTGATATTTCCAACACCTTTGGCACAAGTCGTTGGTGTATAAGCTTTGTTGCCAAGATTACGAACCAACTTTGGATATTCATCTGAACTTTCGGTATTCACGCCTGATAAAGCATCATTGAAAGAGAGCTCAAATGTGAGCATCTTCTTCTTCAAAGCTTCATCAAACCAAACATCACTTCCTTTAAAACTGTATGAGTTACCATTTACGACTGTCGGTGCATCAATATCCACCACGGAGAAATTGAACTTGTTGATCGTTTCACGCCCATTTGTACCCAAGGTTTTAGTGATCAAAGTAACAGGTGCTTTGGTCATGTTTTGCCCAACATTGACACTACAACTGTAAGGTTCTTGCGATACGTTGATAACACCAGAAGTTGGTTGCTCATTAGTTGGTGGCGCATCCAGAGAGTTGTATTCTTCACGAACCCAACACTCTAACGTTTTGGCTTTGACCGCACTCAATGTAGTAAAGATGACATCAAGAACACCATCAGATAAGTAATTTTGGAAGTCCAGCGGGCTTTCAACTGTTAGAACCACGCCTTCACGCTGTACGCTAAAGGTTTGGTTTACTTTTCCAACCTTTCGGTCTTTTTCATCAAGGTAACGAACTTTGTTATAAACTTTGATATCAAGTTCATAATTACCATCTTTGGCAATTTGTGTAGAAAGCAACGTTGCAGTCCAAGTGCCATCTGCGGTTTCTGAGAACGTAAAGTTAGTCCCGTTTTGCTCTCCAGAGAATCTATAAGTTGAGTCAATTCGATCAACGCCACTATCATCAACAATATCAAGCGTAAGTACGATATTCCCATCTTGATAGATGGTGTTGTTTGTAATTGGCGTTCCATCCGTGTAACTCATCGCCAGCGTCACCTGCGGGATGGAGTTGTACACTTTGACGGTAAAATCTTGCTCATCACTGGTTAAGGTTGTGTTGCCACGAACATCAGACCCTTTTAAACGAACCTTGTGTGTACCCGTACCTAAATCACCAAGGCTCACTTTGAGATCCTCATTGATTTTTGTACCGGGAGAGCCAGGTAATGGTTCCAGATCGCTAAACGTCCAATACTCTAGGCTTTCTCGATTGACACCATTAATTGAAACATCACCGTTTGCATTTAGGTCGAGCGCCGTTAGGTCAAAGACATAGTTACCTAAGTAGTAGTCATTCGCATTGAAACCACTTAATCCTAATGTTGGTCCATCACGATCAAGAATAACCTTGTGCGTGTTAGAACTAGACTCAAAACCATAAATATCGGTTGCTTTTACATACAATGACGTTGTTTTTTCATCTTCAGAAATGTCTATTTTATCTGTGTCACTCTTGATAAGAGACATGACAAACTCTTTAGATGAATCCGTTGGCACAATTGTCTTAATTGGCGAATCTTTACCACTTTGATACAGCGAGACTTGCTCAAGGTCTGAATCGTCTATTACGGATTTAAATCGCACATTGAACTCACGCCCTATGACATAGTTCTCTTTAGACAATGTGTCTTCAACCCAAGGCGTATTTAGGATGATTTCAGGGCCTTTGTTATCGACTTGGAAGGTAAATTTCCCTGTTGTACTAACATTGGCAGGGTAAGCGTTGTCCGTCGCAGTGACGTAAAATTCATTCCATTCATCGTAATCAAATGCTTTTGAAACCAGTTGGACTTTGACGTCAGGCTGTTCACCAACTAGGTATGGTACGTCACACGCCTCTGTTAGAGGGTCACAGCTTTCTAATGTCAGAGCCTGACCAGATCCGCGGCGCAAATCTATTTTTACGTTATTGCCAGAGCTTAACGTCCCCCAATCAATGACAGGTGCCCATTGGTTATTACCACCTAAACGGCTTTGAACCTGCTCACTTTTTACAATAGGGGCTTCAGAGTCGATACGAATATTGAATCTCGGAGCGGTGCTAGTTAACTCTGAAACGGAGTTACCTAAGTTGTCCTCTGCTGCTGCAACAACTAACCAATCTCCATCACCAGGATAAATCGTAGAGCCTTGATTTGAACAAATCTCGCCCGTACATAGTTTGACTTTAAACGCGTCTTTCGAGTTACTTGCAAAGTTTTCTGGTGTGTATGTTACTTTTTCACCGGTTTGCTGGTAGAAAACAAGGCCCCTCGAGGCAAGCTTATCACCAACAATATCCTCAACCTTGAAGGTTAATTCATGAGTATTGTTCGCATTTAAATAAATACCGTTTTCTACAGGTTTACCATCGACATCATTGGGTGGAAGGTAACTGGCCTTAGGGAAGTCGTTATCAATAAACACCGATTCTATAAACGGAGATTTACCATTGTAACCATACGCATTGCCATGTGGGTCCATAGCACTGGTCTCCACGGCAAACTCTATAATATCTTTTAGTTCACTAGACTGGGAGTTAAGGGTGAAGAAGTACTCTTTTCGATAAGTATTGCTGCTGTCTGAGTTTTCTACGATGTTGATGTCCAGTGGTATTTCAATATTTGGCTCATTGGCTTGATACCACATCGTGTTAAACTTCGGGCCGTGAGCGTCGGTTCCTACAATACCAGAAGGATCGTCTAGGACAATTTTAGAAACAACCTCGCCAGCGATATAAAGCCTATTACCAACCATCGTCTCTCTACCGCTTTCAATGGTTAATTTTGGCTGCGGAGGCAAGGTATCGATACTGCTACCCTCTGTATCAAAAATGTTCTTACCATTTAAGTCAGGATTAGCCATCGAAATATCATCAGCATAGAGCTGCGCGATATTGGTCTCAATACCGTATTTGCTCGCCATGATTTCATAATAGGATTGCGCCAGATCTTTTCGATAAGTTTCAGCGCCAAACGTGTAAGAATCGAGCGTAACTTGACTTCCTCCTGCCCCTACACCATTTGCTTTTCCATCGTAGCTAAAATCATCGTAAATAGCAGATGCAAAATCTAATGAGTTATTTCTTGGCATTCTCTCGGCAATACTATCAATTGCTTCAACAAGGAATCGGTGTAGATAGTCATTTGATGGCTTGTCTGGAATCGCTTTAGTCGTAAGCATTTCATTGGTTGCATAAGACACAACCGTTGGGTCAAACCCAAAGAATGAGTTGTTATTCGTACCTGATAACGCGTAGCGCACCTCATCAAGAATTTGAATCGCACGTTCTGAAGTTTTCTCTCCCGCTGTCACTTGATCCCACTGGAAATCAAACAAACCAGTCTGATATGTCGATAGTTCAGTAATATAGTAAGTTTGAGAACCTTTGAGCTTAAAATACACACCAATATTGGCCTTGTTTAAGTCAACCGTTACTTTCTTGGTCCCTGGATCTCTTTTCCATTGGTAATAGTATGGCTCACTGCCTTCGATACCAATTAAACGAACACGCATGAAATCATAATTCACTACGTCAGTTGTGGTTTCACAACTCGCTACGTCAAGAGCCATGGACTGGTCACTTTCCAGTTGCTGGATAGTGGTACAACTTGCAAGTGAAGTGAATTCACCACTTGGGCTCAACCCTTCAAGTTGAGCTCGCGCACCAATAAATGGTGTCACCACTTTTATGGTTGGTAGGTCAAAGCTACTTCTAAAATATACTTCTCTTGGAGTGCTTTCGTTATCAGACTCATCGATGGTTTGAATGACTAACTTTTGACTACTGTTTTCTGATACCGATTTAAAGCTGTCACCCAAAATATCTCTTACAAAAGGAATGTAATAAATGACATCCTCTACTCGCCCATTGCTATCTAACAGTGTTTCGTGCGGAATTTTTGCGATGTAATCGTCATCTGATGCGGTTGTATCAATAACTTGCTGAAGTGAGTAATTATTATCGTTGTTTTGGCTTACGTAGTACTTGACGACAAGCTTAAGCTTATTAGCGTTAGAGCCTAAAACCGTATCGGTATTTACGTCTGAAACTTTCACACGAACATAAGGGATTTTATTCTCTTTCAATAAATTAGCGTTGAAGTTACTAAAATCTATCCCTTTTAATGAGCTCTGAATCCCTAAACTTGCGTACGCATAATCAATCTTCAGGAAATCGCGGCTTGCTTGAACATTGTCTGGGGTGTACGTATCTTGAGAGTAGATACCATCGTAAGTGGTTCGTTCACCATCTAAACCCACATTTACGTACGTCATTGACGTACCTTCAGGATAGGTTATCGTCTGTGCTGGCGCTTGATCGTCACGACTTACTGCATGCTGCGCAGAGCCCGTATTGCCTTTGCTATCCCTCGCTCGAACCTCAAAGACCGTCGTAGATAGGAATTCATCAGTTGGGTAAGCCTTACTAAACTCACAAGCATTTCCAGACTCTACAGTGACAGGAGAACATGTGACGCCCTCATGTAAGCCATCTTTAAATGAAATACTGACCGAACTAATCTCTTGCGAGCTTTCTTTTACAACGCCTTTCAGAACGTATTCTTTAAGTTGGTTATTAATTGCACTCGCCGATGTAATATCGATAACAGGCGCATCGTTATCCCATTCAAAGTTGATATGAAGACCCGAATGGCTGCCTGGAATTAACTCATTACCCAGTACATCCGCTGTATACAAGACTAACCGTGCTGCTGTTACGTTTGAGAGCCCTGTGGCAGGGTTCATATCCACACTATCGATCTCTTTGGTATTAATGTTAACTTTTACGTTGGTCTCTCGAAGGCCAACTTCAAAATCATCAAATTCAACCGAACAGAATGTGCTTCCAAAATCTTGTATGTCGTTACATTGAAATTCACCAGACCAAGAGCCATTAATCTGATACTGAATAAAGGCGGATACGTCTTCTACACCGATATCATCAACAATTTTTAGATCAACTTTATCGGTGCCAGCAAGTACATCACGGTCAATGCGTGTCACGATAGGCGCTGTGGTATCGATCTCCGTCCCATCTCGCGGTGGAATGACGCCATCTGTACTGCCATATGTACCTAAGTCATTAAGCTTCTTACTAAAGTCGACATAGTCGGCAGCATCAGTACCAGAAATATTGATACTTGGGTCGTTTACCACGATCAAAACATGTTGAGATAAGTCACGTGTATAAACGTCGCTGTTTATCTTTTTCTGTCCAAAGCTGAGGGGAGTCACTGCTCCGGAAGTCTGGCTCACTTCAAGACCATCAAGAACACCATCTGCAATAACATCCCGATATTGGATGTCAGCGAAGTGCATCGAAGTGTAGACGTTATCGCTGTTGCCGTATTTTTTAATAAGATCGTAAGAGTAAGACGAGTATGCTGTTAATAAAGCGCCGTATTGATGCCCTACACTAGCAAAGCTGCTTTGCCCACCTTTGGTAATATCAATAGGTTTGGTCTCATTTACGTCAAAGCCATACATGCTATTGATACTATCCAAAGCAGTTGAAAAGGCACTTTCATCTGTGGCCCCCTGAGAAATTTTGTACTTTGCCAAGCCTGCTGCCAAGTTCGACAGCGGAGTAAGCATTAACTTTTGCTCACTCCCCTCTTTAAAGTTCACAACACCTTCAAATTTAAGTGTCTTCGCATTACTCACAGATACCGTTTCATTTGTAAACGGATCGGTATAACTCCCCTCTTTTGCAACAACAAAAAGAGGCATTGACGACGATTCAAACTCTAGCAGATAGTTTCCGAAGGCATCAGACGTCGTGTTAGCCAACTTCCGACCTAAGTTTCCATTTTTGAACTCGAAAACCTCAATCTTGGCGCCATTGACTGGGGCGTCAAACACCATACCGGAAATGCTTCCTTTGCTTCTAGCTGGAGGTGTGTTGTCTCCTCCATCACCACCACCACATGCACTCAATAAAAGAGATGTAAGCGTAAGACCTAATGTTAATTTCAGCGTATTTTTAGCGAACATAGTAATTTGGAAAAATATATTTTCCCGAGATTATATTATTGAAAAATATTTTCTCAACGTGACATTAACACCAACAAAATAGGCATAAACACCAAGCCAACCGTCACTTTGACTGAATTATTAAAATTATTCTCACATCCTATAATTATTAACTTAGTTAAAACAGAGGAATTACTCATGCTTTAATGCTAGTTTTTATTTAAAATATTATACTCTACGCACAACTGTCAGTATTGATAAATCAACAAAACTAATGACTATTTTAATAATAAAAAGGAGTGTGCAAGCTCCTACCGTAGCCCTTATCACTACTGCGTTAATCATATTGATTAGCGTATCGCTTTCTCACTACTTCCTCACTCCTGTGGATAGGCTACCTACCATCAAGCCTTTAGAATTCGAAAGTGAGAATGTGCAGCCACCAATTAAAAAGAATACTCGTAGGCAAAAAATCACTATCGGTGTGGTTGAATATTCTTTTGTCGCTTCATTATTAAAATCAGGAGTGAGTCAAAAAGAGATCAACTTGCTATTAGCACTGATCAAAAGCAAGTTTAATATTATTGACTCTATTAAAAGAGGTGATAACTTTATCTTAAGAACTAAATTAAATAGTAAAAATGAAACTTACATTAGTTCTTTTTACTATTTAGGCAGTAAAACTGATTTATTTATTATCAATGATGGTCACGGCAACGTATTTGATGAGCATGGTGTGTCGATAAATAATCAGTTCATGTTTTCTTCACCCTTTGATAAAAACTACAGAGTGAGCTCTGACTATGACTTAAAGCGAACACATCCAGTGACCAATATAACGACTCCGCACTTAGGCACTGATTATGCCACACCTGTAGGTACACCGATTCGTAGTATTGCTGATGGCATCGTTTTAAAGTCCCGCTACAACCGTTTTGCCGGCAACTACATTAATATCCGCCACACAAATGGCTCTGTATCACGCTACCTACACTTATCTCAGCGCAACGTCCATGTTGGTGAGAAGATCAGCCGAGGACAAGTGATAGGGAAAACGGGTAACACAGGAAGAACAACAGGGCCGCATTTACATCTTGAACTGCACATCAATGGTGTTCCGGTTGATTACGAGCGATACATTCAAAGGCACCCAAACACTGACGTAAATATAGAAATGCTGATTGCAGCGAGAAAAGAAAAAGCAGAGTTAACAGCGGAATGGCAACGGTATGAGCAGTCAAATAGGTAACAACAGCCACTTCGATTCGTGTATTCTTCCTACTGCCATTTATCCGCAACTACAGTAGACCATAACTTTGCTCTAAATCACATAAAACCTTTTCAAATAAGCGACTTTTACTGAAATTACATGTGGTCAATAAAAAATGATAATTTATCGATTTTACTGAAATAACCCAAGCATGTTCATACGCATGATGTTTTCTTGGATTTCTGAATCGTGCAAGTTACAGGTTGAGCACTTCTCTTTGCCTTCAATTTTGTATTTCAGACAGCACGTTTCTCGTCTCACGTAGAGCTTTTGAAAGCCATTAAAGGTCACCTTTTTTACCGTGTTTAACTCACCGCCTTTTGGTGTTACCGCGTTAAATAGGTTTTGCTGCCACTTTGATGCCGCTTGCACGTCTAGATCTAACCTGTCATTGGCTAATGGTTGATGCGCAAGTTTAGAAAACGCCAAATCACACGCGTACAAGGCATTCCCCCAAAACACTTTCGGGCTAACTTTCTGCTTTTTGTACAGCGGCACCAATGGCTCAGAGAGCGTCGTAATGACTTGCGCAAGTTTCTCATCTAAAGCCAGTTCTGACTCCACTTGCATCGCGTTTTCGTTGCCAGCCTCAAGAGCAAAGAAAGGGATTGCACTCGACACTTCAATGCTTGCGACACGATGGTCCTCACCAATCGTCAGATACAGATCATCGAGTGTTAACTGCAACACGCGATCAAACACCACACGGTGACCGACCAGTGACGTCAGCAAAATCGCGTTGAACACTTTCTGCCAAATCGGCACGGCAAATGGCAATTTCGCCTCAATAGAACCTGCGTAATCTTGCACAACAGCAGGAAACTCACGCTCAAACCATTCACTGGCTTTAGTGCCATTCGGCTGTTCAGCAAAACGTAAGCGGAAGAAAGGTTCATGGTGATTCAAGATGGCTTGCTGCTCGGTGATGCTCAGCGTTTTAACATTCTCAGGCAAAGCCACCAAAGTACGAAACTGATTAAACAGGTTTCCCATTAACGCGCTTCCTCACGAACATAAGCTTTTGGTAAACAGTAAACGTAGCCATCAATGACTTCCATTTTTCCTTCCACTTTAAACACCGATTCAAGGGTCGATTCAGTGAGCACATCCAAAGGCGATCCCTGTTTTAAAATCTGACCTTTTTTCATTAGTACCAGTTCATCGCAGAACTGCGCAGCTTGGCTCAGTTCATGCAGGACATAAACGATGGTTAAGTTGCGTTCCTTGTTCAACTTATAGAGCACTTCAAGTAACTCGAGTTGGTGACCTAAATCGAGATAACTGGTTGGTTCATCCAACAATAACCACTGCGCTTCTTGCGCCAAACACATCGCCAGCCAAACGCGCTGACGCTCACCACCCGACAACGTACTCACTACACGCTTTTCGTAACCAGCCAATCCGACAGAGGCAAGCGATTCAGTAATCACTTCTTGGTCACGCTCACTGTTGCCCTGATACCACTTGCGATGAGCAACACGACCAAGCGCAACAAGCTGCTCAACCAATACACCTTCTGGTGCCGTAGGATGTTGAGGCAGAATCGCAATGTGCTTAGCGAGATCTTTAAGCTTCCATTGGTTAAGCGCTTTGCCTTTAAAAGTCACGTCGCCTTTTTTCGCTTTTATCGCACCGGTTAAGGTCTTCATCAGCGTACTTTTACCGCACCCATTTGGGCCAATGAACGCAGTCACCTTACCTTCTTGAAGACAGATGTTCACATCGTTCAAGATCATCGTATCGTTGTAACCTGAAGTGAGCGATTGCCCTTCAAGCCCGTTTGAAGATAGGGTCATTATGAGTGTTTCCTTAACAAGAAGAGGAAAAATGGCACACCAAGCAGTGCGGTAATCACGCCCGCAGGAATTTCGGTTGGGAACAGTAAGTGTTTGGCTAAAACATCTGAAAGAGCGAGGAAGCCAGCGCCGAAAATCAAAGTCGTGAACATGGTTCGCAAAGGATCATTCGCACTGAGCAAACGTGCAATGTGCGGAATCACCAATCCCACAAAACCAATCGGCCCAACTGCTGAGACGGCAGGCGCAGTAATAAATACCGTACCTAAAAGAATCCCCAAACGCAGCAGAGCACCGTTGATACCAATGCCACGCAAAATCGCGTCATCGTAGCGTACCCATTTCAATGGCAAATACACCAAAATAATGAACGCTAAACAGGCCAAGAACCAAGGCAAAAGATAACTCACTTGTTCCCAACCTCGGCCGTACATACCACCCGCCATCCATTGCAATGCGATATCGGTTTTACCCTGACCAATGGTGAAGATTAGCGCCGAACTCAACGCGCCAAGAATCGCCGTGATCGCTACACCTGTGAGTAGAGTGAGACTGGTATTTCCGATTCGGCTAACGATCAAAACAGGAATCGCACTGAGCAAACCACCCGCCATTGAAAACAGCAGTAACGCGCTTTCTGTGGTGATATTCCAATTAAACCAAGCGGGCAACAAAATCGCACAAACAGCACCAAGAGAAGCACCAGCGTTCACCCCTAAAATACCGCTGTCTGCCAACGGGTTTTTGAGGGTGGTTTGCAGCAATAAGCCTGATACTGCCAGCATCATACCCGCCATAATCGCCAGCAAAAATCTTGGTAACGTTAGCGACCAAAATGGGTGGTAAGTGCCGCGAGTAATAAACAGTTCACCTGCTTGTCTAAGCTCTGGGTTAGAAGCGATAAACAGTGCAGGAGCGAACACCAGCAAAGCCAAGCAAGGGAATAAGAAACGCGTTTTCATTATTTCCCTCTCAGCTTACGAACAATCAACATAAGAAACCAAGGCGCACCTAAAGTCGCGGTAATGACGCCAATCGGAATTTCCAACGGCATAAGCAGGGTTCGAGAAAGGAGATCTGCTGCGGTAACGAGTGCCGCACCAATCAAAGCTGCACCGCCAAGTCCCAACCCCATCATGCGAGCGAGATGAGGGGCAACAAGGCCAACAAAACCGACAGGACCAAATGCACCAACCGCAACCGCAGTAAGCACGACAGAGACAAAACCAAACGCCAATCTATAACGGTTGATCGCGATACCTAAACCACGAGCAACCGTGTCATCCAGCAGTAAGTAACCACGCTGTCGATGTGTCACCGCAAGCGATATAAACGCAGGAATGACGGTATAAACAAGCGGCGTAAACACCGACCAATTCGCGCCTGCGTTACTGCCCGTTAACCAGAAAAACAGTGACTCACTGTCTACGCGATCCGACAGAAGAATGTAGGTCACCGCTGCTTGGCAAAACGCACTCACGGAAATGCCAGCTAACGCCAAACGCGCTGGTGTGACGCCCTGTTTCCAACTAATGGATAAGGTAATGGCACCGCCAAGCAAACCACCTACAATCCCCCAAAACAAAGTTGGCAATGGCAGCAAGAACATGGTCGCCGTTAACACGCTAAGCGCAGCGCCAGACATCACACCGGTCAGGTTTGGAGACGCTAACGGGTTGCGAACGATGTCTTGCATGAGCGAGCCGGATACCGCCAACGCCGCCCCACCAAAGAGTGCGATTAAGGTGCGAGGTAAACGTAGTTCCCAAAACACTAAGGATGCTTGGTTGCTTGAATCAGAAATCAAAAACGCCATGATCTGCTGGGCATCAAAATGGTAAATGCCACTCGACAAAGACACATAAACCACACCTAGTAACAAAGCCGTCGCCAAACTGCGAACCATCACCGCACTTGGTTTGGTTATCCTAAGAACATGAGCCATTGATCACCTCATAAACTCGTTCAACAGAAGGCGCAGGGAAAAGATCGGGATACACTTTGTGGGCGATATCCATCGCGACCCAAATTCGTGAAAGTGGCCCTTCTGGCTCTCGCCATGTCATATCAACCAAGTAAACTCGATTGTTCTTCACCGCTTTTAGGCTTTGCCAAATTTTCGATTCGGTAAATTGTGGCTCGGCGTTCTGGTACATAAAAATCACATCGGGATCGAGTTTTACCAACCACTCAAGACCCACTTGCCCAGAAAAAGGCGTTTTCGTCGCGTACGGCGAGTCACCATTCGCACTTCGGATATTCAATTTTTCCATAAGAGCAACGGACATAAAGTGTGAGTAGTATGCTCGCGGAGTGACGCCAGCACTTGTCAGAAATAAACCAGAAAACTGTCTATTACCGAGCTTTGATTGCATTTCATCAAGAAAAGTCTGAAAACACATATTTAGTGATTTCCCTTGCTCTTCTCGCCCCATTGCCATGCTTGCACGCTCTACCGCAGAAAAACTGTCTTCTAAAGTAATCAAATCAAAACCGAGAGGCGGTGCGATTTCGACGAAGCGCTGATAGTAAGGCTCTAACATTCGCCCCAAACCAACAACCAAATCTGGCTTCGCATCGTACAAAGCTTCAAAGCTGGTTCTTGAACGATTACCAAGACTTGGCACGTCATTTAAAGCAGAAAGATAAGGAGGAAATCCACCAGGATAATCGGATACACCAACAGGCTTCTCACCCATTGCTATTACTAGCTCTGCACCAAAAGTAGACACGCTTGCAACACGCGGGAAATGGGTCACATTCGACGTCGAAATAGTATGGTCTAGATCATCGACAACTGATGCGTTTAATCCACTTGCATAAGCAAGCTGAATAGACAGCATTTGGCTAATTATTGAAATGATAACGACTGCTGTAAAACTGCCCATTAAATTACAAATGATAATTATTGATATTTACATTGCTTCTTTGCGTGCTAGACTACCACGTAATTACAAAGTGCTCAATAATCGCTAGCTAAATCAATTTATTAACAAGTTTATAAAAGACAACTTTTAGTTGCAGGAAGTTATGAAACTCAAACTATCTAAGCTAAATATTGCAGTGGTAAGTGCAATTACTCTTTCACCTTTCGGCGTTTCAGCGGAAAGTAACGACCAAGTCCAAGCAATGGAAACAATGGTTGTTACCGCAAGCCGTTCTCAACAGCTGCTTAACGACGTTCCTCGCTCTGTGACCGTTATCGACCAAGCACAACTTCAATCTCAATTGAGCCAAAGCCGCAGCATCAACGATGTGCTTTCAACCTTGGTTCCAGGTATGGGGACTTCTGTTCACGGTAACCTGAGCAGCAAAGGTCAAAACCAAATCCGTGGTCGTCGCGTTCTGTTATTGATTGACGGTGTTGCACAAAACAACAGCTTCCTAGATTTTGGCCAAGAGTTGTCGGCGATTGATCCGCAAAACGTTGAGCGTATCGAAGTTATCCGCGGTGGTTCTGCGGTATACGGCCTTGGCGCACAGGGCGGTATCATCAACGTGATCACCAAAATGCCAGAAGAAGGCGCAGTAGAGTACCGCACTAAAGTTGGCACAAGCTTCCAAGAGTTTGGTAGCGATGCGTTCACTTGGAACGTGTACCAAGAAGCGACAGGCGGTGATGAGAAAGATCAATGGCGTTTAGGTTTGGGTTACGAGCAACGTGGCGGCAGCTACGATGCTAACGGTGACCGCCTACCTTCGGTAAACAACGAAGATGACATGGACAACCTAAACGTAAACGGCGTTTGGAACCGTAACATCGACGAAGATCGTTCACTGACTTTGACTGTTGGCGTTCGTAACATTACTGACAACGACGGCTGGTGTGCAGCGAATGGCGATGCAGCTAACGGCAAACCTGCCGAAGCGGTTCACTGTGGCCCAGGTTACAACAACGGCGTTGCAGGCAAAGATGGCGCGAAACCAAACGATGTGACACGTACGTTCGCTAACTACCAAGCGCGTTACCAAGATCTGGGCTTTAGCTTAGGTATGCTCGATGTAACGGGTTACTGGATGGCTCAAGATACTGAGACGTTCACGCTTGCGATGAAAGATAAGAACCCAAATTCTCCAACCTTTGGTCAAACGCTATATGGCCACAACGAGACAGATTTTGATCGTTTCGGCGTGAAAGCCAACATCTCTAGCCAAATTGATTGGGCATTCGTGACTTGGGGTATGGACGTTGAACAACAGTCGTTCAAACAGCCAAACAGCGTCGGTTTCTACAACAACACACCGGATGTAGAGCAATTTGCTATCGCACCATTCGCACAGTTCATTACTGATGTAAGCGATAACACGGTTCTTTCTTACGGTATCCGTTACGAGTACGTTCGCCTAAGCGTGGATGATTTCACGGTAGGTAACACGCACAACAATGCAGGTGATCAAGTTCAAGGCGGTGATCCGTACTTTGACGAGTTCCTATTCAACATTGGTGTGACACACGATCTGACCGACAACCACCAGCTGTTTGCATCTTTCGCGCAAGGTATGTCAACGAACGAAGCACTACGTGACATTCGTTCTGGCAACAGCTCAACAGTTGAAGGTGCTATCAAGCCAATTACTACTGACAACTACGAAGTGGGTGTGCGCGGTTTCCTTGGTGAAGCGGACTACTCTCTTGCAGCGTTCTACAGCGAATCTGACCTAGGTTCGACACTGAACGTAAACGAAGCCGGCGATGCGCTAGAAAGTACTCGTGCACCAGAAAAAGTTTGGGGTGCGGAAGCAACGCTTGGTTACAGCATTCTTGCTAACCTTCGTACAGACAGCACGATCTCTTGGCAAGAAGGTGAGCGTAAACTTAACGAAGACAGCGGCTGGGAACCACTAGACGGCACGCGTATCGCACCATTGAAAGTAACGTCTGTTATCAGTTACGACGCTTACGAATTCGGTCGCTACAACATGACGCTGGTTTACTCAGGCAACCGTGATAAAGAAGATGAAATCACTTCTGGCGCGAAATACGCAGTAGACAGCTACTTCGTTGCAAACGCTGGTGTGGACTACGATCTTCCGTTCGGTACGTTAAGCTTCGCTGTTGAAAACCTATTCAACGAAGACTACATGACGGCGTACGCGCAATCAGAGCGTAACAACTCACGTTACTACAACGCACCGGGTCGTCGCTTCCACTTGAACTACGAAGTGAAATACTAAACTTAAAACACAGAAAATGCGCTTAATCAGATTAAGCGCATGTCTTCCACTTCTACTGTTATATTCGTGATTTATTACCTTAAAATTCAAATTAGTGCCGAGTACTAGCTTTGTTTCCTAAATCAGGCAACTAAATCTTCAACCCATGAGCTGAGCAGCTAAGTTCACTCATATACTTAGGCTAATAGCCAGCCTCGCTACAGAACAACCAATTGGAAACACAACAACCAAGCTTTAATCACCCGCTGTTAACGGACATTTTTAATTAAGAGACGGTTCAGCTATGGAAGCAAATCAAGCAAGGGAACCAACCTGGAAGACCTCGCCTATTTAATGACTTAGCGATTACGATGGCTCCTATGGTTAAGCATGTATTTTCATTGCCGCTTAGTTAAGTTTGAGAAATTACAATGCTCAAGTTGGAAAAACCTACGCCATGATAGAAGTGTTAAACAAACTCACTTAGCTAGGTATTTCATCCTAAAGCAGATATAAAATAGCCCCTTCAAAAATGTCATAAACATAAAAAGCAATAGACTTATGAAGAGGCAATATCAAATTATGGTTGCACCAAATATCAATATATGGTTGCTTTTACACTTTTTACATTCAGTCGATTTACTCTTTACCGAACACGTTGTTCTCTTGTTCTTGAACACGGATGAATGTAGTACGCTTGGTTAGCTCTTTAAGCTTTGCTGCACCTACGTATGTACATGTTGAGCGAACGCCTCCAAGGATGTCTTGAATAGTGCCGTGAACGCTACCACGGTATGGCAATAATACGGTTTTACCTTCAGCCGCACGGTAGCCAGCGACACCACCTGAGTGCTTATCCATCGCGCTCTTCGACGACATGCCATAGAATTTCATGAACTTCTCGCCGTCTTTCTCGATCACTTCGCCGCCTGACTCTTCGTGACCCGCTAGCATCCCACCTAGCATTACGAAGTCCGCGCCACCACCGAATGCTTTCGCTACGTCACCCGCACAAGAACAGCCACCGTCACCGACGATCATGCCACCAAGGCCGTGCGCTGCATCACCACACTCGATGATTGCAGAAAGCTGCGGGTAACCAACACCCGTTTTTACACGAGTTGTACATACAGAGCCTGGGCCGATACCCACTTTAACGATGTCTGCACCAGCTAGGATTAGCTCTTCACACATATCACCAGTAACCACGTTGCCTGCAGAAATGACCTTGTCTGGGAACTCAGCTCGCACGCGTTCAACATACTCGACCAAATGCTCTGAGTAACCATTTGCAATGTCGATACAAATGAAAATAAATTCATCTGAAAGCGCCATGATGTCTTTGGTTTTTTGGAAGTCTGCGTCAGATGTTCCCGTAGACACCATAACGTTATTCATGGTTACTTTATCTGCTGATTTAGCAAACTCAGCCCAATCTTCTACCGTGTAATGTTTGTGAACAGCGGTCATTACACCATGCTCAGCCAGCGCTTTAGCCATTGCAAAGCTACCAACCGAATCCATGTTTGCTGCGATTACTGGCACACCAGACCATTGACGACCACTATGCTTGAATGTAAAATCGCGGGTTAAATTTACTTGAGAACGGCTCTTAAGGGTAGAACGTTTCGGGCGAAACAGTACATCTTTAAAACCTAACTTAAGTTCTTGTTCGATACGCATTGTGTAATTCCTTGATTCATATGTATATGTGTCATCTCAGAGTGCGTAGTGATTTCGTTGGCAGACGAGTTCACTGTTCTTCGGACACAAAAAAACCGGAGCGTTGGCAGACGCTCCGGTTTTCAGCATTATAGGCTGTGATTTATTTCCTACAAGTCTGATATTTGAATTTTTTTTGTGATACCATCTTGATAATCGCATATCAAAAACGCTCCCCAAGTCATCAAAACCTCTTATTATTTATATCTATCAACAACTTGAGAAAGCACTTAAGTTAACCCATTGCGCAAACCTTTGCGTCATATCTTAAAAATTAAAACGCATCACCTCTCAAATCTGCCTAAAACTCAATCACCTAATACTAAGATGCCCTGCTAATTCGTAAAAAAGTACTCAAAAAAATCGACGAATTTTCTCAGCAATGCATGAAATCTAATTAATTTCGATAGAGTTCTTGGGTGATAGCGGTACGAAGAGTGCTAACGACATCACTTGCCAAAAGACCAATTTGACCATTCTGACTCACGTTTATATCAGCAGCATGACTGTGAAGTACCACACCTAAACGTGCGGCAACAGAAATTGGTAAACCTTTGGCTAGTAATGCACCAATGACTCCAGATAACACATCTCCCATTCCCCCCGTCGCCATTCCGGCGTTACCCGCTAGACAGACGTACATTCTCGTTCCATCGTAAATAAGCGTCCCCGCGCCTTTTAAAACCACTACACCGCCATAACGCTCTTGCAGTTGTCTTACAGCAGAGTATCGGTCACTTTCTATTTGTTGAATGGTTACATTTAGTAGTCGAGCTGCCTCTCCAGGATGCGGCGTGATCACTCGATGGTTGTCGTACACCAGAGTGCCATCGCATCGCTGGCTCAGCATCGCTAGAATATTGAGGCCATCAGCATCAACAACTTTAGGTTTCTGCTCTTGAGCCAGATATTGATAGGCTTGATAAGCCCACTCATCATCTCCAAAGCCAGGACCAAACACGAATACGTCAGCCCAGCGAATGCGTTTAGTTAAGTCGTTCTCAGTATCCCTGAGTAAGTCAGCGGTGATGCTCTGGCTCATTACTTCTGGGCAACCAACCTGCAGTGGAATAAGGCTACTCGTGTGAGTAATTGCGGCAGTTAAACCCGCTCCGGCTCTAATCGCAGCGGAGGAACATAAACGAATCGCTCCAGACATCCCTTGATTGCCACCAACACAAAGCAACTTCCCGTTGTCACCTTTATGGACCGTTGGATTTGGCTTGGGCATTAATCTTGAAACAACCTGATGATCAATACCTAATGCACTTTCTACTTCGATAGTATCAAACTTAGTATTGACGCCTAAACCACAAAAGTAGAGCTCGCCAACTCGATCTCTCGCTTGTCCAGTGCATAAGCCTTGTTTAACCCCAATGAAGGTTACAGTATGCTCGGCACGAATAGCATCACCTAAAACTGCACCTGTATTAGCACACAGACCAGAAGGAACGTCGACTGCAATCACAGGGGTATGAATTTGATTAATTTGGTCAATATAACGACGATACTCCGAACGAACCTCACCGCTTAAACCAGTGCCTAACATGGCATCGATGATCACATCTGCTTCTAGCAATGCGGTATTCCATTCATCCCAATCATTGTTAACACCGTCGATTGACTGCCAGTCTTGGTATGCGCGCAAAGCATCACCTTTTAGCACAGATACATCACCAATTTGGAAAACATGTACATTGAGTTGAGCTTGTTTCGCAAGAGATGCAAATACGTAACCATCGCCACCATTATTCCCTTTACCGCAAATCACTAAGATATTTTTTGATTTAGGATACAGATGTAAAAAGCGCTCATACACGGCCATACCAGCGCGTTGCATTAAGCTATACATAGAAACACCAGCCATTTGCGCAGCCAGCGTTTCACCGTTTTTTACTTGCTCTGCGGTGTAGAGTTTTAGGGCGAGATTAAAGTCCATATTCACGTTCTACGCATTGGGAAACACAATTATAAGTATACAAAAAAGCCAAGGCGGACCTTGGCTTTTGAGAAAGTTTTTTATCGCTATTGATTCTGAGACATCAGAGCTTCAGCCGTCGCGTCTTGTATAGACAAAAACAACGAGTTGATTTTTCCAGTCGGTGTGCGCATTGGGTTCAACGTAACATTCTGGTACATAAACTCCGCTTGCTGCGTAACTGGTCGAACATTGCGACAGCAGAATAAGTAAGGTCGTTGTCGCCATGTGATGAAGCTGCGACAGCCTAGGTCATACACTGGTTTTGTTTTTAATTTAAACCACTCCTGTGGGATTTCAGGGAAGATATCAAATATAGAACGACCTATCGCATCATGAGACTGCAAACCACTGTGATGAGTCATAAACCCATTCCAGACCTGTACATTGTAATCTCGATCAATGACCACTAAGCCCATGTCAACGTTTTGTACCATATCCACCATCCAATGGAATTGTTCAAACTCTGCTGGCATATTCAACATTAGAACTCCTCCATTAGATAAGACAGTTTGTTATCAAGCAGCGGCAAGGATTCGTCCACAAACATAAACAACAAGTCACAACGAATCGACGTTCCTTCAATGTTGTAGCTCACTTCGAATGTCATCGTGCGGCTGAATGCTCCAGTTGTAGATTCAATGATCGAGTCAATTGAGATATGCTGACCAAGGAGTACTGGTGGACTTTGGAAGAATCGGACTTCAGACTGCTCGCCTAAACCATTTAAGAACGACCCCACCAAAATATTAGAAATATCCATTAGCAGCTCAAGCTCTTCTAGCTCTTCGCTGTCTGCTGGTACTTTCATCAACTTTTTGAGATCAGATACGCTTGAGTCACTCAAGATCACTAGCGCTTCGCCAGCAATACCTTCGCCACAAAATCCCTGACAAACACCCGATACGTTGTCATGCGACGCCAAGTCGCGTAGGGCCATGTGAAGTTCGCTCACTTCAAAGATATTGACGTTCGGCAGAGGTAGTTGCACAAACACATCAAAGTGACGCGCCAATGCATCGGCTGCTCGACCAATTGAAACGTTAGCCACTTCCATGTAAATATCGCGACGACGTAAAATCGGTAACTCAATAGAGACAGGCGTGATAATTTGAGGACGAGGTTCTGGCTCGACCAACTCTTTAAGCGCCTTCTTGAGTTCATCTTTGGCGATCGGTTTTTGAATAAACGCTTTTGCACCCAGTGCGAACACGCGCTCTTTCGCTTTAGGTTGGATATCCCCCGACACAACAACCACCGGAGTTTTATCCCCCAACCGTTGCATGTGCTCTAGTGTTTCAAAGCCATCCATTTCTGGCATGGTCAAATCAAGAAACATCAATTTAAACTCGTTTTTTTCGAGTTCTTCTAGCGCGTTTTTTCCGTGGATAGCAAACGTAATATCGGCATTCAATGTGGCTGGTAGTGATCTCGCCATCTGTTTGCGTGCTAACGCTGAATCATCACAGATGAGTACGGGAAAAGACATTCAATCACCTTTTTATATTCCACAATCTGCGCCGGAGTCTAACAGATTGTTACAGCATGTAATACGAGAAAACTGACGAGTTTTTTATTTCTTTATTATTCAATAAGCATACGCAATATGAATGAATGAGTGAACAAAATGACTAAAAAGCAAGCATCACATTCGCTGTTTAGTGACATAAAACAAACATGGGTAAAACTCCTCCACCCAAAGTAAGCAAAAAGTTGCAGCTAACATCCAAAGCCCATTTTTGCTCGAATTTCATTCTTTCCATTTCCATAATGGGTAAACAGTAACGCGCTAAAACTAAAAAGGCACCCTGCTAGAGGATGCCTTTAATAACAATTTCATCGATAAGATATCAATTCTATGGCACACCATGACCTTTAGAAGCCACCCATACGCGATACCATTGCTCTCGAGTAAGTTCGATGTTCAATGCATTAACTGCAGTTTGCACACGCTCGATTTTACCAGAGCCAATGATTGGAATAGGGTTAGATGGCAAACGACGTACCCAGGCATAAATTACTTGGTCAATACTCGCTGCGCCCACTTCTTCACGAATTGCTTCTAATTCGTTACGGACACGAACAGCTTGCTCACTGTCACCACTAAAAATTGAACCTCCACCGAGGCAAGACCAAGCCATTGGTCGCGTACGCAACATTTGCATTTGGTCAAGCGTTCCATCGTGAGCAACCTCAAAGTTAAGTGGGTTGATTTCCACTTGGTTAGTAACCAACGGCTTACCTAAGCGAGATTGCAGCAGTTCAAACTGGCGTGGAGTGAAGTTAGACACGCCAAAGTGCTTCACTTTGCCGACTTTGTGAAGCTCAGAAAATGCTTCTGCAACCTCGTCCGCATCCATTAACACGTCAGGACGATGAATTAAAAGCACGTCGATTTCATCCACATTCAAACGTTCTAGCGAGTTATTCACCGATTGGTAGATATGTGCTGAGCTCGTGTCGTAGTGATTGATCTTACGCTCTGGCGTTTTATCGCCACACAAATTGATGTCGCATTTCGTCACGATCTGAATTTGCTCACGAACACTCTTGTCTAAAGCTAACGCTTCACCAAACAACGCCTCACACTCGTAATTACCGTAGATGTCGGCGTGATCGACTGTCGTAATGCCTAACTCAATGTGTTGCTTAAGAAATGACAAACGCTCTTGAGCCGTCATGCCCCACTCAACTGCACGCCAATATCCTTGAACCAGCTCTGAGAACTCTGGGCCTTTTGGTGCAGTTACTACTTTTGCAACCATGGGTTTTCTCCTTCAATTGATCTGCATTCATCGTAGTCTTGTTTTCGTACCGGCTCAACGGGTAAACTTTCGCAATTCGAACTGGAGTACGAAATATGTCTTTTGCCCAACGCCTAGCCACCCTGATCGGAGAAGAAAGCATCAGCGGGTTCGCTCGACGCGTCGATGTGTCTGAAGCTTTAATACGCAAATACCTTAAAGGCAGTGAACCTAGCCTAACTAAAGCAAATCAAATTGCAATGCGCGCCAATTGCTCTCTTGAATGGTTAGCAACGGGATGTGGTTATTTATATCGCCGTGCTGAAGTCGTGGATATGGATGCGTACAAACTTGCCTTTCAACACGTTATGAATCAGCCGTTGTCAGACGATGCAGAAGAGATACACCGCAAGCTAATCGCAGGCTATCAATACCTGCGCGCTCACAAAAAATCGGATGGTTTTTTGGATGAGTCTGCAATGGCGACCTTCCTATCTCTCCATAAAGAATCTAAAAACGAGTCACTTTGACCTCGATAATTTCGCCATCACTGCGCAATTGCACATTTAAGGACGGTGATGGCGTCAGAAACTCGTCCGGTTTTACCCAAAGCAAACTTCGAATCGTTTCTTGTGGATAGCGGTTCATCAACAAAATAACTTCTTTATCGACAAGCTCGGAAGATTTCTTTTCCAGAGCTTCAACGACATCATAGTGTTCTTGTCCGATAGTAACTCTGCGTAAAACTAACCCATCCTTTCTTAAGTTGAGAAGTAAGTCATTCAGACGCTGCCACTCGTATTCAGTGAGAAACGAGAACTGAGCACTTTCTCTTCTCAAAACCACTTCACCATACAAGTGCTGCTGGTAGTACGAAAAATCATCCAAACAAAAAGCGCTGATAAACGTTGAGTTGTCTCGCAACTGCACTTCGCAACCATACCAGCTTCCACTTTTTTCTATACGTTCTTTTAGATTGGAATATGGCATTGCTGACAACGTGTCTTGCCACCAGCTCGGCGTTGAAAGTGCCGGAAACGTTACCGAACAACAACATAAAGAAAGTAAGAGTCGAAGATAAAAGCGCATGCACTGCTCTAGTTGGTTGACATCGAACCAAGACATTACTAACTGCAAGAAAATGTTCAAGAGAAAAATAGTGGCAGGTGGTGATGAAAGTTATAACGCAGAAATTAAGAAGGCGCACATGTGCGTGCGCCTCTACCTCGTTACTCAATCGTGAGTGTGCGAATCGGCGATGTCTATTGATGCATCCCGAACATAAAACGAGGACTTACCGTAGGGTTTGAATCCATCCAAATTGTGTGTAAAACCTCACATCCCTCCTTCTGAAGCAGTCATGTTGCTTTACATTTAAAGCATGGTTCATTTTTCTCAAAAAACAAGTTTTTTATCCTAAATTATGAGAGCAATAGCACAATCTGAGTGAATGAATAATATCGCGACACTTCGAACACTCAATAGTGAAAAGCTAAATTGCATCTTTATTGATTAGGTCTAGACTCTGCGAAGCGTATACTTTCTTTCGTCCCTTCCCCCCAGCAACAGGAGAGCTTTTTAATGACCAAACGCGAGAGAATTGTGAAATCTGTGTTAGCGCACGTACCGAAAGATGCGATTAACCAGTTTGTCTCTCGAGGGTCAACACCATTTTCTGTTCTCATTATGGCGGCCATTGTAGGTACGTTGGCTGGTTTTGTCGGTACGTATTTCGAGCTTGCCGTTCATTTCGTTTCTGAAACACGAACAGAATGGTTAAGAAGCGAAATTGGTAATGTTCTACCATTGTGGCTGGCAGCGGTTCTCATTAGCGCACTTTTAGCTTTTATTGGCTATTTTCTTGTGCACCGCTTTGCGCCAGAAGCGGCAGGTTCTGGTATTCCTGAAATCGAAGGGGCAATGGATAATATTCGTCCAGTGCGCTGGTGGCGCGTGCTACCAGTAAAATTCTTCGGCGGCATGGGCGCACTTGGCTCTGGTATGGTGCTTGGTCGTGAAGGCCCAACCGTTCAAATGGGTGGTGCTGTAGGTCGAATGGTGACCGATATATTCCGCGTAAAGGATGACGATACCCGCCACTCCCTGCTCGCTTCTGGTGCTGCGGGCGGTTTGGCTGCGGCCTTTAATGCCCCACTCGCAGGCATTATGTTCGTTGTGGAGGAAATGCGACCTCAGTTTCGCTACTCTTTGATCTCAATTCGCGCAGTGATCATTTCTGCCATTATGGCGAACATAGTGTTTCGCGCCATCAACGGGCAAGACGCCGTTATCACTATGCCGCAATACCAGTCGCCAGAGCTTCAAACCCTATGGCTGTTTTTATTGCTTGGCGCATTGTTTGGCGTGTTTGGCGTGATCTTCAATAAACTGATTACCGTGGCACAAGACAGTTTTGTCGCAATTCACAAAAACGATCGTAAGCGCTACTTGATTGTGGGTTCGCTACTGGGAGGCGTGTTTGGTTTGCTTCTTTTGTACGTACCCCAACTAACTGGTGGTGGTATCGGCCTTATTCCTGACATTACTAACGGTAACTACTCGGTATCTATTTTAGTTTTGCTTTTCTTTGGTCGCGTAATTACAACCCTGCTCTGTTTTGGTTCTGGTGCGCCGGGAGGCATCTTTGCACCTATGCTTGCTCTGGGAACCTTATTTGGCTATGCGTTCGGAGCAAGTGCTGATGTCTTGCTCCCTGCGCTTGATATCGAGCCTGGTGTATTTGCGATTGCGGGCATGGGTGCCCTGTTTGCTGCGACGGTACGTGCACCGATTACAGGTATTCTGTTAGTGATTGAAATGACGAATAACTACTACTTAATCCTGCCATTGATCATTACTTGTTTGGGCGCTGTGATTATTGCTCAATTGTTGGGTGGACAACCTATTTACAGCCAGTTGCTGCATCGCACAATCAAAAACGAAAAGTTACGCCAGCAGGATCTACCGGAGAATCAATCAACATAACATTCTCTTTGTTATCACTTCGCTCCAGACTATCGAAGGGTTTGGAGCGATAAACTCTGCATTTTTACATCTTTTCCCAAATATTCGATACCAAACTCACAAAATTATCATTCTCTGATATTTGCTCACCACCTTTCATGAGAAACCCCTCTCCATACTTGTTAGTATTTGCTACTTAAATAGAGCATTTCATCCAAATCGTCATGTTTCGTTTCATTCAGGCAAAAATCAAATGGAGTAGATTTGAACTGGAGAAGACTTGTGCAGTTTTATAGTGTCCCGCCGTCTCAAGCCGCGTTGGCACTAGGTATGATAGGTTTAGGGCAAGCTTGGGCACTCTATGTTCCCGAGATTGGTGAACCGATACGCCCATTTTTGGCGTCACTCGGCGCACTTTTACTCGCCCCTGTACTCATAAAATATGCCGCTAATCCACGATTATTCATGGTCGACATTCGTCACCCGCTAAGTGGTAGTTTAATGGCACCAATGAGTATGGCGTTACTGATCCTTGCAGATTATCTTGCCGCTGTAGCGCCTATCATCGCTTATCCACTTTGGTTTATGGCGCTTTTGCTGCATTTTACTATGATGGTGCTGTTTTTTAGCTTTCAGCTAATGAACTTCAAAATGTCCAATATCGTACCGAGTTGGTTTCTTTATCCGGTGGGGCTGATCAGTAGTTCACTAGCCGGTTCTCAACTAGGTCACAACTTATTCTCCGAAACGCTAGCGATGATGTGCATCGGTATTTATTTCTTCATGCTGCCACTCGTGTTGTATCGTTTGGTGTTTTTCGGCTCTCTACCAAAGCGAGCAAGACCGACCCTCGCGATTATGGCCGCGCCGGTAAACTTGTCATTAGCAGCATACTTGGTGAACTTTCCCTTACCTGATCCGATACTAACAGGCGCATTGGCAGGGATCGCCATCACTATGACTTTATTGATCTACTTATGTTACTTCCGCTTACTTCGCTTGAAGTTTCAACCTTCTATCGCGGCAGTAACCTTTCCTTCCGTGATCAGCGCTATCGCAATGCATCGCTTAACCTCTTTTTTTGCCGAATCGCACCCTCACTGGCACTGGCTACACGACTTTGGTTTTCTAGAGCTCAGTATCGCGACTGTATTGGTTGTTTGGGTATCGGCAGGTTACGTCAAAATGTACTGGCCAGAAATCATGAAGTCATTTTCTAAACAAGCATAAAAAAAGGATGGCGTTTGCCATCCTCTTAGAATAGTGCTTGGTTACCTAACGTAAACCGTGCAGAAACTCGGCACGCGTTGCTGGGTTGCTTTTGAAGATACCGCCCAATGCTGTTGTCGTGGTTTCGCTGGTTGCATCCATCACACCGCGAGATTTCACGCAGTAGTGTGTTGCGTCAATCGTCACTGCCACATCATCGGACTCAAGCAGCGTTTGAAGTGCAACAAGAATTTGCTGAGTCATACGCTCTTGAACTTGTGGACGCTGGGCAAAGAAGCGAACGATACGGTTGATCTTTGACAGGCCAATGATCTTGCCACGTGGAATGTAAGCCACAGCAGCCTTGCCATCGATGGTCACAAGGTGGTGTTCACAAGTACTGGTCACTGTGATGTCCTTCACGCGAACCATCTCGCTCACGTTCATCTTGTTCTCAATCACCGTGATTTTAGGAAAGTTGGAGTAATCCAGACCAGAGAAGATTTCGTCAACGTACATCTTAGCAATGCGGTGAGGGGTTTCTTCTAGGCTATCGTCAGTGAGGTCAAGTTGAAGTAGACCTAAGATCTCACGCATGTGGTGTTCGATCTTCTCTTTCTTCTCTTCACGACTTACGTTGTTTGGACGCATTGGCGTTTCCAAACCGCGTTGCTCTAGCGCTTCTTTTACTAACTTCGCTGACTCGCTAAGACCTGACATTCCACTTCCTCTTTTGTTTTACTTCAGCCTTCGTACAAACCCAATCAAAATTGCATTCATACTTTTCGCTTTGAGTTGCTCAGTTCGTGTCTTTACACCAAGTCACATCAGATGAAGGTACTGAGCTGATTTTCTTGAGCTCCGCAGGTTTTTTACCCCTTTTGGATGGCTGACAAGGATACTCGGATTTTTGAATAATTACACCCATATTTTATAGGTGGACATTCTTACTCAGTCCCCTTTTATGGTAAAGTTGCCACAAAACAAAAGAACACAGGATTTTCTCAATGGGCTGCTGCGACGCACCTGGCTTGATGCCAATTGAAGAAGCGATGGACAAAATGCTATCGCGAATCAAACCTATCCAAACAACGCTTTCTCTTCCACTTGCTGACGCACTGGGTTTTGTACTGGCAGAAGACATTTTGTCTCCTATTCACGTACCACCATTCGATAACTCAGCAATGGATGGCTACGCTATTCGCATTCAAGATCTTGAGTCATCTTCTGTATTGCCTCTGGCAGGTAAATCATTTGCAGGACAACCTTTTGAAGGTGAATGGCCTCAAGGTACCTGTGTTCGCATCATGACTGGCGCAAAAATCCCACAGAGTTGTGATGCCGTTATCATGCAAGAAAACACTGAAGTAACAGATGCTGGCGTTCAGTTCAACCAAACTGACGTGAAGCCGCAAAACAACATCCGCCCAACAGGTGACGACATCAAGCAAGGCGACATCGTACTGGCAAAAGGTGCACGTTTGACACCTCGCGATATTCCGATGATTGCGTCTCTTGGTATAAGCCATGTGACAGTAGTGCGTAAACCCAAAGTTGCTTTCTTCTCTACTGGTGATGAACTTAAAGCACTGGGCGAACCGCTAGACGAAGGTCAGATCTACGACAGCAACCGTTACGGCATTAAACCGCTTATCGAGAACTTCGGTTGTGAAGCCGTTGATCTTGGCATCATTCCAGATTGCCCAGAGACTCTGAAAGCAACTTTTGAGAAAGCACAAACATTGGCAGATGTGGTCGTGACCTCAGGCGGTGTCAGTGTGGGCGAAGCGGATTACACCAAAGACATTCTTGAAGAACTTGGGGAAATCGGTTTCTGGAAGCTAGCAATCAAGCCGGGTAAACCTTTCGCGTTTGGTAAGTTAAGTACAGCTTGGTTCTGTGGTCTGCCGGGGAACCCGGTTTCTGCAGTTCTGACTATGTATGTGCTTGTTCAACCAATGCTGGCAAAACTTGCAGGCCATACAGAATGGAAAGCACCCGAATCTATTCCAGCAGCAACTAAAACCGCCTTTAAGAAAGCGCCAGGTCGTACCGATTACCAACGTGGTATCTACACATTGGAAGATGGCAAGTTTGTGGTTGAAACAACGGGCAACCAAAGCTCTGGTGCGTTCCGCTCAATGAGCCTAGCGAACTGCTTTGTTGTATTGGAACGTGAACGCGGCCGAGTTGAAGTGGGCGAAACGGTTCAGATTCAACTATTCAACTCAACCCTTTACTAGGAAGTCGTTGTGGATATTCTTTCCGATCAGGAAATGCTGCGTTACAACCGCCAAATCATTCTTCGTCAGTTTGACTTTGAAGGACAAGAAGCACTCAAACAAGCATCAGTATTGATGCTTGGTGCTGGCGGTTTAGGCTGTGCATCAAGCCAATATTTGGCCACTGCTGGTGTCGGTAAAATTACGCTGATTGATGATGATATCGTCGAGTTGTCTAATCTTCAGCGCCAAGTTCTGCACCACGATGCGGATATTGGTCGTAAGAAGGTCGAATCGGCTGCTGATGCACTACGTGAACTTAATCCGCACATTATTGTAGATACCATAGCAAAGCGTCTTGATGATACAGAGCTAAAAAGCTTGATCGAACAGCACACAATTGTTGTTGATGCATCAGATAACGTCGATACGCGCAATCAACTTAACCGCCTATGTTTTGCGACCAAAACACCGCTAATTTCAGGCGCGGCCATTCGTATGGAAGGACAAGTGAGTGTGTTTACTTACGACGACCCAGCGCAACCATGTTACCAGTGCTTAAGTGCCCTCTTCGGCAGCGGTGCGTTAAGTTGTGTCGAAGCCGGAGTCATGGCTCCTGTTGTGGGTATTGTTGGCGCAGTACAGGCGATGGAGGCGATCAAAGTGATTGCTGATTACGGCCAACCAAAGAAAGGCAAAATTCTGATTTTGGATGCGCTCAGCATGTCTTGGCGAGAAATGAATCTGATGAAAATGCCCACCTGTCCGGTTTGTAGTTAGTTCTAAACCTCTAATCATTCCCAAAAAGCCCAACTCGATGTTGGGCTTTTTCTCATTTTGACAATCAGATTTACAACCCTTCTTCTTACAAACATTAAATCAATAAAATTCAACAACTTAAAACTTGGCACATTCCTTTCATTGCATATATCACGAACCAATGAGAGGGCGAATTATGAAAAGGACATCACTACTACTTGGGTCTCTAATAGCGAGCGCTTACGCACAAGCGGCGCCATTTGATACGTGCCCAAGCCAAGCATACCTGTTCCAATCAACCCCGGTTCAAATCTATGGCGTCAATTTGGTTACAGGCTCTACGACTCTTTTAGAGGACGACACAGGTTTGGCTTCGGGCATCAACGGTGTAGGCTTTAACTTCACTGACCGTTATATCTACGGCTACGACACCACAAACAAAAAGATTGTTCGTCTTGGTCAAGACTTCCAAGCAGAGACACTTGATGTTTCGGGTCTTCCTACCGACCACACGTTTTACGTAGGTGACGTTTACAACCACGTCTACTACTTGTACCGCAAAGGCAAAGGACTTTTCTCCATTGACCTTTCTCCGCTCGATTCTGATCCAAATGCGACATTGAGCATCGTGAAAATCAGCTCAACAGCGACTGTGAACCTAACCGACTTTGCATTCCATCCAGGTGATGGCTCCCTTTACGGCATCGACAACAACTCTGGTGTGCTATATCAGTTCAACCCATCAAATGGTAGCGCAACTGCGATAGGTGACACAGGTGAGAAAGGCACATTTGGTGCTGGCTACTTCGATGTAAACGGCAACTACTACGTGTCACGTAACCAAGATGGCAAAATTTATCGCGTTGACCTTTCGGAAGATAACGCAGCCAATATCGCAGCAGGTATCGTTCCTGCGGTTGAGTTTGTATCCAACGGTCCAAGCTCAAGCCAAAATGACGGTGCACGTTGTGCAAATGCTCCGGTGATTAACGAAGACGAGCCAATTGATTTTGGTGATGCTCCAGACAGCTACCACACCACGCTTGCGTCAAACGGTCCTCGCCACGAAGTGGACGGTGCAACTTGGCTTGGCTCTGTTGCTCCAGATGGTGATGCCGACGGACAGGCAAACGATAACTCTGTGGGCACAGCCGATGAAGATGGTGTTGGTTTTGTATCCGCACTTGATCCAGGCTTAAGCTCAATTGTGAATGTGACAGCTTCCACTTCTGGCTACCTATCAGCATGGTTTGACTGGAACCGCGATGGTGACTTTGATGATGAAGGCGAGCAAGTCTTTACCGACCAACTACTGTCTGCGGGTAATAATCCCCTACCGTTTGTCGTTTCAACCGCTGCAACGGAAGGTTCAAGCTGGAGTCGATTCCGCTTTAGCCAACAAACCGGATTAAACTACGATGGTGGTTCGACATCTGGTGAGGTGGAAGATTACCCAATTACCATCACTGGTAATGGCTACTCAGTGGAATATTTCCCGAGTGCAGAAGATTACGCCACCGTGGCTTATGAAGATAATTGGCCATACACCGCAGACTACGACATGAACGATGTGGTCGTGAAATTCCGCATCACTGAAACCAGTCTTGCTGGTCATGTTGAGAATATTCAGATTACAGGTGACCTAGCGGCTTACGGCGCAAGCTACAAAAATGGCTTCGCAATCCGACTACCGGGTGTATTGAGAAGCTCGATTGAAAATGGATTAACGACGCTATCCTTCAATGGTGTAGAGCAAGCATCTAATGGCTTGGAAAGTATTTCTGATGAAGCAATTTTCATCATCAGTGAAGACTTAAGCACACACGCGGCGAGCAGCTGTAGCTACTTCCGCACAGAGTCTGGCTGTGATGATAACGTTTCACTCACCTTTACCTTGAATGTGTACTTCACTGAAGGATCTGACCGTTCAGCCATTCAAGCCATGCCATACGACCCGTTCATCTTTGCAACACCGGGCACTTACCATGGCGATGGTATTACCTTCCAACCAGGTCGTAAATGGGAAGTTCACTTAGCAGACCAAGCACCAACAGAACAGTTTGATGACCAAAACCTCTTCGGTGTCGGCGTCGATGCAAGTGACCCAGCACAAGGTGTGTACTTCAAAACAGCAAACAACTTACCTTGGGCACTGTTGATAGTAGAAGATTGGGATTGGCCGCTAGAGCGTGTAGACATGGTCGATGCATACCCTCAATTCCAAACTTGGGCTGAGTCTGGTGGCGAACTAAGCACAGATTGGCACACCGCTCCAACACCTAACAAATGCTACATTCCATAGGGAGATAACATTATGAAAGCACTTATCACAATCATCATGGGATTAGCACTAACGGCTTGTGGCGGAGGCGGTGGCGGCGGAGGTGGTAACAGTACACCACCTCCACCAACCCAAACCACGGTGCCAGAGGAAGATACTACCCAGCAGGAAGAAACTACTGAAGAAGAGACAACGGTAACAGTGGAAGATGCAACCATGCAGGATCTAGTAGTACCGGATGGCTTTAGCTACAACCCAGTGACGGAAGGTACGCTCAATGTAGACATCAGTGGTTTTTCTTCACAACGAGCACACCTAAGCGTGTACAAAGAGTTTGTCGAGAACAGTTCAGGTAACTACGATGCAAAATACCCAAGCAAAGTCGCATCGGTTCCACTCAACAATGGTACAGCAAATGTCGACTTTAATGTTTCTGATAGCCAAGGTAGCCTACTTGTTGAAATTTGGTTCTATGACGGTAGTGACCCAATTCAGAAAGTGATTACTTCTGGAGACAACACTTGGACCATGTAACTGGGTAAATCGAAAGCTGTCTTTCAGAACAAATCTTCAATCTTTAACTTAAAAATCGCATCGTTCTTTTGAACATGCGATTTTTTTGTTGTAAAACAGTAAGATTATCCACCTAGCAAACTAAAGACAATGCAAGCACTGATTAGTACTGATGAACTCAATAGCCTTCTCGGCCAACCTAACGTCAAGCTCCTCGACGCTAGTATTGCGTTTCAAATCCCTTCTGAAGGTAAAAAGATCCAAGATAAGTGGATTCCAAACACTTTACGCTTTGATTACGACAATGACTTTTGTTTACCCGGTTCCTCCCTGCCGCATATGATGCCAACAGAAGAAGGCTTCAACCAAAGTGCGCAAGAACTCGGTTTGAACAACGAAGATTTGATTGTGGTTTACGACAACTCTGGCACTTTAGCCGCGCCAAGAGCTTGGTGGATGTTCAAAGCTATGGGACATGATAATGTTCGAGTCTTAAATGGCGGTCTTCCAGCTTGGATTGAAGCAGGACTCCCTGCCGAAAGTGCCCTATCGCAACCAAGCGAAGAAGGCAACTTTACGGGTAAGCTCAACCAAAATGCCTTTTTGAGTGCACAAGATGTTCTTGCTCATTCAACCAATAAAAGTGCCAATATCATCGATGCCAGAGCCAAAGCTCGCTTCCTTGGTGAAGTGCCTGAGCCACGAGAAGGTCTACGTAGTGGGCACATTCCAAATTCGGTTTGCTTACCGTTTCAAGAACTCTTGACCAACGGTCACATTAAACCAAATTCAGAGTTGCAACAGATATTTAGCGCACTAACGATAGATAGTGACAATTCGATTATTTTTAGTTGCGGTTCCGGTGTAACCGCATGCATTTTATTACTCGCGGCGTATCAAATTGGTCTGGACAACCTGTCGGTGTACGACGGTTCTTGGACCGAATGGGGTGCAGACCACTCTCTACCTATCGAGCGTTAAGACAAGTGTCTGTTTAACATAGTATCTTACGTTTATCTAAAGATGATGTGTTCCAATAAACTAAACGCAGCTTCTAAACCAAACTTATCATTTCGAAATAGAAACTGGCTATGAGTGATTTGTCCCTCCTCATAGCCTGACTACATCAAAAGCCGACTATTTCCGTTAGCGTTCAGATGTCGCGTTACCGTGCATTTGCTCATCTAAGTTGAGCACGGTTAATGCGTTGCTAACGCTCGTGGCGATCACGTCTATCGCTCCAGTTCTTAATGCTCCGAGTAGAGCGAGTGGCTTGCTGTTCTCAGCTGCGATCGCAATAACTTCCGAGATCGGCCGAAACTCTTCAATACCAAGTCCAATTACTCGGTCACTCATTACCGTGTTCGCTACATTACCGTGAATATCAAAGAAGTCATAACCTGCAAAATCCCCTACCACACCTTGTTGAAGTCTCGACTGAACCACTTCATCAGGCGTAAACCAACCTAAGTCGACCATGTAACTGTTTTCGCTCATGTCACCAATACCAACCAAAGCGACATCGGCTTTACGCGCTAGGTCGAGCGTTTGTTTCACGGTTGCATTTTGCATGAAGGCCAACTTCTGTTCTCTATTTTCTGCGTATGCCGGCGCATAAAGGGTTTCAGAGGTTCCCCCATACTTCTTCGCCAACTGACGACAAATATGGTCGGCGTTATACATACCGCCACGCGGGTGAATACCACCAATACCACACACAAATTTACAGTCACGCGGCGTAATAACACCTATATGGTGAGCGACGGACGATACGTTGCGCCCTTGTCCGACCGTCACCACCATGCCGTTTTTGAGCGTGCTAGTGAGATAATTGGACACCAATCCCGATACCTGTAGTCGTTGCGCTTCTTCATTCGGTTGATCAAGAGCAACAAGCGCGCGCTTAACGCCGAATCGCTCGATCAAACGTTGTTCAATCTTGGCGCTGAACACCGGATGGTATTTAACGGTAATTTCAACAATGCCTTCATCACGCGCCTGCTTGAGCATTCGCCCGACCTTTGCGCGTGATATGGCAAATTTTCTCGATATCTCTTCCTGAGTCGCACCGTCTTGATAATACGCGACGGAAATCTCTGTCAACAAATCCGTGTTTTCAATGGAAATATCTTGATTAGAACTGCTCATGGTTTCTCTCGCCCTTTAAGAGGATCGATATTGTATGCAATAAGTGAACATATGCTCATTGACTTAGCATATGTTCTTTATCAATTTAAACGCTACATTTGCTCATCGCAATAACATTTTCTCACTACAATTTTTTACCCTCTTGGACAACGCTCAAGCTTTGAACAATAAGGGCAAACGTTTATTTGGGTTAACCACTAAACACACAGTAAAAAAACGTTGATGAAGTTCACTATAAGTCCATTTCAGCGATTGACTTTCAGCATAGATAGGATAAATATGGACACATCATTTACTCAGCTATCGATCAAATGTTCATAGCATTTGTTCGGTAACGAAATTTTCCGTAGTTGGCTGAGCAGATGTCTCATTAAATGCGATGAGACGGTTAGCTAACTCGCTTGCAAATGCACAAGCTGTGATAACAAAAATCACGCTTAAGCCCATTTAAATAGGATGATCGATTATGAGCAACAAGTTAGAGCAACTTCGTAAACTAACGACTGTAGTAGCAGACACTGGCGAGATTGATGCAATTAAAAAGTATCAGCCAGAAGACGCAACAACTAACCCTTCTCTTATCCTTAAAGCCGCTCAAATCGCAGAGTACGCACCTCTAATCGATGCTTCAATCGAATACGCTAAAGCACAGAGCAACGACAAAGCTCAACAAGTTCAAGATACTTGTGACATGCTTGCAGTAAACATCGGTAAAGAAATCCTAAAAACTATCCCAGGTCGTATCTCTACAGAAGTAGACGCTCGTCTATCTTACGATATGGAAGGCAGCGTAGCGAAAGCTCGTCAACTAGTGAAAATGTACAACGATGCTGGCATCACTAACGACCGTATCCTTATCAAACTGGCTTCAACTTGGGAAGGCATTCGCGCAGCTGAGATCCTAGAAAAAGAAGGCATCAACTGTAACCTAACGCTTCTATTCTCGTTCGCTCAAGCACGTGCTTGTGCAGAAGCGGGTGTATTCCTAATCTCGCCATTCGTTGGTCGTATCATGGACTGGTACAAAGCGAAAGAAGGCCGTGACTTCGAAGCTCAAGAAGATCCAGGCGTACTATCTGTAACTAAGATCTACAACTACTACAAAGAATACGGCTACAAAACTGTAGTTATGGGCGCAAGCTTCCGTAATATCGGTGAGATCTTAGAACTAGCTGGTTGTGACCGTCTAACTATCGCTCCTGCTCTACTTGCAGAACTAGAAGCAGCTGAAGGTGAAGTAGTTGAGAAACTAGTTGATTCTAAAGGCGCAGCTGAGCGTCCAGCACCAATGACTCACGCAGAGTTCCTATGGGAACATAACCAAGACCCAATGGCTGTTGAGAAGCTGGCTGAAGGTATCCGCAACTTCGCCGTTGACCAAGGCAAACTAGAAGCGATGATCGAAGCTAAGCTTTAATTGCTTACCAAAAGCGAGTAGCCCGTCTACTCGCTTTTACCATCAGCACTATTTTCAAAAAATTCTATTTGAACTTGTTTCGGCGAGTTCCCTCTATTTAAATCAAATATCGAGAAGTAATCACTATGGATCGTAAACATCTAGCAAATGCAATCCGTGCGCTAAGCATGGATGGTGTTCAACAAGCTAACTCTGGTCACCCAGGTGCACCTATGGGTATGGCTGACATCGCTGAAGTTCTTTGGCGCTCTCATCTAAACCACAACCCATCAAACCCTGAGTGGGCAGACCGCGACCGTTTCGTACTGTCTAACGGCCATGGCTCAATGCTGATTTACTCTCTACTGCACCTTGCAGGTTACGAGTTGTCTATCGACGATCTGAAAAACTTCCGTCAGCTTCACTCTAAAACTCCTGGTCACCCAGAGTATGGTTACGCGCCAGGTATCGAGACCACAACGGGTCCGCTAGGTCAAGGCATCACTAACGCGGTTGGTATGGCTCTAGCTGAAAAAGCGCTAGCAGCGCAATTCAACAAAGAAGGCCACGACATCGTTGACCACTTCACTTACGTGTTCATGGGCGACGGCTGTCTGATGGAAGGTATTTCGCACGAGGCATGCTCTCTTGCAGGTACTCTTGGTCTAGGCAAGCTGATCGCGTTCTGGGATGACAACGGCATCTCTATCGACGGTCACGTTGAAGGTTGGTTCTCTGACGACACACCTAAGCGTTTCGAAGCTTACGGTTGGCACGTAATCCCTGCAGTCGATGGTCACGATGCTGACGCAATCAACGCAGCAATTGAAGCGGCGAAAGCGGATCCACGTCCTACACTTATCTGTACTAAGACTATCATCGGTTTTGGTTCACCAAACAAATCTGGTTCACACGATTGTCACGGTGCGCCACTAGGTGCAGAAGAAATCGCAGCAACACGCAAAGAACTAGGTTGGGAGCACGGTCCTTTTGAAATTCCGCAAGAAGTCTACGCAGAATGGTCAGCGAAAGAAACAGGCGCAGCTAAGGAAGCAGCGTGGAACGAGAAATTTGCAGCTTATGAAGCAGCGTACCCTGAGCTGGCAGCTGAATTTAAACGCCGCGTAAACGGTGAGCTTCCTGCACAGTGGGAAGAGAAAGCAAGCCAAATCATTGCTGATCTTCAAGCTAACCCAGCAAACATTGCATCACGTAAAGCGTCTCAAAATGCTCTAGAAGCATTTGGTGCTCTACTACCAGAGTTCATGGGTGGCTCTGCTGACCTAGCACCTTCTAACCTAACCATGTGGTCTGGTTCTAAGTCTCTAGAAGCAAGCGACTTCTCTGGTAACTACATCCACTACGGCGTACGTGAATTCGGTATGACAGCGATCATGAACGGTATCGCGCTACATGGTGGTTTCGTTCCTTACGGCGCAACATTCCTAATGTTCATGGAGTACGCACGTAACGCAATGCGTATGGCTGCGCTGATGAAAATTCAGAACATCCAAGTGTACACGCATGACTCTATCGGTCTTGGCGAAGATGGTCCAACTCACCAACCAGTTGAGCAAATGGCATCGCTACGCCTAACACCAAACATGAGCACATGGCGTCCATGTGACCAAGTTGAGTCCGCTGTAGCTTGGAAACTAGCGATTGAACGTAAAGATGCACCGACAGCACTTATCTTCTCTCGTCAAAACCTTGCGCAACAAGAGCGCACAGCAGAACAAGTAGCAGACATCGCGAAAGGTGCTTACATTCTGAAAGATTGCGAAGGCAAGCCAGAGCTAATCCTTATCGCAACAGGTTCTGAAGTTGAACTAGCAGTAGAAGCAGCAGCACAGCTAACTGCTGAAGGTAAGAAAGTACGCGTTGTTTCAATGCCATCAACAGATGCATTTGACAAACAAGACGCCGCTTACCGTGAAGCTGTACTGCCATCAGACGTAACAGCACGTATCGCAATTGAAGCAGGTATTGCTGACTTCTGGTACAAGTACGTAGGCTTCGACGGTCGCATCATCGGTATGACTTCATTCGGTGAATCTGCACCAGCTGGCGAACTATTCAAAATGTTTGGCTTCACGACTGAAAACGTAGTGAACACAGCAAAAGAGCTATTCGCGTAATTGCAGTAAAAAGATAGTCAGTTTTCTCTATTGCGAATGTGAAAACTGAAAAGCCCCACCAGCAATGGCGGGGCTTTCTTTTATCTGGCTCCTATTCGCATAAACGCAGCCAGGGCATAAACATCACAACTTTCGTTACGACTATTTGTCTTCAAATCGAAGTGCGAGCTGATAGAAATCTTGTACTTGGTCTTTCAACTGTCGGCTATTTTGCTCAACTGAATGTGTTGCTGCCAAGTTTTGTTCTGCGGTCGAAGCGATAGAATGAATGTGCTGGTTTACATCACTAGATAGCTTTAACTGGTTATTCGCCGCTTCTGCTACATCAACCATCAGCCCACTCATGGTTTGCATCATCTGTTCAACTTCAGACAAACGCAACGCGCTTTGTTCTGCTACTTGAGAGCAGGCATCGGTTTGCTCTTTGTTTGCCAGAATATCTTTCTGCCAACTTTGAATCGTTGCCAACATAGTGGAGATAGAAGCTTGGATTTGTTCAGTTGCATTGGATGTACGCCCAGAAAGCGCGCGGACCTCATCAGCTACAACAGCAAAACCACGACCTTGCTCCCCTGCCCTTGCTGCTTCAATCGCCGCGTTAAGTGCCAGTAAATTGGTTTGCTCTGCGATCCCACCAATCTCTTCCATCAAATGGTTCACCTTCTGCGCCTGATCACTCAGTTGATACGTCGTTTCCGTCGCTTTTTCAGCTTGAAGGCTTAATTGCGCTAGATTGGTGTGCGTTTGATCAATGGTCTCCTTCGCCATCAAGCATGACTTCAATGTATCATCAATCAACATATGGGCATCATTGGTACTCGAAGAAACCGAATTTGCCGACAACTCCACCTCTTGGGTAGCATCTCGCACACGATGAATATCGGTATTTTGCTGATTTAATGCAGCCGAGACTTCTGCCGTTGTTTGACTAAGCTCTTCGGCGCAATGCTGTAAAGGCAATGCGGAGTCAGTCATTCTTCCTAACACGGTTCGAATTCTTGCGGATAGCATTTTGATATGGAAATCGGCAATCGAAAATGCCGTGTTACCGGAATAGATCAAGCGACTTACGCTGTCATATTGCTTTTGTAACTTTTTAAGTTGCTGAGGTGTATCAATTAACTCTTGGCGGAATAACAGAGCTAGAACACTTGCAGGTAACGCACTTGCAAGCCAAGCCAACGGCCCTTCAACAGACAACGCATATGCGGTTGCAGGTGCGGTTAGTGCACCAAGTAGAATCGCATAGCGAATGGTTTCATTGATTTTCAACGACCAAGTTCGGCCAGACTTCTCTGCAGCACGCATGCTTTTGTAGGCTTTTGTCGCAATATCAACCCACTCTCGCTTTGGTTTCACGCGCACTGATTGATACCCAACAACATGGTTGTCTTCGTAGATAGGGGTGACATAAGCATCAACCCAATAGTAACCGCCAGACTTAGTGGCATTCTTAACCATTCCACGCCAGGCTTTACCTTGTTTAAGGCGTGCCCACATATCACCGAAAGCGGCTTTAGGCATATCATTATGACGAACTATATTGTGGTTCTGACCGACAAGTTCTTCGTGAGTGTATTCAGCAACGCGGCAAAAGGCTTCATTACAATATGTAATAACACCTTGTAAGTTCGTTGTTGAGACGAGTTCCTCAGACTCCCTCACGAGAGTTTCTTGAGCTTTATGAGAAATATTGGCTGACATAGACGAAACTTCTTTAGTTTTTATTGATTTTCGGCAAGATATATACAGGATTTTTATTTTTATTACAAAAAGTTAGATAAAAAGTCTTATCAAATCGACATTTTTATTGTGGGAATTCACATTATCGATAAAAACATAAAGAAGAGATTGTTGATTTGAGCTAATAAACAAACCCGACACGATAGGCCGGGTTATATATTAAGACTTAATTAAGCGGTTTGTGATTCTGGCTTTTTATTCGTTTTTAACGCAAACATCGCGATAACGAGTAACACAAATGGAAGAACATACAAATTAAGATTCTGCCAACCTACGGTAGACTCAAGCCAACCAGATAGTAATGCGGTGATGGTGACACAACTGAACACGAAGAATTCATTAAACGCTTGAGCCTTGCTTCTGTTTTTCGCTTCATAGCTTTGACTAAACAGCCCGGTTGCTGCGATAAACATAAAGTTCCACCCTATTCCTAACAGGATTAAAGCAAGACTAAAATGCCAGATAGACACTCCATGTATATTAATTCCAATGCAAGCAACAAATAGCAACCCACCCGCCAAAATCATATTCTTAGCGCCAAACCGCTCTATCAGACGGCCCGTGACAAACGCAGGTGCAAACATACCCAACACGTGCCATTCGATCACTCCCGCCGCTTTATCAAAATCAAAGCCACAACCAATCATCGCTAAAGGAGTTGCTGTCATTAAAATGTTCATCACCGCGTACGCAACCATTGCCGCGATAACGGCCAGCATGAAATTAGGTCGACGAATAATCAGTCTCAGCTTATCCGCCTTAGCGTGTAGCGCCTGCGTGTGTGCAGGTGGAAAACGAATGGTTTGTAGCACAACCAACGCGGTTATATAAAGCACGACAAGCACAGCAAATGCACTAATGTATAAGCCATCATCTGACCACTGCTGCGAGTACACGGCCAAATTAGGCCCAAGGATCGCCGCTAACACCCCACCCGCCATAGATATCGAAATCGCCCTATGCCTTGCCGACTCTTCACACACTTCAATGGCAGCAAACCTGTATAGAGTACCGAAACCTATACCAACACCAAGCAAAAACGTAGACATGCAGAACAGATAGAAGTTTTGTTGACTTAATGCATACGTCGCTAGACTAGCACCCAAAATGCCAATGACATTACCAAGGCTAAAACCAAGGCGACGCCCTAACTTGCCCATAATTAGCGACGCAGGAATTGTCGCGGCCATCAGTCCCAAAAACTGCAGTGCAACTGGTAATGTGATAAAACTTGATGACGGCGCAAGTGTTTTGCCAATAAGGGCAATAACAGATATGAGTAAAATATTCCCTGTCATTAATAAGGCTTGGCAGAGGGATAGAAGCCATACATTACGATTCAATTCCAAATTCCTTTTGGTTACAACGTATACAGATAACATATAGGAAAGCAGAAACAATAGAAAGATATGAGAGTAATTCTCAACAAAAAGAGCCAGAGGCATAGTACCTCTGGCTCTTCACTATTCACTTTTCGCTTTTAAAAAGTTTTTCTGTTGAGCTTACTTGTTGCGGCGCGCTTTTACTGCATCAGAAAGCTGACGAAGTACCGTTTCCGTGTCTTCCCAGCCAATACATGCATCAGTGATCGACTGACCATAAGTGGCTGCTTTACCATCCACTAAGTCTTGGCGACCTTCAACTAAATGAGACTCGATCATCACTCCAAAAATGGCTTCTTCGCCACCAGAGATTTGCTCGGATACATCATCAGACACCAGCATTTGACGCTTGAACTGCTTCGAGCTGTTAGCATGGCTAAAATCAATCATCACTTTTTTCGGCAGACCTGCAGTGTCCAGCTCATCTTTAATTTGAGCTACATGTGCTGCACTGTAGTTTGGTTCTTTACCGCCACGTAGAATAATATGGCAGTCTGGATTACCAGCGGTTTCTACGATCGCGGAATGACCGTATTTTGTTACTGAAAGGAAGTGATGGGAAGCGCTTGCAGAACGAATCGCGTCGCTCGCTATTTTAATATTCCCGTCAGTACCGTTTTTGAAACCTACAGGACAAGAAAGACCAGAAGCTAGCTCGCGGTGAACCTGAGATTCTGTCGTACGAGCACCGATAGCGCCCCAACTGATCAAATCCGCCACGTACTGAGGTGTGATCATATCTAAGAATTCACTTGCCGTTGGCAAGCCCATATCGGTCAGATCAAGAAGAAGTTTACGTCCGATACGTAGACCATCATTTAGCTTATAGGTGTCATTTAAGTAAGGGTCATTGATAAGGCCTTTCCAACCAACGGTCGTACGCGGCTTTTCAAAATAAACTCGCATAACAACTTCAAGCTGCTCGCCCAGTTCATCACGTAGTACTTTTAGCTTTTTGCCGTACTCAACCGCGGCAGCCGGATCGTGAATAGAACACGGGCCAACGATCACGAGTAATCGATCGTCTTTTCCTTCAAGAATATTGTGAATGGCGTTACGGCAATCAAAAGTGGTCGAAGAAGCGGTTTCAGTCGCTGGGAACTTCTCTAATACTGCAACAGGTGGCAATAACTCTTTTACTCTATTTATTCTTACATCATCAGTTTGAAACATTACTTCTACTTCCTGGTTTTATTTCCGACCCCATTTTTACCAACTGAACTCATTGCAACATTGTTCACAAAGCGAGCAGCATCAAGGGCTGTGGTCATTTTCTGTCTAGCGTTTAAGTAACTTATCGGCTTAGGCGTAGACTTGCAATCAGTTTTTGCAAATAAATGCAAATAAAAACCACCTGTTAACCACCGCGCACAATGTAAAGTAAAGTTTACGAAAAAAAGTTCAAAATAATCATCAATTTTCTTATGCACCAAAAAATCTTTACTACAATGTAAGAAATATCAGAAGTTTGTGAGGTATTTTTGGGTAGTAAATGTTGATCAAGTTCAAATATATTGTTGCTTGATATGAAATGATTAGAATATTAAACTAATTTCTTATAAACGCTGGTTTTTTCTAATTTTTTGATAAAACGAAGTAGAAGTTAATATGCAATCAATACAAGGAAACATTATGAACAAAGTAGCAATTGCAGTAGCAGCAGTGGTAGCTGGTAGTAGCGCGCTTTTAAACTCTGCTCAAGCTGAAATGTACATCGGGGGCAAAGTGGGCATGACTACACTTGACGACGCTTGCTATCTAAATAGCCCTTGTGATGATGAAGCGTTCGGTGCAGGACTACATATCGGTTATGACTTTACCGATATCATCGGGCTAGAGTACGGCGTAGACTTCTTAGGCGACTATGAAGGAAACTCTAGGTCAGGGGCTAATACGATTAATACGATTGACGGCAATCTAACGGCTTTAACACTTGCACCTAAATTCAACTGGCACTTAAACGACTCTTGGAATCTATTTGCTAAGATCGGTGGTGCTTACATGATGTCTGATGACGAAACAGACTTTGTCCCAACAGGTTCTTTGGGTGCTGAATACTCGATCGATAGAAACTGGAGTGTTCGCGCTGAATACCAACGTTACCAAGACATGTCTGACGACGTGTGGGACGACATGGATGCTAACTTCTTTGGTATCGGTGTTAACTACAAATTCGCAGCAGCTCCAGTTGTTGCAGCAGTTGTAACGGAAGAAGTGATCGAGCCAGATCCAGAACCAGTGATGATGAGCAAGGTGCACAAAGAAGAGTACGGTACAGGTACGTTTGAATTCGATAGTGCTAAGTTAACAGAGTCCGTTTCTGAACGTCTGGACAACTTTGTTTCATTCTTGAACGAATATCCTCAAGCTCAAGTAGAGATTACTGGTTACACAGATAGCTCAGGCCCTGCGGCATACAACCAAAAACTGTCTGAGCGTCGTGCTCAATCTGTTGCTGATTACCTAACCGCAGCTGGCATTGGTTCAGATCGTTTGACAGTCAAAGGTATGGGTGAAGAAAACCCAGTTGCTGACAACAGCACTCGCGAAGGTCGTGAGAAAAACCGTCGCGTAGAAGTTGTAGTACCTTCATTTGAATACCAAGAGCTAGTTCAACCAGAATAAGCATCTATGATTCATGATCGATGATGTGGCAAAAATTTATGGGGTGCATTTGCACCCCATTTTGATCTCATATTAAGGGATATTGCCACTATGGTTTTGGGAAAAAGATCAACTCATTATCTTGCACCATAACACAATCCATACCAGCTGCATGCGCCGCTCGCTTCCCCAACTCAGTATCCTCGAACACAAGACACTGTGACGCCTCCAAGTCGAGTTGTTCCGCGGCCACCAAAAAAGTATCTGGAAAGGGTTTATGGTTCTCTACATCACTCGCGGTTACTACAACATCCAACTTGTCTAATAAACCTGCATGGCTTAATAAGCGCATGGCACTTTCTCGTTGGCTGCCAGTCCCGACTGCAATTTTCTTATGGCCTAAATATTCCTCTAACACGATGTTCGTGCAAGGAATAACGTCAACATGAAGCTCGATAGCAGCGAATGTTTCCATTTTAAATGTCGCGACAGTTTTAGGATCTAATGAAAGCTCATGCACACGATTTAGTTCCTCAACAATTTTAAAGCTCGGCATCCCTCCTAAACTGTGAAACCACTCCTGACAAAACGGAAAATCAAAACGCTCAGCAGTTGCTTGCCAAGCTGCCAAGTGGGCTGGCATGGTATCGATTAGAGTACCATCCATATCAAATATGAATCCCTCATAGGGTCTAAAATCAATCGTGCTCATGTCTTTTCTTCTATTTGTGCATCTGTAATGTTAATTTATCAGCTCTTTCAATCGTCCTTACCGGCATTTACTTATCATGCTCAAAATTTCGAACTCCGTCACAATTCAAGAGTGGGAAATTCAATTATCCCCAATTAGAGCTCAAGGAAATGGTGGCCAGAACGTTAACAAGGTAGCGTCCGCTATACACCTGCGCTTTGATATCCGGCATTCAAGCTTACCTGACTTTTACAAAGAGCGATTACTTGCACTTTCTGATAGTCGTATACGTAAAGATGGCGTGATCATCATCAAAGCGCAACAATTTCGGACACAAGAACAAAATAAGGAAGACGCCCTAAATCGGCTTCAAGCATTGATAAAAGCTGCCGCTTTACAGGAGAAGAAGCGTATTAAAACGAAACCAACCCGCGCTTCTCAACGCCGACGACTTGATACAAAAAACAAGCACGGAGCGAAAAAACAGCAACGTAAAAAAGTGCTGTATTAGTGCATGTCGTTTTCTCGACATGTTAGTTGAACAACGTTTGCTAGCCCTTGGAAATCTCATTGGATTTCTCTTTTTAGTTACTTATTCAGGAAACAACAATATGACTATTAGGCAAAAACTCTACTTCCTCGGAGTTATCGCCATTTTAGGCATCGTGGCCCTTTTGGGTACGTCATCCCATTTTGAAAATAAGAGCAATGATCTTAATCACGCCATCAAACTCGTTGGTGATCTAGAAATACGCTTACTCAACTTACGCAGAAATGAAAAAGATTTCCTACTGCGTAGTAATGACAAATATCTAAATAAGTTTGACGCCAATGTTGACAAGTTTATAGACACAGAAAAAGAGCTTGCGAACATACTCAAGAGTAATGAATTACCTTCCAGTCAACAATTTAAGCAAGACTTGCTCGCATACCAAAGGGGCTTTCAGAATCTGGTCAGCGCTTACCAACGATACGGGCTTGATTCAAAGAGTGGGCTTCTCGCCGGTTACGAACAAGCACTATTAGAAGCTAAACAACGTTCAGACCACCAGCAGTTATTGGCATTAGTCCGTTTTGACTCTGCGGTAAAAGCAGGACTATTCAATAGTGACTTGCTTGAGGGGCAATATGCTCCGGAGCTTATCAAAACAGGTAAGCAATTGGCGGCCCAAAAGCAAGTTGTTGGGGTTGCTTATGACAAAGGCCTACTCGGTGAAACTCGCGCATTATCTCATGCCGTAGAAGAGCAATTTGAAACCTTTTCCACAGCCCTTAGCTCTGCTGCCGCACAACGTGATGAACAAATGTCGACCATCAAGCAGGTCATTACAGCTCTGATCTTAGTCGTTATTTTCGCATTGATTTGGCAAATTTCACGTTCAATCAATACGCGAGTGAATAGCTTACTTGGCACCATTCGAAGTATCAGCGAAACGAACAACATGGGACTTCGATCTGATTTGAAAGGTCAAGACGAGCTATTTGATATCAGTCATCACCTCAATGACCTATTGGATAAGCTTGAGCATCTAATTAGTAGTACCCAAGAAAAATCGGCGCAACTCACTGCAAGTACCGATAATATGCATCGTGAGTTAGAAGGCGTTATGGAGCAATTCCACACTCAAACTGACCACACTGCATCAATGGCGACGGCAGTTCAGCAAATGGTTGCCACAATAGGTGAAATCTCTGAAAGCACATCAGTTGCGGTAGAAGGCGTACATCAGGCAGCGAATAATGCCGAACAAGGTCGAGGAGTTGTTGAGGCGACGGTAACCAACATCGGTCAACTAACCACGATTTTATCAAACAGCCAGCAGTCGATTGGCTCGCTGAATCAGCATGTAGATAAAATTGGTGGTGCCGTGAACATCATCCAAGAAATAGCAGAGCAAACCAACCTACTAGCTCTCAACGCAGCAATTGAAGCCGCGCGAGCAGGCGAACAAGGCCGCGGGTTTGCAGTTGTTGCCGATGAAGTACGCGCCCTAGCTAGCCGAACTCATCAATCCACAGAGGAAATCACGCGGGTCGTTGCAGATATTCAAACTCAAATGTCGACAGTTGTTGCTGATATTGATCAATGTAACGATCAAGGGCAACAAACACTTAATGCTTCTGAAAAACTGGATTCTAGCCTACAGCAGATCATCACTGACATGCATTCAATTCAAGGTAATTCGGAGCGCATAGCTTCAGCAATTGAAGAACAAGGTATCGTGATGAACCAAGTTAGCGGTTCAATCACCGAGCTAAACGCAATATCTGAGAATAACATGCAATCCGCTCAGGAATGCTTGCATGAAGTGAACTCTGTCTCTGCTCAAGCTCATGATATGGATGAAGCCGTTGCACAATTCAAAACTGCGCTAAAATAACCCTTTTTCAAAATAGAAAGCCCGAGGCAATCATTGCTTCGGGCTTTTTTTCAATTGTCACTTCGTGCTTACTGCGCACTTCGGATGTGATTATTCATCATCAAGAGGAACCAGCTTGGTGTTGCCACCATGAACTTTCTCACGCTGTCTTTGCACCAGAGCGTAGAAGCCTGGGATCAAGAATGTACCTGCTAGAAGCACACACAATAGACCACCAATCAGCGACACGCCGAGTGAGTTTTGACTCACGTGCCCCGCGCCAGCGGCAAAGATAAGCGGGAAGATACCCAAAATAAATGACCAAGATGTCATATTCACAGCGCGGAAACGTAAAGTGCCTCCTTTAACCGCTGCACTATCGATATCAGCATCTTTTTCTTCTCGCTCTTGCTTGGCGAACTCCACAATCAAAATTGCGTTTTTCGCCGCCAAGGCTATGAGCAAGACAAGACCAATTTGGGCATACAAGTTAAGCGGCGTGCCAGTTAGATTCAACGCAAGGAAGGAACCTAACGTTGCTACTGGGACCACCAAGATAATAGCCAGTGGAATACTCCAACTCTCATACTGAGCCACCATAAACAAGTAAATGAAGATCAAAGCCAGCGCAAACGCATAAATGGCTTGGTTACCCGCGAGCACTTCCTGATAAGCCATACCTGTCCATTCATACGTGTACCCTTGCGGAAGAACTTCAGCAGCAACGCGTTCCATTGCTGCAATCGCATCACCACTAGAGTAACCCGGAGCTGGTTGGCCTTGAATGATAGCACTGCGGTACATGTTGTAACGCCACGCCACATCAGGCTCAAACACTTGCTCGTAGCTCACTAGCGTACTTAACGGGACCATATCACCGTTCGAAGAACGAACATGGAAACGCTCTAGATCTTCCATGCTGCTACGGTGCTGGCTATCAGCTTGCATGGTTACGCGGAAGTTCTTACCAAACATGGTGAAGTCATTCACATAAAGCGAACCTAAGTTGCCTTGCAAGGTTTGGAAAATAGACGACAGCGAAATACCTAATTGCTGCGCTTTCTCACGATCGATATCAACGTAGTAGTGCGGAACATTCGCGCGGAACGTGCTAAACGTGTAGGCAATTTCAGGCGCTTGGTTAGCCGCTTGGATCATTTCTCCCATGACCATCGACAAGTCGGTACGACTTCGCCCTAGCGTGTCTTCAAGCACAAACTCAAAACCAGACGCAGCGCCCATACCAGGAACCGCTGGTGGTCCCATCGCAAAAACAACCGCTTGAGGTAACTCTGTCGCCGCTCGACCGTTAATACGTGCCGCGATAGCATTAGCAGAGTGCTCTCCTTGCAGCGAGTTACGAGTATCCCAGTCATGCAATTTGATAAATACAGAAGCACCGTTTGATGCTGCTGCGCCTGTCATAAACGAGTAACCGTTCGCAACCGTCACACCATCCACACCAGGTTCTTCACCGATCATTTTCATTAAATCATTGGTGACTTCTTCAGTACGTGATAAAGAGGCTGAATCTGGTAGCTGTACGTTAACCAGCAAAATGCCTTTATCTTCTTGAGGAACAAACGCTGTAGAGGTGGTTTTCGCAAAGAAAGTGACCGCTGCGATAGCAACTATAAAGAACGTCACGAGCAGTAAAGACTTCTTCACCAAGAAACCAGCGATCTGGCCATAACGCGTAGTGATGCGCTCTAAGCCTCGGTTGAAAGCCTGGAACCAGTTAGCGGTATTGCCCCCACCCTGCTTCAATACCAGAGAACAAAGTGCTGGGGACAGCGTCAATGCATTGATGGATGAAATCACAACCGAAATACAGATGGTCAAAGCGAACTGGCGATACATGATACCGGTGATACCTGGCAGCATGGCGACGGGTATGAATACCGCAAGTAGAACCAAGGTCGACGTGATGATTGGTCCCGTGACTTCTTTCATCGCTAGCAACGTCGCTTTACGCGGTGAAATGGTTGGGTCTTTCGCCATGGTAGTATCGACGTTTTCGATAACCAGAATCGCATCGTCCACCACGATACCAATCGCAAGGATCAAGCCAAACAAAGTAACCGTATTAATGGTGAAGCCCGTTGCCTGCATGATGGCAAACGTACCAATCAGAGAAACGGGGATCGCGACAACAGGAATCAACGTTGCACGCGCACTACCCAAGAACAAGTAAGTTACAGCAATCACCAATAGAATCGCTTCAATCAGTGTTTTTACTACCCCTTTGATCGATTCAGATACGAACACGGTTGTATCGTAGCTGGTCTCGTATTCCATTCCCTCTGGGAAGTTTTTGCTCAAGCCTTCAAGGAGCTCCATGACGGCCTGACCACTTTCTAACGCATTCGCATCCGATTGAAGAGACAACGCAACGATTGACGCGTCCTGGCCACGGAACTTACCGTTACCATCGTAGAACTTTTTGCCTAGTTCAACGCGAGCAACATCTTTCAGATAAACCGTAGAGCCATTGGGATTAGCTCGAAGGACTACGTTCTCAAACTCACTCACGCTTTCCAAGCGACCTTTGGTCACAAGGTTAAACTGAACTTCTTGCGGATTGTTGTATGGTGCTGCACCTACACGCCCTGCCGCAACTTGAACGTTCTGTTCAGCCAAAGCGGCGTATACGTCTGACGTGGTTAGCTTAAGGTTGGCCATTTTTTCAGGATCTAACCAAACACGCATTGCATATTCGCCACCACCAATCACGTTAACTTCACTGATACCTTTCGCACGAGCCAACTGATCTTTTACATTCAAGTTAATGTAGTTAATCAAGAACTGATCATCGTATTTGCCATCAGGTGAATAGAAGTTAAGCACCATCAGCAAGTCAGGTGAACGCTTTTTCACCGTCACACCAACCATGCGAACTTCTTGAGGCAGTTTTGACTCAATCTGTGACACGCGGTTTTGCACGTTAACTTGCGCCATATCTGGATCGGTGCCGACATCGAACGTGACGTTTAGGCTATAAGAGCCATCGTTCGCGCTCTTTGAAGACATGTATATCATATCCTCAACGCCGTTGACTGAGGTCTCTATGGGGTCCGCAATGGCCTGCTCGACAACTTCCGCACTCGCGCCAGTGTAGTAAGCCGAAACGCTTACTGATGGCGGGCTTATCTGTGGATACTCAGCCACTGGCAAAATCGCCAGTGAGATCGCGCCGGCTAGCGTTAATATGATCGAAATAACCAGCGCGAATTTAGGTCTCTGAATAAAGAAACGACTTAACATAGTGCCCCCTACTGCTTGTCTTCAGCAGGTGCTTGAAGGCGCACTTCTACACCATTACGCACACGTTGTAGGCCTTGTGTAATAACCGTATCTTCCTGATCGAGCCCTTCTCGAATGATAATGCCTTGTTCAACCTGAGGGCCAAGCTCGACGTTACGACGCTCTGCCACATTTCCCTCAGCCATCACCATCACAAAGTCACCTTCTAAGTCAGTCTGAACGGCACGTCGTGGAATAACAATAACGTCTTTCGTGTTCTTATCTCTCAAGTTCACTTTGATGTGTTGACCCGGAAGCAACTTCTGCTCTGGGTTTGGCACTAGCGCGCGCATAGCAATCGTACCCGTTTTGGTGTCAATACGATTACCTAAGAAATCAAGCTTACCGAGATGCTCAAAAAACTGTCCATTTTCCAGTTCAAGCTGAACTTCAACGCGGTTTGATTCAGCCGAGCCATCACCTTTTACTTGATCCATACCCATAGCTAAACGCTCGCGCTCACTCACACTAAATGAAGTATGCACTGGGTCTAAGCTCACCAATGTCGTCAGCACGCCAGATGATGGAGAAACCAGATCACCCGTACTCACTTTGGTATCACTAATACGTCCGCTAAAAGGTGCTCGGATTTGAGTATAGGAAAGGTTAACTTCAGCAAGTTTAAGTTGAGCATTTGCCGCTTCTAGCTCTGCTCTCGCACCAAGAAGTGCCGCAGTTAAAGCATCAAACTCAGATTGAGAGATACTACCGCGAGGCAACAAGTTTTTACCTCGAGTATGATCTAATTCGGCTTTTTTTAGCGCCGCTTTAGCTTGTGCAAGTGCGGCTTTAGCACTCGCGACTTGGGCTTCAAAAGAAGATGGCTCGATAGAGTAAAGGAGCTGCCCTTTTTCTACCATTTGCCCCTCTTCAAAGTGACGAGCTTTTAAGTAGCCAGAAATCTGCGCGGTAATATTGGTATCTTCTACTGCTTCAATGCGACCGATATAAGACTTGCTCGGTTGGTAGTCGATAACCGTGACATCCTGAGTCACTACGAGAGGCGCTTGACCTTTCGTTTGGGCATTATTAGCTTCCCCGCATCCAGCGAGGATTGCTGTAGCCGCCATTAGTGCGACAAGTGGTTTCTTTTGCATGTATTTACCGTCTTTATAGAACAGGATATTGTTGAATTCCTATCAACCTTACTCCTTGCTGCCACTGAAAACTTCACTGAAAAGCGCCCAAGGTGTTTCTAAATGTAAACATGAGAAACAAAAGGAAAATAAAGTAATTTAGTTAACAGTGGTATTCAATGAGCAATATACATACAACTCAATCATAACTATTTAATATACGCCTTAGGAGATCGCGAGTTTTAATTTGAGTTTGGAAACACTAACGGGAGTATTGTATTCGGGCGTAAAGTGAGATTCAGTGCTCAAGATAAGAACGTTTTATGGCTAAAAAGGTAAAAAGTGACGCCTTCATACTCAAGACCCCGATTTTGACTATTTTTTTAATATAAATGGGTTATCATTCAATTAATTCAACGCCTTCGACAGAGAGGATGACTATGATTTCTAAATGGGCGAAACGCTTTTACCAGATGGCAGAACTAGTGGCATCTTGGAGTAAGGACCCATCAACACAAGTCGGTGCCGTTATTACTAAACAGAATCGCATTGTATCTGTTGGATTTAATGGCTATCCGCATGGTGTTTCTGACAGTGTCGACACCGATGAGCGCGAGTTGAAATACCTTAAAACACTGCACGCGGAAGAGAACGCAATTTTGTTCTCAAAACGTGACTTAGACGGATGTGATATTTGGGTAACGCATTTTCCTTGCCCTAACTGCGCGGCAAAGATCATTCAAACAGGGATCTCACACGTACACTGCCCTGAGCAGTCTGAAGACTTTTTATCTCGCTGGGGAGATAAAATCCAAGTCAGTCAAGATATGTTCGATCAAGCGGGTGTGAAAGTCGACTGGTTACCACTAGAAGACATTGAAATTGAAGACAAAGACGTGCGCTAGTATTCCATCTTAATATTTAAATAGCCCAGGAAGATCTGGGCTATTTTGTTATTAAATCTGCAAGAGGTCTCGACGTAGTCTTTTAACTGTGTTTTTTCGCTGTAAGCTCAGCAATTTTGACGATAACGAGTACTGATTTTTCCATCATTTCAACAGAAATAAACTCATGAATTCCGTGGAAGTTAAAACCGCCGGTGAAGATATTCGGGCACGGCAAACCCATAAAAGATAAACGAGCACCATCTGTACCACCACGAATAGGTTTTATAATCGGTTCCACATCACACGCTTCCATCGCTTGCTTTGCCAGCTCAATGATATGAGGGTAAGGCTCAACCATTTCTCTCATATTGTAATAGCTGTCTTTTATTTTTAGCTCTACAGAACCATGGCGTAAACCCGTGTTCATTTCATCGACGAGTTTCTGCATAAAGGCTTTTCGATCCTCAAGTCTTTGACGGTCAAAGTCTCTAATAATGTAACCTAGCTCGCTTCGTGCAACGCCCATTTCTGCCGATTTTAGATGGAAGAACCCTTCGTAACCTTCGGTTGTTTCCGGAGTTTGATCTTGGGGCATTTGAACTTGAAATTTCGCAGCCAAGTTCATCGCATTGACCATTTTGCCTTTTGCAGTACCTGGATGAACGCTAACACCATGAAAAATTACATCAGCGTTTGCTGCATTAAAGTTTTCGTATTCCAACTCACCTTGCGGGCCACCATCTATAGTGTATGCCCATTTCGCGCCAAATTTTTTAACATTAAACAAATCTGCACCACGACCGATTTCTTCATCCGGAGTAAAACCGATACAAATGTCGCCGTGTGGAATGTCTGGGTTTTCCAGTAGCAGAGCTACCGCGGAAAGAATCTCTGCGATACCGGCTTTGTTATCCGCGCCAAGTAATGTAGTGCCATCGGTAGTAATAAGATTGTGGCCATGTAGGTGATGTAAATCGGGGTATTGCACGGGAGATAACACTTCATCCCCCAACCCTAATGCAATATCGCCACCTTGGTAATCTTCGATGAATTGCGGCTTTACGTTTTTGCCAGATGCATCCGGCGCGGTATCCATATGGGCAATGAAGCCGATAGGAGGAACCTCATAGTCAATATTGGCTGGCAGTTTAGCCATCAAATAGCCATTTTTATCCAAAGTCACGTCACTTAAACCAAGCTCGATCATCTCTTTTTTAAGTAACTCAGCAAACACAAGCTGACCAGGTGAACTTGGGCAAAGCGTCACATGTGGATTGGATTGGGTATCAAACGTGACGTATCGAAGAAATCTTTCAACTAAATGTTTCATATTTATTCTCATTGTTTTGTACGATGAGGCCTTATCACACATTGATAAGCTGACGTTGCCTCATCAAACCTCACGCTATGTTACGCTCTTAGTTCAATAAGAATTTGCTTTGAATCATTTTTTGATAAGAAAGGCTTTTGCGCTTTGCTTCCGCTCATTGAAGCATGAATTTAATCTAAAAGTTCCTCTGCCAGTACTCGCCACTCTTTAACCTTTTCACGAAAATGACGCCATTGCTTATCGGTCATCGAACGAGAAACATCTAATGTCAGTTGATCAACCAATGCAAAGTTAGAGTCAATATTCAGAGAAAGCTGCTCACTATAATAACTCTCTGGCTCGAACAAGAGTCGCATAAATATATCTTGATAAGTCACAACATTAGATTTGTTGTCGAACAAGTATTCGAGCTCTTGATATACCGTGGCTCGATAATCTCTCCATAAAGGGCTGTTTAAAATAACTTGCTGAGAAAATGTTTGAGCTAATTGACGCTGATTTCCTGATAGATTCCCTAGCCATTCTTCCATCCACTCTTCAGTGTTATCCAGAATAATTTCACGCACTTCGTCTTCTGTCTTATCGGCATATTTTGCGTTTCGCTCTTGATAGTGTTCTTGTACATTACTCAAAAACTCGCGTTCTTGCTCTTTCGTTAATTGCAAACTTAACGCAAAAAGATCTGGTGCTGCTTTGCTGACCACTCTATCGTAATGCGATCGCATTCTATCTCGATTTTTTTGTAAGTAATTTAAGGTGATATCGCTCGCTTTTAATCTCTCAAGGTCTTTTAAATGTTCGATATATAATGGTAACTCCTCTTTCTTGTGCCAGTCTGCCAACAGTAATAAGCGCTCTTCCACTAGGACTTCTTGTTCCCCTTGCAACGAGATATAGTCCTCTAAGTAATCGAGCACGAACCAATCGATATTGCTGTATAAAAACTTTTTCGCACAACCGGCAAGCAGAAATACGAAACAAAATAGAAGGCCATAACGAAGCGCCTTATTAGATACACCCTTTAATTTAGTCACTTATTCGTATTCCCTTTTCTGTTGATTAAGTTCTATACTCAACCTGTATCACTTAGTATTGCGGCAAACTTACACCAGTGTGACAAATATTGATTGCCACCTTAATAATATATAGAGTTTGAAATTAACTTTTTGATCACAGCTATCCGCAAAAAAGTGAGTTAGAGCGCAATTATCGGCTAAAAAACGTACCGAACGACGCTCCCTATAACGGCATATAATTTGCATGGATGTTTTTTGGATGGTTTATGGAGGCGAAGTATGGCAGCCGCTGAGCAACTTGATACCAGTGTAGAATATGAGATTCGATACTTTGAACAGGGGAAAATGCACTGCATGAGAGTCATTGCTGAAAGCAAAAAAGTGGCTTATCAGTACTATTTGGAGTGTGGTAAGCACAACAGTGACTTGTACTCTATTCGCCCAGACAAGTAAAAAAACCGCCTAAAAGGCGGTTTTTTTATTCGTCAGAATCAATATAACTGGTTGATTTTATTTATTATTACAGATTCAAATCCAACAATGTTATTTGATGTCGCCAAAGCGCTCAAGATAAAGGACGGTTGCTGCAGTACGAGAAGGAACTTGTAGCTTTTTAAGTAAACTCTTCATATGTACTTTAACCGTAGACTCAGAGATAAAAAGACGATCGGCAATTTGCTTGTTGCGGAAACCTCTTGCCACCTCTCTTAAGATCTGCGATTCACGATCGGTCAGTGTATCAAACACGTCCTCTTGCTCTGAACGTTCACTCAAATACTTAGAAACTTCTTGGCTGTATGCCTTGTCCCCTTGATGCGCTTGTTTTAGCAACTCAACCAACTCATCAGGCTCAGTGTCTTTCAATAAATAGCCATCGGCACCACTTCGAACTATTGCTTCTATATCTGCTGGGCTATCCGAAACGGTTAGAATGACAATTCTGGCTTCACAGCCATCTGCACGCAGTGCTTGCAAAGTATCAAGGCCAGACATGCCTTTCATATTAAGATCAAGAAGTACAAGATCCAGTTCCAGCTCATGCGCTTTCGCTACTGCATCCGCGCCATTACTTGCTTCTGCAATGACCTCAAACTCAGGCTCAAAGCTTAAAAGCTGGTGGATACCTCTTCGCATGAGTGGATGATCATCCACCAGCATTACTTTACACACTGTCACTGTTTACTTCCTTACTATGTTGGAATTCTAATTTTACGGTACAACCTTTGTTTATCGATGCTTCGATGTGAAGATCGGCATGCAGTCTAGCGGCCCGCTCTTGCATGATACTCATACCGTAATGATTTAATTTTTCGTCTTGATGTTCAAAGCCTATTCCATCGTCGCTAACGGTTACTGTGACTTTTCCATCATTATCGAGACATTGAATGTGAATATTATCTGCTTGCGCATGTTTGATAGCATTAATTGCCGCTTCTCTTATCAACTGTAGTAAATGAACCTGCTGATGTGCATCCAGTTCAGTTGATGAAAGTCTATTTTTTAGCGTAATGTCCGCAGCAGTTTGTTCACTGAGCGTTTCAACCATGTCTTGCAATGCTTGGCCAAAACTGCCCTCTTTAATCGTAAGACGAAACGTCGTCAGTAGCTCGCGTAACTGCGTATAAGCCGCAGATAAGCCCGTATCTAGCTCAGCAATAACTTGATTAGCCTGCGCGATCGCCTTTTCGTCAGGCAAGTTCTTTACGCTTCTCTTTAACAAAGCGACCTGAATTTTTAAGTAAGAGAGTGCTTGAGCCAATGAATCATGCAACTCCCGAGCAATAGTGGCTCGCTCTTCCATCAGCAGAATTTGTTCTGCTTGGCGCTGCGCCCGATTGTAATACACGGCGCGTGATAAAATCTGCACGAAGTTGTCAATAAGAGCCTCGTTCGGACAAGGTAACCCTGCTTTCCAATATAAATAACCCAAGTGCTCACCATCTAGCATCAGGGCTTTACCGTGGCAATCTTCATCACAATCTTGGCAGCATTCTTCTCCTTCCATCAATATCCAGCTCGGTTCTCCCAGCTGCTCGATTTCAAGTTTGACCGCTTTAATGCCCTCAAGACTGACGATATGCTGCAAAATCGCCTGGAAATTGTCTTGATTAATACGCGACGCCGTGAGTTCTTTTGACGAGTCATACAGCACCTCTAAAGACTGGTTGGCATGCTGCAATTTACGTGTTTTCTCATCAACCGCTTGTTCTAATCCTCGGTACAACTTACCAAGGTCTGTCGCCATCCGATTAAAGGTTCGAGTCAGTATTCCCATTTCATTATCGCTGGATACATTGAGCGATATATTAAATGAGCGATTTTTAATTTGCTCGCTAGCAAAAACTAAGGCACGCAGAGGCCGAACAACTTCGAGGCGCACAAAATGAACGACAAACATACTGACACAAAGAATGCCACCCAACCCTAACCCGCCGATCCAGGCTAAGTTAATCAGTTTTTGCTCCGAAAAGCTCTGCAGCTTAAATACAAACTCATCGATTTGTTCAACAAAACCGGCCACTAGGAGTTGATATTCTGCCGGGTTGTCTCCTCTAAGCACCGCCTTAAGTTCATGCCATCTGATAATAAGACGGTAGTAATCGTGAGTGATGTCTTCTGGCACAGACCAATGCTGAAGCGCTTTCATTGAAGGTGAATATATCGAATGTTCAAATGCGTCAATATGTGAAGAATAGTCAACAGATTTAACCTGAATATCATTCGCCAGACGGTAGCTTTGCATTCGCATCGAGCCAGCAACATTGACGGCTTCAGCATCGTTCAAACTGGACGCTAACGTAAAAATTGCAAAACCAGTCGTAGCGACTGAGAGCAGCAAAATAAGAAGCATCGCGGACGCAATCGTGCGCGTCACCGACTTTTTCACATTTTTAAACAATCTGAGTTCCTCGCCCATTAACAATCCTATTTGTACGTACAATGAACCCATTACCTTTCAACTTTATCAATATGTGATCACCTGCGACGGAATTTATTGATCCAAAACAATATTGCATACCATTTACCCCCTAAGAGGTATTTATACAAATATGTCAAAAACTACAATTTCGTTAGTTTAAATGACAGTTTATTAATGAAAATTGTGGACTATGCTTAGTTTGGGTTCCAAGTTTCGAGGTGACTAAGTGGTAGACCTTTCCAGAAGAAGACTCTTTGCAAGAAAAGCGCACCCCGACAACGCCGTACGTTTGCCTTGGTTAACTAAACCGCAACAGTTTACGGACGATTGCACTCGCTGCGGTAAATGCATTGAGGCCTGTGAAACAAAGATTATAACCAAAAGTGATGGCGGATTCCCCTCGGTCGACTTTTCCATCGATGAATGCACATTTTGCTATCAATGTGCAAACGCCTGTCCTGAGCCCCTTTTCTTGCCAGAAACAGAACAACCTTGGCAAGCAAAAGCAAGTATCAACGATAACTGCTTAGCAAAACAAAATGTCGAATGCCGAAGCTGTGGGGATATGTGCGACCCGATGGCAATTCAGTTCAAATTAGAACTGGGGAAAGTAGCACAACCCAATTTAGACCTTGATGAGTGTAACGGCTGCGGCGCCTGTGTTTCAGTGTGCCCGACTTCATCCATCAATGTGAGCAATATAACAGCCTAAGCCGAATGTCGTTGGCCAAAGGCAATAAAAATAAATGAGAGAGCTATATGTCACTAAATGAAGTGCATATTTCAAGTTTGGTAGTACATGTGCTGCCGGAACATTTGGACGAAATCAAACAAAAGATAGAAGCACACGAAAATGCGGAAATCTATGGTGACAGTCCTGAAGGCAAGATTATCGTCGTACTTGAAACTGAGAACCAAGGTTTCATCACAGACACTATCGATGCCATTAACAATTTACCGAACGTCTTAAGCACGGTATTGGTTTATCACCAAATCGAAACTGGGCTTGAAGAAACGGATGAAGAAGACACTGGAACACAACATTCCCAAATCGAGGGTGAAGTATGAAAATGACAAGACGTGCGTTTGTGAAAGCAAACGCGGCTGCATCAGCTGCTGCTGTCGCAGGTGTGACACTACCAGCATCTGCAGCCAACCTGATTGCAAGCTCTGATCAAACCAAAATCACATGGGACAAAGCACCTTGTCGTTTCTGTGGTACAGGCTGTTCTGTTCTTGTTGGCACTCAAAACGGCAAAGTGGTAGCAACACAGGGTGACCCAGAAGCACCAGTAAACAAAGGTCTGAACTGCATCAAAGGTTACTTCCTTTCTAAGATCATGTACGGTCAAGACCGTCTAACTCAACCGATGCTACGAATGAAAGATGGCAAATTCCACAAAGATGGTGAATTTACACCTATCTCTTGGGATGACGCTTTCGACATCATGGCTGAGAAATGGAAAGCTTCCCTCGAGAAAAAAGGCCCAACAAGCGTAGGTATGTTTGGCTCAGGCCAATGGACAGTAATGGAAGGCTACGCTGCATCAAAGTTAATGAAAGCAGGCTTCCGATCAAACAACATTGATCCAAACGCTCGCCACTGTATGGCTTCTGCCGTTGTAGGTTTCATGCGCGCATTCGGTATCGATGAGCCAATGGGTTGTTACGATGACTTTGAGAACGCAGACGCTTTCGTTCTTTGGGGCTCAAACATGGCAGAGATGCACCCGGTTCTATGGACTCGCATTACTGACCGCCGCCTAAGCCACCCTCACGTTAAAGTGAACGTGCTTTCTACTTACTACCATCGTTCATTTGAGTTGGCAGACCACGGCTACATTTTCAATCCTCAGTCTGACCTTGCAATTGCTAACTTCATCGCAAACTACATCATCGAAAACGATGCAGTAAACTGGGACTTCGTGAACAAACACACGAACTTCACTCAAGCAGACACTGACATCGGCTACGGTCTACGTGACGATGATCCGCTACAAAAAGCAGCGAAGAACCCGAACTCTGGCAAACTCACTTCTATCTCATTCGAAGAGTACAAGAAATCAGTAGCGCCATACACAGTAGAGAAAGCATCTGAAATCTCTGGTGTTGAGAAAGAGAAGCTTATCGAGCTTGCGAAGCAATACGCGGATCCAAACACGAAAGTGATGTCTCTATGGACAATGGGCATGAACCAGCATACTCGTGGTGTATGGATGAATAACTTGGTTTACAACATCCACCTACTAACCGGTAAGATCTCGACTCCGGGGAACAGTCCATTCTCACTAACGGGCCAACCATCAGCATGTGGTACCGCTCGTGAGGTTGGTACGTTTGCTCACCGCCTACCAGCGGACATGGTGGTTGCTAACCCTAAACACCGTAAGATTGCAGAAGACATCTGGAAACTGCCAGAAGGTACGATTCCACCAAAACCTGGCTTCCACGCCGTATTGCAAGACCGTATGCTGAATGACGGCGTTCTGAACTGTTACTGGGTTCAATGTAACAACAACATGCAAGCCGGTCCAAACATCAACACAGAACGTCTTCCAGGTTACCGCAACCCAGAAAACTTCATCGTTGTGTCTGACCCATACCCGACAGCAACAGCACAAGCAGCAGACCTTATTCTTCCTACCGCAATGTGGATTGAAAAAGAAGGTGCTTACGGTAACGCAGAGCGTCGTACTCAAGCTTGGTACCAACAAGTGGGCACGGTCGGTCAAGCAAAATCGGACCTTTGGCAACTAATGGAGTTCTCGAAACGCTTCAAAATGGAAGAAGTGTGGCCTGAAGAGCTTTTAGCGAAAGCGCCTCAATACCGTGGTAAAACAATGTACGACGTACTTTACCGCAATGGTAACGTCGACAAATTCCCTATCGAAGAAGCTCGTGAACTGAATGACGATGCTCACCACTTCGGTTTCTATGTCCAAAAAGGTCTGTTTGAGGAATACGCAACATTTGGCCGTGGTCACGGGCATGATTTGGCTCCATACGACCGCTACCACCAAGTGCGTGGTCTACGTTGGCCTGTTGTTGATGGTAAGGAAACACAGTGGCGCTTTAAAGAAGGTTCAGACCCATACGCGAAAGAAGGTTCTGGTTGGGACTTCTACGGCAATGCCGATGGCAAAGCGAAGATCATTTCCGCGCCATACGAAGCGCCACCAGAAGTACCGAACGATGAATTTGATATGTGGTTATGTACTGGTCGTGTTCTTGAGCATTGGCACACAGGCACCATGACTCGTCGTGTACCTGAATTATACAAAGCAGTACCAGACGCAGTGTGTTACATGCACCCAGAAGACGCAAAAGCACGCAATGTTCGTCGTGGTGAAGAAGTACTCATGGCAAACAAACGCGGTGAAGTGCGCGTTCGTGTTGAAACTCGCGGTCGTAACCGTCCGCCAAAAGGTTTGGTATTCGTACCGTTCTTTGATGCACGTATTTTGATTAACAAGCTTATCCTAGATGCGACTGATCCACTGTCTAAACAGACAGACTTTAAGAAGTGCCCAGTCAAAATCACTAAGATTGCTTAACCTTCAGATACTGAATGCTACGGCCGTCATTATGGCGGCCTAATAAAGAATTTAAGCCATAAAGGCGGAGATGAAATGATGAAAAAATTACTTGTCGCAGTTTTATCTGTAGGTGCGTTAGTGACAGGCATTGCGCAAGCTGAGTTGGATAACCCAGGTGGTATTGGTGGTCTAGAATCTTTACGTGGAATGTCTCAATTGGAAGATACGCGTCCAGCAGACGAGTTCAAAGACTTCCCTAAAGATCAAATTGTTGAAGACAGCTATGTTTATCAACCACCGTTGATCCCACACAGCATTCCTCACTACGAAATTTCGTTAAATGCTAACAAGTGTCTTGCATGCCATAGCTGGAAAAATGCAAAAGAGTCAGGTGCGACTAAAATTAGCGTAACGCACTATGTAAACAGAGAAGATGCGGTACTGGCAGATATGTCTCCTCGTCGTTACTTCTGTTTGCAATGTCACGTTCCACAAACGGATGCAAAACCACTAGTGGAAAACGAGTTTAAGGCAGTCGATTCGCTTCAGTAATTGAAACGCGAGTACTAAGAGGTTACTTATGAAAATACTTAAAGCGTTTTGGAAGAGACTGTCGAGCCCGAGTAAAGCTGCCGCTGGTGTGGTTTTATTTCTAGGCTTCGCTGGTGGCCTTCTATTTTGGGGCGCATTCAACACAGGTATGGAAGCAACCAACACAGAAGAATTCTGTTCTGGCTGTCACGCGCCGATCGTTGCTGAAATTCAAGAAACAATTCACTACTCCAACCGTTCTGGTGTTCGTGCGATTTGTTCAGACTGTCACGTTCCTCATGAATGGACGGATAAGATCGTTCGTAAAGTACAGGCATCTAAAGAGCTATTTGCACACTTCGTAACGAAGACGATCGATACGCCAGAGAAGTTCCAAGAGCGTCGTGGACACCTCGCAGAACGAGAGTGGGCACGTATGAAGAAGAATGACTCTCTTGAATGTCGTAACTGTCATGAGTTTGATTTCATGGATTACTCTCAGCAAGGATCACGTGCGGCAGAACAGCACTCCACCGCTCTCGCTTCAGGCGAGAAAACATGTGTAGACTGTCACAAAGGTATTGCGCACAAACTACCAGACATGAGCGGCGTTGAAGGCTGGCACTAAGGAGACTTACCATGAGTACATTAGAATCTGTAATTTGGCATATCCTTGGCTACAGTGCTATGCCAGTGATTATTCTTTCCGGCTTTGTGGCGGTAGCAGCAATCTCTCTCTGGCTGCTGTCATTTGGTAAGGATAAAGAGGTGTAACGTAACGCATCTCTACTCGTCAACTAGCCTATTTGTTGACACTGAGCGCCGAGCAAATGCTCGGCGCTTTTTATTTATTGCTCAATGGTACTGCCAACAATAAATAAACAAGCAATCATACATAAAAAAAGCGACCATAAAGGCCGCTAAGATTTACTGCTATAGGGAGTCGTTTAAGATTCTTTTACTGGCAGAACCTGTTTGACGTATTGTCCTGGCGCTTCATCAATAACCGGATGGTTTTCTGAGCCAATAGGGAAAGGCTCAACTTGCTCTTTAGGGTTGAATTGGAGTAACCACTCGTTCCAGTGTGTCCACCACGATCCCTCTTTGTGTTCCGCGTTATTCAACCACTCATCAGCAGAGTCATCCAAATTATCGTTCAACCAATAACCATACTTATTTTTAGCTGGCGGGTTCACGATGCCCGCAATATGACCAGACTCACCGAGGACAAATGTTTTGTTACCACCCGTGTTCAGCGCACCACGGTAAGTTCCCTGCCATAACGCAATATGGTCTTCTTTCGTTGACACAAAATAGCTAGGAATTTTGATCTTATTTAGATCAATCCATACTCCACCAATTTTGACGCCTTTATCTTGCACCAGCTTGTTCTCTAAATAGAGCTCGCGAAGCAAGAAATTGTGAGATGCAGCGCTGACGTTGGTGCTATCGCTATTCCAGTACAACAAGTCGAAATCAACCGGACTGTTACCCTTCAAGTAATTGTCGACGTAGTAGTTCCAGTACAAGCTGTTTTCACGCAGTAAACTAAACGTCACGCTTAAGGAACGGCCGTCCATATACCCTTTTGCGTTATTTTGCGCTTCAATTGCACTAACAATGGTGTCATTGATATACGCGCCGACTTCACCTGGTTGAGAGAAGTCGAGCAACGTGGTGAAGAAAGTGGCAGACTTAATGCGCTTCTTCATACGTTTTGCAGCGTAGTAGGCAACCGTGCTTGCTAAAACAGTACCACCGATACAATAACCAGCAGCATTGATTTGCTCTTGTCCTGTTATATCTTCAATTGCAGCGACAGCTTTCACTACGCCTTCTGTCACGTAGTCACCAAACTCTATGTGCGCTTGTGCCTTGCCTGGATTGCGCCAAGACATCATAAATACACTATGCCCCTGCTCTAACAACCATCGAACCATTGAGTTCTTTGCTGTTAAATCAAGGATGTAGTATTTATTGATGAAAGGTGGGACGATGAGCAGCGGCGTCGCATTCACTTTCTCTGTTAGAGGTCGATATTGAATCAACTCAAACAATTCGTTTTGAAAAACCACATTGCCCTGTGTCGTCGCAACGTCATCTCCCACGCGGAATGCATTGTTATTCGTCATACGAATTTTTAAAATGTCTGCGCTCGACTCAACGTCTTCTTTCAACTGCTCTAAGCCTGCCAGTAAGTTTTGACCGTTTTGCTCAAGTGTCAGCTTCAAAAGCTCTGGGTTAGTGGCGATGAAGTTGGAAGGAGAAAGGGCGTTAATGGCTTGGCGAGAGAAAAAAATAATACGTTCTTTCGTCTTTTCATCTAAGCCTTCCAAAGACTCGATGGTGTCCAGATAGGTCTTACTAAATAAAAGGTAGGATTGTTTGATGAAGCTATACATGGCTTCATTTTGCCACGCTTCGTTTGAGAAACGCTTATCCCCTTTTTCAGCTTCGACGATTTGTGCTTGGTTCCCTGCCAATGCAACATTCTGCCAAATTTGCAGCTGCTGTTCCCACCACTGTGCTTGCAGCTTTAAAATCGCAGCAGGCTGATTCGCAGCTTGTTCGAACAGTTTGGCAGTATCCTCAAAGTTCACTTCTTGCATGGCCTTGTTTAAAGGAGAGTTCACGACTGCCTTGTTCACTTCGAAATCATGCCACCACTGATGATTGGTTTCCTGAAGCTTCACAAGATAGTCCGAAAAGAAGTGTTGAAACATAGTCTTACTCCTATATTCGGAAAAAACAACGCCGCCCAAATCTAGGGGCGGCGAGAATCGGACAAATTACGCTGGAGTAACAGTCTTTAGATTTTCCGAAGTCATTTTCTCAACGTCTTCTTTGAACTCTTTTGCAATCGCTTGAAGCTTGTTGCTGTCATCCATCATTTGTTGAGAAAGTTTAGTAAGTACGCTTAGTTGCTGACTGTTGAAAGCAGTCAATGACGTTACGTCTTTGATTTCTGTCGCTGCTTTCATCTGGTTTAGACCCACTTCACTGTATGTGCGAATGGCGTTCAATTGAAGCTCGGTCAACACTTCTACGTTTTTTGTCACTAGCTTGTTGAACTTCAAGTAAGGTTCTAGATTTTTTTCAGTTTGATCGCTAAATGTTTTGAAGAAATCTGTGTACATGGTTTGTCTCCTAGAGAAAGAATTAAAAATGTCCGTTTAAATAATTACTTAACTGTCTTTACAACCACAGCCGTGCCCATGCCGCCGCCCACACAAAGTGAAGCAACGCCATATTGACCATTTTGCTTATGAAGCTCGTGAACCAGCGTGACTAAGATTCGGTTTCCAGATGCACCAAGCGGGTGTCCTAGCGCGATAGCACCACCGTTAAAGTTCGCTTTATCTTGAATCGCGTTAACTGGAACTTGGTTTGTTTCCGCCAACTGATGAATCACGCCAAGTGCTTGCGCTGCAAATGCTTCGTTTAACTCGTAAACGTCGATATCATTTACTGTGAGTTCTGCTTTTTCGAGTGCTTTATTGACCGACTCAACAGGACCTAGGCCCATGATCTTCGGATCAAGACCCGATTGCGCATAGCTTACGATCTCAGCAAGCGGCGTTAATCCATGCGCTTTAACTGCGCTTTCAGACCCCACGATAATCGCACTCGCTCCATCGTTAATGCCTGATGCATTACCCGCAGTCACAGTGCCTTCGCGGTCAAAAGCAGGACGTAGCTTGCTTAAGGCTTCCATTGTCGCGTTCGCTTTTGGGTATTCATCCGTATCAAACATCACGGTTTCACGGCGTTGCTTTACTTCCACTGGCACAATTTCGTCTTGAAATTTGCCAGCTTCGATAGCGGCTACCGCTTTCTGTTGGCTAGACAGCGCGTATTCGTCTTGCTGCTGGCGAGTTAAGCCGATTTGTTTTGCTACGTTTTCTGCCGTCACACCCATGTGATATTGGTTGTAAACATCGGTTAAACCGTCCGCTACGAGCAGATCTTTTAGCTCCAGATTGCCCATTTTGTTGCCATCACGAATGCTGCTTGGTGCAGCAAACGGAATCTGAGACATGACTTCAACACCCGCTGCTACAACGATCTCAGCATCGCCACTACGGATATGGGACACGGCATCCATGACCGTTTTCATGCCACTACCGCAAACCATGTTTACGCCATATGCAGGAACAGATTCAGGAATCCCAGCAAACAGTGCCGCTTGGCGGCCAACCCCCATTCCTTGACCTGCACCAACAACGTTGCCGACAATCACTTCGTCAACCTTGTCGCCAGGCAACTTTGCCGCTTCCAACGCGCCTTTAATCGCTACTGCTGCCAGATCGCCAGCAGAAGTATTTTTCAGGCTGCCACCAAAAGCACCAATTGGAGTACGCTTCGCTGCTACGATAAATACTTTTTCCATCATCTTCTCTCCTTAGTGCATGTATAAGCCGCCGTTCACCGACAAAGTCTCTCCGGTGATGTAGGCGCCCGCATCGCTGACCAAGAAGCTCACTGATGCTGCAATTTCTTCTGGTGTCGCAAGACGTTTCATTGGAATTTGGTTCGTGATGGATTCCAGCACTTCTGGCTTCATTTGCTCAACCATTGGCGTACCCGTGTAACCCGGAGCGATAACATTAACTGTCACACCCGAGCGAGCACCTTCGTATGCTAAGGCTTTAGAGAAACCGATCATCCCAGCTTTCGCCGCCGAGTAGTTTGCTTGACCAAACTGCCCTTTAAGACCATTGACTGAAGAGATATTGATGACACGACCACCGCCTTTTTCGCACATTGCAGCAAAGAGGGGTTGCGTAACGTTGAATAAACTATTGAGGTTGGTATTGATGACATCATTCCAAGCTTGCGCAGTCATCTTTTTAAACACGCCATCACGTGTGATTCCTGCGTTGTTGACAACAACATCAATGGTTCCTTCCTCCCCAAGCAATTGCGCCAATTTCTCTGCACACTCTGTCGTGTTTGTTACATCCAACTCAAAAAGGCGAACCTGATCTTTGGTAAACCCTTTGCTGTTGAACCACTCCAGCGCACATTCGTAGTTACCTGTGAAATAAGTAGCGATTACACGGTAACCGTCATTGACTAATTGAGAGGAAATAGCAGAACCAATTCCGCCTTTTGATCCAGTGATCAAAGCGACTTTCTTCATTGAAGACTCCATTCTTAACGGCATTTAAAAAGCAAACTTAATACACTGATGAAATAGTTCACCAACTGACGTGTTTATTTATTCTTTTGACAACCAATCCCGTGCTGCCTTTATTTTAAGTTAACCTAGAAATATTACATTTCAAATGAAAAACTCACCCAATTGCATAAGATTGATTTAGATCTCATTACCCGTGAAATGTTATAAAATGGTTAATTTTACATAAGTCATTGTTTTAAATCACACTTCCACAAAAGCCACACCAACAGAAATAGAAACATAATTATTAAATATCATGCACTTACATACAGAATGGTAGACGTTACATTATGTCATGATTTAAGATCTGAATCTTAAGCCTATATGATTACAACAAACTTGAGATTAGAATAATAATTCAATTATCAGTAAAAATAATTATCAAACATATCATTTAATTACTGCATTTAATGATAATTTAGTTATCAATTTGATTATTTTAATACAGTGATGATTAATACCGATAAAATATAATAAATTAAATATATTTAATCTAAAAATGATATAAGAGCTTGTCTCATAGTGGTGCAATACGCACTATTATGACGCATAGATTAAAATATAATTTCATTTTAAATTTATATATTCGAAGAACATCAACTAGCTACTAGTGAAAGTAATCATTCGCTTTGTAGTAGCATCCTTTTCCACTTTGCACTATCTTTGTGGCTTCTCTTTAATCACTAAATCATCAACAGATATGAATCTTGCATTGCTCAGTATGTTCATCCCTACTTTCTTTTTTGTCTCAATCACGCCTGGTATGTGCATGACTCTCGCCCTAACGTTAGGTATGAGTATCGGTTATCGTCGCACGTTATGGATGATGATAGGAGAACTTCTCGGTGTTGCGCTGGTGTCAGTCTCTGCGGTGTTAGGTATCGCTGCGATTATGCTCAATTATCCTTGGATGTTTATCGCGTTAAAGTTCATTGGTGGCGGTTATTTACTCTATCTTGGTGTTGAAATGTGGCGATCGCGAGGGAAACTTGCGATTAATGTCGACAACTTAGAAACACCAAAGAGTGACAATATCGCACTGATCATGCAAGGCTTCGTTACCGCAATCGCAAACCCAAAAGGCTGGGCATTTATGATTTCTCTTTTACCGCCTTTTATAGACCAAAACGCAGCGCTTGCACCGCAACTGATCATACTTGTCTCCATTATTTTACTGTTTGAGTTCATTTGCATGTCTCTGTACGCTACTGGTGGTAAAGGGTTGAAACACGTATTAGGTCAGTCTAAGAATGTACGTCTAATGAACCGTATCGCAGGCACTTTAATGATGGGAGTTGGTGTCTGGTTGCTACTAAGCTAAGGCAAACTGGAAACAATGAAAAATATTCTGAATAAAATCGCTAAAGTCATGGGTGAAGTATTGGACTTTCAAGCCCGAGTTTGGGTTGTGAACCTCTATACCGGTGAGCATAAAGGCGAGTCTTATGTCGTTAATGAAGATGCTTTCTCTGTACCTCTTCAGTGGATGAAGAAGAAAGGCTACCAAGAGCCAATGTTGAATAAAGTCGAAGCAATGAAGCGCTCACAAGTCTTAGAGTTCGATTTGGGACTTGTGAAACATCGCTTGATGCGCGTGAAATAAGCACAAAAAAGCGCCACTCAAGATGAGTGGCGCAAGCACTTTTACCTTAAAAATAATGCTACGGCGCAGCGTCGATCTCAACTGGAAGATAATGTTTCGGCTCCAGTTTCAACCACTCAGGCAGCACAGTACCAATCGAAATCGAAGACCATGTACCCGACAGAACGCCAATAAACATGGCGGTTGAGAAACCAGCCAAAGGCGCTCCTCCCATAATCCATAATGCACCAACAGTGATCAATGTCGTACCAGATGTCACCATAGTGCGTGAAAACGTCGCGATAACAGCTTGGTCATTGATGTCTTCTGTTTTCCAACTCTGCTTCGCAATCAACAGCTCACGGATTCGGTCTGCAATGATGATCGAGTCATTCAATGAGTAACCTAAAATCGCCAGCACAGCAGCAAAAACGGTTAAGTTGAACTCCATTTGAGTAATTGCAAAGAAGCCAAGCACTAAGATCACATCATGGGCCAAAGCAAACAGTGAACCACTCGCTAAACGCCACTCAAAACGGAAACACAAGTAACCGAGAATACTCAACACACAAATCAACAATGCTAAGCCACCTTGCTCAAACAAGTCTTGGCCAACTTGAGCGCCAACTATACTGTTGCTGACAACATCAACTTGGTGAGAGATTGGCTTCAACACCTCTTCTACACTTGGCAACGTTTGCCCATCTTCCGGCGCAGAGTAACGAATCACCCAACGGCCATCTTCACCAGAGCGTGTCACTGACGCAGATTCACCAAGCTTTGGTTGCAGAACGTCAAGCAGATCATGGTTAGTTAGCTGCTTATCTACCTTTACTTCTGTCACCATACCGCCAGTGAAATCCAAACCTAGGTTCAACCCTTTAAAGCCTAGAGCGACGATGGCGATCACCGTTAAAATGATGGAAACTAGCGTAGTAAAGTAGCGAATTTTACGAATATTTTGTTTTAGCATTTCGACCATGATTAAACCCTCACATCACGACGGGCATCGCGGCCCCAAATTAAATTGATCATTGCTCGAGAGGCAAATACGCCTGTAAACATACTGGTTAACAAACCTAATCCGAGTGTTAAGGCAAAGCCTTGGATTGGGCCATTACCGATGGCGTACAAAATCACGGCGGTGATCATGGTAGTAATGTTGGCATCAAGGATGGTCGAGAATGCGCTGTCAAAGCCAAGATCAATCGCTTGAGCGAAGCTGCGGCCTTCACGCATTTTGTCCTTAATACGTTCGAAAATAATAACGTTGGTGTCCACTGCCATACCGACGGTTAACACTAAACCGGCAATACCCGGAAGCGTTAGAACCGCTCCTGGTAACAAGGCGATTAAGCCAAGCAAACAAAGCATGTTGGCACAAAGCGCCACGTTTGCTACCCAACCTAAGCGGCGGTACCAAAGTGCCATAAAGGTCAGTGTTAAACCCATACCTAAAGCCAGTGCTGCAAAACCGTTTTCAATGTTTTCTGCACCCAGAGAAGCACCGATTGTTCGCTCTTCCACAATAGTAACCGGCGCAGTTAGTGAACCCGCTCGAAGTAATAGCGCTAACTGCTGCGCATCGTCCATGCTACCTGCCCCAGTAATACGGAACTGGCTACCAAGTTGAGATTGAATAGTTGCGACGCTGATAACGCGCTCACTACGCTCAGTTACACCGCGATCGTTTGTTTTGTACTCTCGGTAAACGGTCGCCATTGGCTTGCCGATGTGAGTTGCTGAGAAGTCACTCATTTTCTTACCACCAGCGTGGTCAAGAGAAATATTTACCTCTGACATGCCCATTTTGTCGACACCAGCACGAGCGTTCACGATGTGCTCGCCCGTTAGAACTGGTCGTTTTGCCAAAATCACAGTACGACCGTCATTATCTTGAAGAACAAGATCTTGGCTGCTGTGTGCTTGGCTCGCATCTTTCACTTCATAAAACGCCAAGCTTGCTGTTGCACCAATAACGTTTTTCGCTTGAGCAGGATCTTGTACACCAGGGAGCTCAATTCGAATGCTCTCTTTACCTTGGCGTTGCACTAGTGCCTCTGTGATACCAAGTTCTTCAATACGACCACGCATGATCTTCAGGTTTTGTTGAAGAGTCGACGATTGAAATTCTTGGATATTTTGTTCACTCGGTTCAAGCACAAAGCCACGAGATGAACTTTTTGAAATCCAGCCCGGGTAGTTTTGACGCAAGAACTTGTTTACTTCCGACAATGCTTGCTCGCTGTCACTGTTTACCGTAATTCGGTTGCCGCTTTCTGCTCGAACTTGCACACCACGAACACGTTGATCACGCAGATTCGCTTTGATTTCATCAATCAACGCATCACGTTGCTCTTCAAACGCTTTATTCACATCAACATTCAACAAGAACTGAACGCCACCACGAAGATCAAGACCGAGTTTAATTGGGCTAAAGCCCATCTCATCCAACCATTCTGGCGCAACCGATACGTATGAGAAAGTGATGCTGTCGTCTTTATTTAGCTCTTTGTTTAACAACGCACGAGCTTTACTTTGCGCATCTTCACCATCGAATACAATGGTTGTTTTGCCGTCTTTTTCGATGATTTTGTCGGCTGAAATATGGTTGGTTTTTAGCAGTTGATTCAGATGAACAACCGACATTTCACTGTTGTTTTGATCCGCAAACGTCAACTGGATAGAAGGCTGTTCGCCAAACCAAGTTGGTATAGCACTTAGGGTTAAAATAATGACCGTCGTGATTAATACGACATATTTCCAAGCTGAGTAGTGATTCATCAGCTTTCTGTTCTTTTGCTGCTTTGGTGTTTTTTTCATGTAAACATCATCCCTTCACAATGAAGTGAAGCTTTTAATAACAAGGCTTAACACACGACAGATGCTCCCAGAATAAATTCAGGGTATGAAATGCTCAGAACGCTCACGTCCTGTCGAATACAATCGTCGTGTTAAGAGTGCACAATGGTGCAAATAAATGGTGTTTAGGCAGAAAACTGACTATTGAGTGCGACGTACATGGCATTGGTCTCTTTCCAACCAGAAATGCGATGATCGCTTGTGAAATGATAAAATGTGGACTGGTTGTGACGCCAGTTAATGTCCATCAAGCTGTATGCGTAACCCGCATCAGCGTAAAACGGAGTAGTGAGATCGCCGACAAAATCTACGTGCTCGTCATCAAGCCCTTCCCGTAAGTAAGACGTCCAGCGCTGAGAGTTAAACAAAGCAACGGAATCGAGACTTGCATGGCCTTCAGATACTGGAGATTGAGAGCTTTCTTCTGAAACTTCAGAAAAATCGACGGAAGAGTTTGGCGATACACTTACGGCTACAAAAGGTTGTAGCTTAGAAAAGTGCGGTACGTGAGCCTTGTGGTCGATTTGCGCAGCAGATACATGCACTGGTAGCAATACCATTGCAAATAGCAGCAAAATCAACTTTCTAAGGTAAATCCAAGGCATAGGAACTCACTAAAAACACAAAGAGCCAAGTTAGGTCACTTGACTCGTTGATAGTATTCCTATTGATTATGGTTCACAACTAAAAAGTTATAAATCTCTGATTTCAGGTTTGCATCGTTATTGCATTTATCAAAACGTCTTTAGAAAACTAGTGTAATTGGTGGTGAGTTATCGATAAAAAATATCGCCCTTATCAACATCTAAGTAGATCTTGTTCTCTTGCTCCAAACCGCCACAATAGATGAAGTAAACGTTGCGCTTTTTGAACGTCACAGAACGAACCCAGCCTCCGAGCTCCTCAAAATCACTCGGATCACAGGTTTCATCGTCTAACAATTGCTGTGTTTTCTTACGGAAAATATCCAAGTGAACTTTTAAATCATCCGACTTCTGTAGGTATTCATCCAATATCTCTAAGCGCTCTTGCTCTTTAATAACTGGCTCTGCATCCGATAACCCTTCAGCATTCAACCATTCGGCTTTTTCTTCTCCACCCTCTTCATAGACAAGATAGCCGGAGATTCGGTACCACCCATCTACTTTTTCTAACACCGATACTTTTTCTCCCTTATAGAGCGTATCGACAACTAAAGCATTAGGGTTAGGCTTGTTGTAAACATTGACACGACGCTCAATAACGTAGTACTCGGTAACTTCCGGGGGAACGGCTTCTAAATCCAGAATCGGTTTGGATGTTTCTTTTTGCAGTGACGATTGCTCGACTTGTGTAGCCTTTGGTGCTTCAGGTTCATCTTTCTGCATAAAGAAGAAATAGTATCCAGCCCCCGCTCCGCCGAGCAACAGCATGACAATCAATGCGACGAGAATTTTCTTCATGCCCTTTTCCTTTTCATTCTTTATTCTTATCCCACCAGCAGCACGCATGTCGTAGAAATTTGGGTATATACTCAAAAGAGCAAGTCAACTAACGCGAGCAATAATGATCAACAGACTCAATTGGATACTACTATTTCTTCTGTTCCCGATAACGGGGCACGCCAATATTCAATGTAACCCATCGTCGTGGAATGACAATCTTACCCAATTCAATCGTTTAGAGTCCAATTACAATCAGCATGTTGAGGTATTCAATACACTTTTGACCGAACATAAACAGCGTCAGTTATTGTCCGAAACCTTTTCACTGCATGAGCTCGTGCTACTTTGGCGTGCCAAGTCGAACCAAAATGTGTTCAAAGCGCAATTAAAAGCATCGATTCAATACAAAGAAGAGCTCACAACTAAAGCGAATCAGCTGCTTAAATTGAGCACACAATCCCAATGGTCAGCAAATGGGTGGGAGATACTGGCCCAGAAGTGCCGCGAGTCAAACAAAACAGCCAATCAAATAACTGCGGAATGGTATAACACCAACGCTTTGGAACTTGCTGAAGATTACAAGCGCCTCTCTTCACAATATCAAACTCTGTCACAAGTCTATGATAAAGAAGCCCGAGCGCTTCAATACGCTCAAGATGTTTCGAAGTAAAAACAGAGCCAGTTTTGAATAGACGATGTTGGTTTTTCACTCCAATATTGGACGTTATTCGTGCTTTTTATCTTTCCTTAGTCGTGAACGATATCAAATGTAAATAATGGGATTGTTCCCTTTGACAAACTTGACTAAACCATGACCAAGACAATCAATTTATAGAGACATACGTCACATTAATGCTTTACTTATGGACATTTTTTGGTTAGTTTAGCCATTAATAAAATTTAATAAAAAGTCACATTTGGCTGGAGATGATGCTACAAACATGGTTATCAATCGATTAAGTAACAGGGAATGTCCTAATGCTACCAAAGCCAAGTTTTTGTCAGTAGTTAGGCACGTAAAAGAGTTCGGTTCAATCAGTGATTTGGATCTTTGTAAAATCTTCGGAGAAACAATATGGAGTGATGGGAGGGAATACCATTCAGCCGCGTTCTCATTCAAGGTTGATAGATACACAGGTAACTGTGAAATCTCACAATACAAAAACCAATAAGGCTTAAGAATTTATTAAGCGGAGTCAGGAAACGGACTCCGCTTTTTTGATCATGGCAATCGTAAAGTCGTGCTCGGAGTATCCCTCAATCAATCGTGTATTCGGACACAGCAACCGACAATAGCGAAAGACACCTTCTTTATTGTGCGACGCTAACATTTTCAGGCTGGGTAGTTTGGATTCATCCAACAAGTTAAACACACAACCTTTCTCTGTCGCTCGGTACATTTTATCAATCATTTCAATGGTATGATTTGGGTTGGTGGATTGATAGTTCAATGATCCGGAAGCAAAAACAAAATCGCAACGAGGCAATACCAACGTTGAAAAGTCGCCACATATAAACTTACTTTGCGTACGAAAATCTCGTTTTCTGGCTTCAGAGATAAATTGTTTTTGCTGATCAATGCCAATATAGCTTTGAGGATGCAACCCCGTAAGTTCGATAAACGCTAACAAGTCTCCGTAGCCGCACCCAATATCTAAAATACTTGAACCGTCTAACGTTAACCCTCGGCACAACGCCTCAAAACGGCTGTTCTGACTATACTTATCTGCCCATCCCAAAGTTCGGGCTCTGTCTTTACCAAACTGTCTATATCGCTTTCGATGATAGTGGGCAATCTTAAGTCTATCGAAAAATTTCATCTTTCTTATGCATAAATCGGCAAACTGCCATTTCCTTTCACTTGTCTAATCGCCAGGTGGGTATGAATATCTTTCACATTTTCTAATCGCTGTAACTTTCTAGTAAATGTTTCATAACCAGCGAGATCTTTACTGACCACCTCTAACAGGTAATCATAGGCCCCTGATACGACATGGCATGAGATCACTTCATCCATCTCAACAACGGCATGTTCAAACTCATCAATCGAAGAAGCTTGGTGGTTATTTAAACTCACTTCAACAAATACAGTCATCGCGATGCCTACAGTGTCTCTGGACACAATAGCTCGATAACCACTTATTACACCTTCCTGCTCCAAACGCTTAATGCGTCTTGCACAAGGTGATGCCGATAGCCCTACTTGGTCAGCAAGTTCTGCCGTTGTCAGAGTGGCATCCTTCTGCATTAGGTTGATAAGTTGCCTGTCAATTTTATCCATTTATTCTTCCATGCCTTTAATCACCAACAATTAACACTTATACGCAATTTATCACCAACATCAAGCCTAATTACGTCAAACTTTGCCTCCCTTTTGCAAGAGTTTTATTCAACAATTAACACATCATTTACAAATGGACATGTCGATAATGATCTTGGGATACGCAGCTATATTAACGACCTTACTGCTTTGGTCTGGTTTCTTTATTTCTTTAAAAGGGGGCGCAATTTCTGCCTTGCAGCCAGCCGATATCGCGTTAGTTCGCTTTCTAATCCCAAGTATAATTTTATTACCATTTGTGATTAAGCATAAACAGTCGCTGCGCGTAGTGCCTAAACGCTACCTGGTTGGTGTTGTGGTTGGAAGCGGCCTTCCCTATCTTCTGGTCGTCGGAACGGCTATGCATTTCGCTCCCGTGGCGCACGGCAGTGCATTAGTACCTGGCACTTTGCCATTGTTTGTTTCTGCTATCGCGGTACTTTGTTATCAACAGTCGCTGAGTGCTCACCGCTTAATCGGGCTTTCTACGGTGCTGTTAGGGATTTTCGTATTCCTTCTTTCTAATAGCGGCGCAGAGTACAACTGGTCTCAGTTGCAAGGGCATATCCTGTTTCTAACTGGCAGCATCATGTGGGCTGCTTTCACCATCAGTGCTCGTGTCGCCAATCTTAATGCACACGTCTGTGCAGGATTCGTTGCAATCGCGTCTTTGGCTCTGCTCATCATCGCCGTTGGTTTCGGGTGGGTAGACAGTTATTTGGTGGTAACACCGTTCAGCCAGTGGCCATGGGAGGAGTTATTTGGCCACGCGATGCTACAAGGTGTTGGCGCAGGTTTAATCGCTTCTTTCACTTTCATTTATGCAATTAGGATCATCGGTGCCGAAGCCAGCGCTGCTTTTGGTTCATTAACTCCAGTCGTCGCGACACTTCTTGCCGTTCCAATTTTTGGTGAACAACCAGATTCTCTCACTTGGTTAGCGCTGATGTTGGTCACATGCGGCAGTATTGTGGCAAGCCAAATCTTTATGAAAGGTGGAATGAGCCAAACTTATCGCCCACCACTTCACAGATAGCGATGATTTTACAAAAACTTATGCCTTACTATCTTGAATAACAAAATGGCGTTTTGATAGCCTCAGCTTAACTAAAAAATTAAAACGCCAATGTGATGCCAGCCACTCATACTAAAGATGAACTGCATAGGTTTCTCAAACCGGGAATGAAACTTTCTACTAATTTCGAATTTGGGCCTAAGGATCAATATACGTATTCCACCACCTATCTTGGGATGAAAGAAAATGCTTATTTGATTCTTGATATACCAATGCGTTTGCTTGAAGAGCAAGTGATGAGAAAACTCCCCAACGCCGATGTCATCGTGCGTGGTGTATCAGATACGGAGTTAGGCCATGTCATTGCGTTTAAGTCCAGCGTGCTGACGACGACCGTTCGACCATCCCCCCTTTTGTTTATCCGCATTCCAGGAACATTTGCAACCAAACCAGTTCGGGAACATGAGCGTTACAAGTTGCAAATGGACTGTAACGTTATTCATGCAGGGAATGTCTACGACGGCAGCCTTATCGATTTCTCTCTAGCAGGTGTTGGTATATCAACCTTGATTGAGCCCGAATTCAACGTGGGTGAGAGTGTTACCATCGAATGCCCGTTAAGCCACTATATCGGAGAAGAAAATCGATGTGTCATTGCCAACATTAAGAAATTGGTGAAGGGATGGGTAGTTGGAATTAAGTTTGCCAGTCCCATTGCGATGACTCACGAACTAAAAACAGAGTTACTGGAGCAATCCTTTCTAACCAGTAACGTCTGAACTTACTGCTCGCTAAAGCGCGTCGCCTCAAAGCTGTTGAGTATTCTGTGAACCGTATAGGTCACAAGCAGCGTCGCAACAATAGCAAACAAAATACTGCTCACGCGATACAGCGCACTGAACATTAAGTCACCATCCGGAGTAAGATATTGGCCGAACAAAATGCCTAATGTGGTTAAACCGCCAAATCCGGCTCCCGAACCGCTAGACTCTTTCACGTGCATATAACTGAACATCATCGCACCAATCCAAAGCAATGGGACGATAAACAATAAGGTATCCGACCAATCGTATAATACAAGTTGTCCGACAACACCAAAGGTCACCCCCATCAAGGTCCCCATTGCTCTTTTTCGCGCATACCCTAAAGCACCGTTCCAATGCATAGGAAACAATAAAAGTAAGGTTGTCGCCTGAGCAGACATAGAGTCACTGAGGTCAAATAGCTGGAATACAAGGAAAGACATTGTAGCGATACTCGCCCCCATAAGGGCTTCATGACGCATTCGATGACTCTGTTTAGGCTGCGACGGTTTCGCTGGTGGCTGACGAGGTTCCGCATCGGGAATCAAAAATGTCACCACATAAGCAACGATCACTGAAATAACATTCGCTTGCAGGTTGCTAAATATTAGGTCATTTAAGTCAGTGGTTGGATAACTCGCAAAATGCAGCATGATGCTTAAGCTCAGTACGCTGTTCGCTCCAAATAAGAACAAGCTCCCTTTTGACATACAGGCGAATTTATATAGGAACAACCCGAATGCAATGATTGTCATCATGCCTGGGTGCCCACCAAACAACCCACCAAGCACACCAACTTCTAATCCACACACAACCGCTGAAAAAATCAGTTGTCGTGCGGCATGTAGACTCATGACTGGCACCATTCCAAGTAACAGCATCGGGGTTACAGTAAAGAATACGCCATAGTTCCAACCAAATACTTTACATAAAGTGAAACCAATAGTCGCACCAGTTGCAATGCGCAAACACTGACGGAAGTCGTTTTCCGACATGGGGTGGTCCCATAACTTCATATCGCCTCCTCGTTAATAAATATAATGAAGAAGACTCAAGAATTGGATCTGGCATCTCGCTAACCAGCCAGATAATGCGTTTTCTGGCAACAACTGCACGGTTGCTCGTGCCCCTGCTGGAAATGCACGCTGCTGAGGCTCATCGATAGCTAAATGTAAACGTAAGCGCTGCGCGTCTCTCACCCAACGGTTTGAGTCAGTTGGTGTTGCTAAGCGGCCATCCGCATCGAATTGACCCGAGCTGACCCCGGCATCCACACTCGTAATACGAGCTTCAAATACATCACCAGGTAAGCTATCAAAAGCCACTAACGCACGGCTGTTCTGATTAAAGTGTCGTAAACTCTTTTCACGAAAGTCGGCAATGATATCCACGTCATCGGAGACTAAAGCGACAAGAGGTGTACCAGCTGCCGCATAGGCCCCCGTCTCGAGCTGCAAGTTAGCGACAACGCCATCATGTTCCGCCGAGACTTGAGTGTAAGACAGATTAAGTTCCGCTTGTTTTAGCTGGTTTTGCGCCACGCGGATATTCACATTCGTTGCGCCTAAATCACCGCGGTTTACTTCCAACTCTTTTAAACGAGCACGTGCGGCCAGTAAGTTCGCTTTAGCTGCCGTTGCACTGCTCTGTGCGTCATCGCGCTGCTGTTGCGAAGTACCATTACGGTGAAACAGGGTATTAAGACGTTTTGCTTCGCGAACTTTTTGTTCCGCCACGATTTTGCTCGCTTCAACGTCTGCTTTTGCCGCAGCAATAGAAGCATCAAGTTGTTCGTTGTTTTGAATCACACGTTCAAGGTTAAGTTGAGCCTTTTCTACGGCGAGCTGATAGGACTGGGGATCAATCTGAAATAGTAGATCGCCTTGGCTTATTTCTTGGTTGTTGGCAACATAAAGATGTGTAATCTGCCCACTCACACGGGGGGCCACTTTAGTTACCACACGCGTTGCCATTGCCTGAGGCGTCAACGGCATGGCGAGATCTGCAACTAGAAAATAGGCAAAGACAAGGACAAACGCGACGCAAGAATATTTGATCCAACGTGCGAATTTTTGATCTGGAGTCATAGGCGTTTACTTCTCTTTTTATTCGGTTTTCTGACTTATTCGCTAAGTGAATCAAGCGCATTGTGAGCAATCTGATCAAGAATCAATGAAAGCTGTTGAAGTTCCTGGTCGTTGATGTCCGTTAGGAGCTTGCTTCGAACTTGAAGAATTCGAGCCTCCATTTGCTTTAGTAGGGTTTTCCCCTCTTCTGTGAGGCTAACAATACGTGCTCGCTTATCGTGTTCACAGCAATGGCGAACGATCAGAGATTGCTCTTCTAATAATTTTAATGTTCGCATCAACGACGCTAACTCGATCTCAAGCGCTTCAGCCAAATGCTTCTGACTGATGTTGTCACCCATTCGATAAAGCTTCCATAACGCAGTCCAACGCGGATACGTTAGGTTTAAAGGCTCTAACTCGCGATCTGCAACCATTTTCCACAAACGAGCAACACGAGATAATTTTTCAGCCAGAGAAAGGTCTCGCAAACTGTTGATGTCTTGAATCATAAGAACTACTCAATTACTTAGCGTGCTAAGTAATATAAAATAGTTAGCACGCTAAGTAAATATTTTTTTGTGATTGAAATCACATTGGGTGTGTCAGTGAAGGGGCAGAAATCTAAGTAACACAACACTATGTTTGAATTTGAAATGCAGCGATGTACACAACAAACGTCGAGACCAATAAAGTCTGATTTGTATAAGAGTAAAAGGGTCAGATACAAAAAAGCACAACCCACAGTCATGGTGTTGTGCTTTTCAGATAATGAATAATTGGGTTATCTCGTAGTGAGCCAATTATTCATGTTCGCTCGACTAAGAACCGCTGCTTAAAATCCACAAATGCTTCATGGAGCGCATTTTCTTTAATCGGCTTGAGAAGCACGTAATTCGCACCCGATTCCATAAAGGCGTCACTGGTTTCTTTCGCGGTGTCAGCAGTACACGCATAAATTGGCGTGCCTAGTTTTAGCTTTTGTCGGATCTCTTTGGTCGTTTCAATTCCACCAAGATGCGGAAGTTGGTTGTCCATCAGTATCAAATCGTAAGTATGATCTTTTAAGAATTCCATTGCTTCTAACCCATCTTTCGCCCAATCAACCTGCATTTTGTACTTGTTACAAAACGCTTTTAGAATGAATGCGTTAGTATGGTTATCCTCTACCAACAACACTTTGAGACTCTCTGCAAATAGTTCACCTGGCTTAACTCGCAAACTCGAATCAAGAGGGGTGAGTACTCGCTCACGATCTTTCACTGGCATTGTAATGACAAAAGTCGTTCCTAAGCCTTTCTGACTGCGGACTTGAACATCACCTTCCAGCATGTCGACAAGACTCTTCACAATGGTCAGCCCTAAGCCACTGCCACCATATTCTCGAGTCGTTGTTGCTTCTTCTTGAACAAAAGGTTCGAACATTTGGTCGAGTTTGTCAGACTCGATGCCGATACCTGTATCCGAAATTTCCACGACCAGCACGCTATTGTCAGCGCCATAGAACTGCTCAAGTTCAGCATGCAAGCGCACGCTACCCGAGGGCGTAAACTTCACAGAATTACTGACTAGGTTGAATAAAATTTGGTTCAGACGAACTTAGTCAGTAAAGATTTCAACATTGGGATCTATTTTGTTTTCAATGACAAGGTTGACGCCTTTACTTTCACAAATAGGACGATAAATGTTTTCTAACGTTCGAATTGTATCAGTGAAAGAAAACGGGTGCTTTTGGATATTAAACTTACCCTGCTCAATCTTCGAAAAGTCCAAAATATCATTCAAAACAGCAAGTAAGTGCTCACCACTATGCCGAAGTACGTCAATTTGGTTATTCTGCTCTTCTGTTTCCACAGAGTCTTTTAGCAATTGAGCAACCCCTAAAATTCCATTGATTGGCGTTCGGATCTCATGGCTCATTTTAGCCAGAAAGTCGGCACGGGCTTGAGCAGATTTTTCTGCTTCTTTGCGCGCCAAGTTACTCTGTTTTTCCGCCTCAACAAGCGTGGTTATATCCTGACCTTGAACAATAATACCGCTAATATCTCCATCAACTCGAATCGGCGATAAGTTCCAGCGATATACTTTGTCTCCAATTGGCACATTAACGCCTGTCAACGTAGCTCCCTGAGCCGCCATGCGAAGGTGTGGCATCAACTTTTCTTTGAAACCTTTGAACACTGGGTGCATGGTTTCAACATCGTTTTCCATGACTAACTCTTTGCGTGCTGCCGGATTGATTTGGACAAGTACACCCGATTCAGACCACACCATAATAGGTGATAACGCAAAGTTAAACAGGTCGCGGAAAGACCGCTTTTGTGCTTCAAGCTCTTCAAAAGTGTTTTCTAGTGTCGAACCAATATGATCGAATTCCTCAATATCTGACCCCTCAAAACGCTCAAATCCTTTTTCTTCACGAGCCGAGCGGGTATATGCCATCAGGGATCCTAACTCTTCAACTACTCGATTCTCGATCCATTCTTTAGTCATCAGCGCAATCATGACCATACCGATAACTGAGGCTAGCATTGCTAACAGGTGTTGGATTTGCAATGTCACCACGCTCTGATTGTCTTGCACAGTAAGCAAGCACAAGTCAGTCTCGGCGGCATTTACCTCAATAGGGGTTTTGATGATCAATAATTGGTCAAGCTTGTGCTGGGACTCTCGTCGTTTGAGTACGTCAAATATTTGATAAGCCTCATCTCCTACTAATGAGCTTGCCAATGGTGTGTTGTTAGCGACCAACACAACATTGTCGACGTTGCCTTCATTTTTTAACCTTTCCATTAACCCAAAGTTATTATCTAAAACAACAACATTATAAGAGTACCCCATCACTTCACCGGTTTTAGGTTGTAAAACGGGTACGCGACGAAGTAACAGATGGCGAGCTCCCATCGGGGTCTGTGAGGGTAGATAATACCAGTTGTTGCTAAAGGTCACCTGACTGGCAAGTCGGCTAAGTATCAGGTTGTTGATGCCATAGAAATGCGCGTTGCCATCGTCCCAAATAATACCTTGATGATCGGTTAGGAAACGAAACTCTGGTGTATGGGAAGGATCACTCTGGTCAATACTCATGAAAAAGTAATTGAGTGCCTCTTCATCACGTTCTGTATAAAAATCCAATACAACATCACTTTTCGAATTGCTGTTGTGATGAATCTGAATCGCTGCAAAATGGCTATCAAAAATGTTCAGGATCAGGGCAGAGGTCTGCTGCTTGGTTCGGTCGACTTCCTGCCAAATAATCTGCTTCGAGAAGTAATAACTCTGAACAAAGATGCCTAGAATGATCGGAGCAAGTACGAGAATAATTATTTTGGTAATAAGCGTCGACAATGAGCGACGCTTTCTTGTTTTTGATGTAGTTGTCATCAATTATCTGAGTATCTAAATGCACGTTTTCTTAATGCTTCAATTCTTTCTGGAGAGTCCGATTTGGTAACGACTTCAAAATCACCAGAGTAAACGGTGGGAACTGGCTTTCCTTCTAAATCCCACTTAATGGCCTCAGCCATTGCAATACCTGTATCATCGTTCATACGCATAACGGTAACGTCTAACTCCCCTTTAGAAAGCGCCTCTAACTCTGCTGAACCGCCGCCCCAACCATTGATCATTACATCGTCACGACCTAACTCTTTAAGAGCGTCAACAGCACCTAATGCTACATCGGTAGAACACGCGTAAATGAAATCAACGTCCGGATACTTCTCCAAACTGGCTTTTGCCGCTTCATACCCAGATTGCTTTGTTGCTTTGGTGTAGTAAGCAGATTGTAGTTCAAACTGGTTATCGCGGTTCACTTGGTTGATAAAAGTGTTGCCTCTGATGTCACTAATGTAGCCCTCCGAGAAATAGAGAACACTATAGTGGCTATGTTTAGGGAAACGCTTGCCAAACTCAACGGCCAATTCACGACTTCCTTCTGCGTGGTCGAAACCAACATAAAGAAACGGCTGATGATGTTCCCAATCCCTAACAGGTGTGGTGATATTTTGTAAAATTAACTTGGTTTTCTTTGAATCTAAGACATGCTCAACAAACTTACGATGTCTTGTGGTATCTAGAGTAAAGATCAAGTAATCGGAGTTGCTTTTCAGCGCCTCCATTAAAGACAAACTTTGCTGCTTTATATCTGCATTAGGACGAGTAAACACTTGATTTAGTTGATAGTCGATATCAAGCTTATCTAGGCGTTTTTCAAACGCATCGATGTTTCGAATCCAATAATCAGAGATCTGCTGCCCTGGATAAACAACAGAAATTTTCAGTGGACGCTTTTTGTCTTTTGCTACGGGTACAGGGGTTTCTCTTACCACTTCAGCCAACGCACTAGTTAGCTGCTTCTGTTGTGGAAACTGGTCTAAAAATTCTTGATATGCCCAATACCCATTAAGAACTTGGGTGGCCTGCACATTCGGCGTAAAAGCGGCCATTGAAATCAGGGAGAATACTAACGCTTTTTTCATCTACTGCTCTTTTAGCTTTTTTATGAGCCTAATTCAGCTCTATTCATTACCTAGCCGAGTCATCCTATACTCTTGTAATCTACCTTCCTCTTAGTGTCTGTTTCAATAGTAAATTGGTTCTTGGTCTGAGTGGATGCAAATAAAGTACATTGAGTCGCTTCCTTTGTCTCGATGACGTAGAGACATTTCGCGCTTTTCATATTCAGGACCTTTAAACAGAACACCAGCCCATTATGCGTCAGTTTATTCCTACATGGTACTCCAAAAACAAAAAGAAACCGCCAATGTGACATAGGCGGTTTCCGTGTATCTTTGCGTAGCAAGGGCTTATCAGAGTGCCACTATCTCTAACATCATTTGTTGATGTTCGTCGACGACAATATTTGCTTTTGACATAACGAGCAGCTCTTTTTTCGCTTTAGTTAGTTGCTTAATATAGTACTCTGCTCGCATGGCAAGCGTCTTTGAGTCAAAATCCGATGACCATTCCAATACCAAAGGGCCTTTTCCCTTCAAAGCTTTCGCTCCTTTTCCGGTTTGGTGCTGATTGAATCTTCGTTCAACATCATTGGTAACACCACAATACAACGCGTTGCGGTTATTTCGTATCAGATAGACACTCCAACGCTGCGTTGTATTTTCCATCATGAAAGCAGTGACTCAACCTTAGCTTTTAATTCATCCAGCTCTTCTTTCAGCTGAGCGACTTCGAGCTCTAGCTGACTTACTCGATCGGAGCTCGAGCTTGCAGCAGACACAGGCGCTGCAAGTTCGGACGCATCAACATCACCACAGAACAAATGCATATAACGCGACTCCCGCTTACCAGCCTCACGTGGTAATTTGACCACTAATGGTCCTTTCTCTTCACTTGCTAAATGCTCAAGGACCGTTTCCACTTCTTTTACATCATGAAATGTCGCGAGACGATTAGTACGAGTGCGAATTTCCCCAGGTGTTTGAGCACCGCGCAAAAGCATACAGCATACAATGCCCTTCTCCTGCTCAGTCAGCTTTAAATCACCAAACTCCGTATTACAGAAACGGTGTTGATACTTGCTGACGCGGCTGTTGAACGCACTTTCGTCACTGACGAGCCTGCGCTCAATAAGAGCATCAACGGCATCGAGTACGTCTGACTCAGAGAGTGACATCACGGGATCACGGTTGCTTTTTTGATTACACGCGTTGGTTAATGCGTTCAGGCTGAGGGGGTAAAGATCTGGGGTAGTGACTTCTTTTTCGATCAAGCAACCAATAACTCGTGCTTCAATTGCCGTTAGCTCAACTTTCATAATGCATTTCCTTATTATTTTTGCATTTGACTTTGTACCTAAATCGCTTCGAAATCATACGCCATAAATTCACACAGCAGTGCAAGAAGCGTTAGCGGTTCAGGTGTTGGTGTCAGGCTAAAGCATAGCGTAAGACCTGACACCCCTTACGAATAGGGTCAGGTATCAATGCTCCGAGAGAATCGGCACTCTCGTCAAATTGCCATCTTGGTCGACCATCATTATTTTTGAACGATTAAGCTCAACTTCGATGATTTCGAGTTGCTCGCGTGCGTTGATATACGCCGTTTTTAACTTTTCAGCCACAGAGCGAGTGACTTGCTCATTATCTTGACTATTTACTTGCTCCGCAGTGTTACCAGAGTCCATATCAAGTTCATCATTTTGCATTCAATGGTGTTGATAATATAGTGAAGGCCACGTTATGACAATGAATCGATGGATTCTACGATGTTGGCCAAAACTCGAAGAAAGCAGCACGATTATATGGACACAGCGCAATTGGTTGAGAAATGTTCAACTCTGCATTGCTATTGATCTAAAGACTGTTATGCCACTGGATGTTGTGCTTTAATCGAGGAAGATATTCATAAAATTAGGAAAGAGAACTATGAGTAGCGTATTTGAAATCGTTAACCAAGCTCGTCGTAAAAACAAATTAAAACGTGAGCTTCTTGATAACGAGAAGAAAGTTCGTGATAACCGTAAACGTGTTGATCTTCTAGAAAACCTTCTAGACTACATCAAACCAGAAATGACTCACGATGAAATCGTCGCAATCATCAAAAATATGAAAGCAGACTATGAAGATCGTGTTGATGACCACATCATTAAAAGCGCTGAGATCTCTAAAGCACGTCGTGACATCAGCCGTCGCATTCGTGAGCTGACTGAAGAAGACAAGCAAACTAGCGGCAAAAAATAAACGCGTAAGCTAGATTTTCGAACCCCGAGCAAGAATATCTTCCTCGGGGTTTATTTTTGTCTCTAAACTAACCGCCGTGTACAATCAATCTAACTCTTATTCCTAACGCATTCAGCTTTCTATGTCTTCAACTACGACAAGTACACAACCAACGCTTGCAAAACAATTATTTACGATGACCTGGCCAATGCTATTTGGCGTTCTGTCTTTAATGAGCTTTCAGCTTGTGGATAGTGCGTTTATCGGTCAGCTCGGCGTTTTACCGTTAGCCGCTCAAGGTTTCACTCTGCCTTTGCAAATGGTCATTATCGGTATTCAAGTCGGTCTAGGGATCGCAACGACAGCGGTCATTTCTAAAGCTCTTGGGGCGAATGAAAGTCGGTATGCCAAACAACTTGGCGGATTGGTATTGATGATCGGCTCAATTGGTGTCGCTATTTTTGGCGGGCTAATTTGGCTTTTGCGCTACCCCATTTTAGCTCTATTAAGCGCTCCAGAATCTGTTATGCCGATAATCGACAGTTACTGGCCTTGGTGGTTATTAAGCTCATGGACTGGTGCAGTTTTGTATTTTTACTACAGTATCTGCCGAGCTAATGGCAATACAATGTTACCTGGCACAATGATGATGATAACCAGCGGCGTGAACCTTGTGCTCGACCCGCTATTTATTTTCACGTTTGACTTGGGTATTAACGGAGCGGCAATAGCAACCATCGTCGCTTTTGGGTTTGGTATTTTAGTCGTCGCTCCTCGCGTGAAAAAGAATCACTGGGCAACGACACAATGGCAAGATCTTAACGTAGCCAAAAGTGTTGCATCTATCGGTAACATTATGGGCCCTGCGATGATTAGCCAACTGCTGCCACCGTTGTCTTCCATGCTAGCAACAAAATTATTGGCAAGCTTTGGAACCGCAGCAGTCGCCGCTTGGGCGCTTGGTTCACGCTATGAGTTCTTTGCTATCGTTTCGGTCTTGGCGCTGACAATGTCTATGCCTCCAATGGTTGGACGCTTACTTGGAGCAAAGAACTATGAAGATATCCAAAGGCTCGTCAGTATTGCCGTAAAATTCATTCTAGGTTTCCAACTTTTGATTGCTGCCATTACATTTGCCGTCGCAAACCCACTCGCATTATTGATGACAAGTGATGTGCAAGTGGAGCAAGTCTTGGAAATGCATTTACTGATAGTGCCGATCAGTTTGGGTTCATTAGGGGTTTGTATGCTAATGGTTTCTCTTTGTAATGCATTAGGCAAATCTTACACCGCGCTCACTATTTCAGCGCTGCGCTTGTTTGTCTTTTTCCTACCGTGCTTGTGGGTTGGCGCTCAAATGGATGGAATCCGAGGTTTACTCTTAGGCGCTTGTATCGGCAACCTGTTAGCTGGTGTTTCCGCATACCTAACCTATCGCCAAACCATACGCAAACTCGCAGGCGCTCAAGCCAACGCGTAACGATGAATAATCAGAACTAAGCCCCTGAAATGGGGCTTAATCGTTTTGACACCTTGTCTAAGTTGAAATGTTAGCTAGGCGAGTTTTAATTCACTAAAGAGCTCAAACAACTGGTTCGATTTATACGGCTTAGGTAAATAAGCATCCATGCCTGCCGCAAAACAGTTGTGGATGTCTTCTTCCAAAACACTCGCAGTGAGTGCGATAATCATCGTTTTTTCACGTCCTGCTTTCTTTTCCCAACGACGAATTTCTTTCGTCGCGGTCAGTCCATCCATCACGGGCATCATGCAGTCCATTAAAATTGCATCGAATTCTTCTCCCTTTGTGATGGCTTCTAACGCTTCTTGACCGTTGCTTGTTATCAAATAGTCATAACCTGCTTTATCCAGAAAGAAACTCGCTATTTTCTGGTTCATCAAGTTATCCTCCGCAATTAAGATCCTCCGATGAGAGCGCGACGCTCGATATTCAGAGCTGACAACATTATTGGTGACATTGTCACTTGATATAGTCTTTTCAACCTTAGCTAAATCATCAATGACATGCTTAAATCGATTGCCAAGGAAAGGTAATGTGAGTACGGCATGTACTTTTTCTGCATTTTCGTAGGGAGTGGATAAATGATGCTGGCAAATAATCACACGGCGAAGATCGTAATTAAATGATAGATTATCCAAGATTTCATCGGTATTAGCGTCGTTACTGTGGCACAGAAATATGACATCAAAGTCATCATTTATCGCTTGCACTTCATTCACATTATTAACACCAAAGAGATTGATTTTCGCTAAGCGACACTCTTTTAATACTTGGTCGGCGTAGTCGTAATTTGAGCAGATCAAAAGCCCTTTATTAATCACCTCAGAACGCCAGCCAAACACCGGAATTGCTTCAACCTCAATCGAGAATTCAAAGCATGTGCCCACTCCTTTTGTAGATGTTGCTACGAGCTTGCCCCCCATCATCGACACAAGCTGACAACAAATTGCCAAACCCAACCCTGTGCCGCCAAATTGCCTCGACACTCCTTCATCTTCCTGAGTAAAGGGTTCAAAAATCGTGGTTAACTTATCTTGATCAATGCCTATTCCGGTATCTTCTACTTTAAACGTCAGCACTCCACGTTCTTTCTCAGGTAACTCTTCATAACTAACATCAACGCATACATGCCCACTTTCGGTAAACTTAACCGCATTCGATACCAGATTCGTAACTACCTGTTTGACACGATGATCATCGACCATCACGCGAATGGGGATATTTTCAGCTAAATTAATACCTAACTTTAGCTGTTTAGATGTTGCTTTGGATTGGAATAAAATCATCGACTGATACACGACTTCTCGGATATCCGCTTCTACTAGTGACAGCTCCAATCGTCCAGACTCGATTTTAGAGAGATCCAATATATCGTTAAGTAAAGTAAGCAGCGTTTGAGATGATGAGTCAATGTCATCAACAACTTCTTGTTGATGCGAAGACAACTCACTTTGAGAGAGTATTTCTGTCATGCCCATGATCCCGTTAAGGGGCGTGCGTATTTCATGTGACATGTTGGCAAGAAACACAGATTTTGCACGATTAGCCGACACTGCTGACTCTTTTGCATGCAGTATTTCTTCAGTTTGTCTCTGCATTTCTTCAACCACTCGATTCACTTGCTGAGCAAAAATGGTCAGTTCATCACTTCCATCAACTTTGACTTTTGTTTGCTTCTCTTCGGAGTTGATCAACGCGTTTAAAGTATGAATGATCGCATCGAGTTTGCTGTTAACTCGGAACCAAGTACTAAATCCGAGCCAACAAAGCAGGATAACCACTAAGGCGACGCCAAAACTGATCATCGCTATATTGGCCTTTTGTTCATGAACCTGCGTGAGAAGCGACTGCTCAGTTTGTTTGGTGAACCCATCAATGAGCACTTGTAAGCGCTGCACACGAAAATCGAGTTCTTTTAAATACGCGGCGTAGTCACTTTGTGACATGTCTCCTGACATTAATTGTCCGCGAGACGCCAAGTTTCTCTGATATCTCGGCGAAGTAAACAAGCCAAGCAATTTATCCACTTGCTCGTATGACCCACCTAAGTTTAAAAACGCATCCAAATTTTGCTGCTGTCTGTCAATCGCCTGATAAAACATACTTTGACTTAGCCGACTCTTAGGGTCTTGGACTAAACGGTTCGTCAGCCAAGCTTCTTTCTGTGTCCAAAAAGAGAGCTGAGCAAGGTAGGCAATAAAATTTTGCATGCGAATGCCATCGTCACTGCCATACCATTGATGATTTTGCAACAAAGAGCGCGACATATTTTGGAGCTGTTGAAATGCCCAATCACCCAGGTCGTCCATCTCACTCAATCTACCTGACAATACCCCCAGCATGGCTTCTTTCAGTTCATCAGCATACTCAGCAGTATTAGGGTTACTCACAAACTTTTGATGCAAAGAAGAAATAACTTCACCTTGTTCTTCAATATTAATGGCTGCAGAGACTTGAAGATCAGGCTGTCGGCGTACTTTCTCTATGGAGTAAATAAAGTGGGAGGCCTTGGATATCAATTGGAAACCTTGAATATTGCTAACCGTTTGATTGAGACGGCTCACGCGCAACGCATTATCAGAAAACTGCTGAACTGCAAACACCACTATTACCACAGCGGGTAATAGTGCGAGGAGTGCTAAGCGTGTTTTTATTGATAATCTCAACATCCATCAGCCTAATGGTTGATTTCATCCGTTTATTTAATATTAGACTAGTTTCTTGCATTGAAAGGCATATACGACATTGTTACTTTCAAACAACATTCACCTACCTAGATTATGGTTATTGTGAGTGTTTTATCATCGGCTAATGAAGTGGCAATTGTGATTCAAGTCATATTTTTTGATCTTAAAGTTGGATGCAAACAATAAAGTTTCACTCACAACTAAGAGTCGCATCACTTTTCAGGAAATCATCTATTGTATGTTTACCTATTGAGTTGCCTTATCGAGTCAAATCACACAAAAATGCAAAATATCCATTTTTGTCAACAAAAATAATTTGAAAGCAAACGTTATCATCGCAAAAAAAGTAAGTTACTTTCTAAATGTCAATACGTGAAAACCACTGCTTTAGTCACATTAATCCACCACTAACGTCCCCTTAAGTAGTGTTTTACACTGGATTTAATTTTCCTAGCAGAATAAGGACTCCGACCTTAGAATCCGCACACATAACTATTACAACCCGATTACATAACCCACCACACTCTTGCACGCTGCCGAAGAGGCAACAGCAGAGAGTATGGTTAGCCCCCAAAACGTGAAAGGTCTAATACAACAATGAGTCCAGAGAAATATCTCCAAGACTGGCAAACTAGCCAAACGATTGCTGAATCTATTTCCCCTCTAATTGGTAAGCTATATCGTCAAAAAGGAATCGAAGTGGTTCTGTTTGGTAAAACGCTTATTAATGCTACTACTATAGACATTCTCAAAACTCATCGCGTTGCAAGACGTTATACCGGTAACCCACTTTCGCTTGAGCACACGATGCCTATTATTCAAGCGCTTTGTGAAATGAGCATTTCTTCATGCCGTGTCGATGTTGGCCAATTGGCAACTATGTACTGGAATGAACATGACGATACAAGCTCTCTAAACGATTTCCTTATCACTGCACTTGATGGCGCTCGCGACGCAGATTCTTCATTGAAAGCGCGTGATGTGGTTCTTTACGGGTTTGGTCGCATTGGTCGACTACTTACTCGCCTTCTCATTGAGAAAAGTGGTCCAGGTTACCCACTAAGACTACGTGCGATTGTGGTTCGTGGCGGTAAAAAAGGCGATTTGGAGAAGCGTGCTAGCCTGCTGCGTCGTGACTCAGTTCACGGCCAGTTCAACGGTAGTATTGTTATCGATGAAGAGCGTAAAGCACTGATCGTTAACGGCAACTACATCCAAATTATCTACGCAAATAACCCAAGCGAAGTAGACTATTCAGCTTTCGGTATCAATAACGCGCTAGTTGTTGATAACACAGGTGTTTGGCGTGATTCTGAAGGCCTGAGCCAACACTTAGCGTGTCAAGGCGCAGAGAAAGTACTGCTAACAGCACCAGGTAAAGGTGACATCAAAAACGTTGTATTCGGTGTAAATGAGTCGGTAATTAAAGAAGATGACACCATCATCTCTGCGGCAAGCTGTACAACAAATGCAATCACGCCAGTCCTTAAGGCTCTGAACGATAAATATGGTGTTCTTTCTGGCCATATTGAAACCGTGCACTCATACACAAACGACCAAAATTTGATCGACAACTTCCACTCTGGTGACCGTCGCGGACGTAGTGCTTCACTAAACATGGTTCTGACTTCAACAGGTGCGGCAAAAGCAGTTGCTAAAGCATTGCCAGAGCTTGCAGGCAAGCTAACAGGCAACGCGATTCGCGTACCGACACCAAACGTTTCTATGGCAGTCGCTAATCTAAACTTAGGTGAAGACGTAGACCGTGATTCACTGAACGATTACTTGCGTGAAATGGCGTTGAACTCTGAGCTTTCGGCACAGATTGACTACACCGATTCAACAGAAATTGTATCAACTGACTTAGTTGGCTCTCGCCATGCAGGCGTCGTAGATGGTCAAGCGACTATCGCACAAGACAAGCGTTGTGTACTTTACATCTGGTACGACAACGAATTCGGTTACAGCTGCCAAGTTGTGCACTGTATGGAACAAATGATGGGTGTTCGTTACCAAACATTCCCTCGATAGGTGAACTTTGCTCCACAACGTTAACCACATAGCGTAGCGGACAATATCTCATATTTGTTCTAAATAATAAGCGCCATGCGCATTACTAATATTTTTCCCCGTTTATACGCCTGATCACCCTCAGGCGTTTTTTCGTTTCATTCATTTGACACTCTCCGGACAAAGTGAACGTCAGCATTCATGTTTTGTTCATGTTCACAGCATTAATCTGAGCACATAAATTACAGAGAGGTCATGATTATGAATCGGATTATTGTAACTGCACTAGCACTGATTACCGGCTTTTTTACGTTAGTATTTAGCTTGATCATTGCGATTCCGTTGACCATCGCAGCATTAATTACCGGCAAGCGTATTGAAAAGCGCGTCAAGAAAATGCAGAGAGAAATGCACGAAGAATATGAGTTTAATACAGGTAAAGCAGATGCGATTGAAGGTGAATTTGAAGAGGTTCGCCGGTAAGTAAATAAGATTTAGATGAGTTTCTCTCCCCCGACCGCTCCTGAGAAACTTCTTGCTTTCACCCTGTCCTTAAAATGGCAGGGTGCTTTTTTGAAAAGCAGCCACACGGGCTGCTTTTAGTATTTCTGTCTTGCGAGCTTGTCTATACCGTTACGACCACTCTAAGAGCCAGCAGCATGAGTACTACCCCTGACAAACGATCAATCAACACTGCCTTAGAGCGAATTCTGTCAACGACTTTAGAGCTCGATAGCACTAGGGTAATAAAGGTGTACCAAAGCCCATCCACAACAAACGGCGTGGCAACAATGATCATCTGATTACTCAAATCATTACCGAGCGCGACAAACTGACTGAATAATGCGATAAAAAACAAAGCAATTTTGGGACTTAAAATCGAGATAAAAAAGCCTTCTCGCGCAGACTGGATTACCGTTGTTTCCTCACCTGACTCCAACTTCGCAGCCACACCACCTTTTGAACGCAAAGCATTAAACCCTAAATACGCAAGATATGCAGCACCCACAAGGCTAATCGTCTTGAACAACATCGGGCTTTGCTGCAAAACAACAGCGAGCCCAATCAAAGTAATAAACGCATATATACCAATGCCAAACGCATGAGCCCAAGCCGTAGCTAATCCATTGATACGTCCACCAGCCAACGAGTGCTTAGCGACAATAGCTAAGCTGGGACCTGGTGACATAGCCCCTAATAAACACACGGTAAAAAGTGATAACCAAACTGTTAGTGTCATAAGAATCTCCCCTCTTTGAAGCTCACTCTATCAACGGAAGAGGTATAATTAGAAATCAAAGTTATTCATACTAATCATGACTTCAAGTCATAGCTAAACGGTGTACGTATTAGCGAATGGAATATTCAGAGATTTGCATTACTGAGCGAATCTCTTCTCGCACCCATTTATGCGCAGGATCCGTGTCGTATTTGGGGTGCCACATTAACCAATATTGATGAATAGGTGTTTCGAGTGGTAATGCTTTATGGGTTAAGTCCCAATGCTTAGCGAGGTTAACGGCAATATGTTCAGGAGCCACCATCAGGTGCTCACTTGCAACTAAGCGATTGATCGCAGCAGAGAAGAATGGAACCTTAAAGGTAACGTGGCGGGTGTGCCCTAGCTCTTTCAATGCTAAATCAGTGTAGGAATCTTTGTCTCCGCCGCCAGTCACTTTGATGTGTGAATATGAAATCAAGTCTTCAATACTGATCTGGTCCTGCTTTGCTAACGGATGAGAAGATTTCATCAAACAAACTGATGAATCCTCACCAATTTTAACGCTCGACACACTCTGTGGTTTTTCTGGATACATAGAAGACGCGATATGGATGCCCGTCTCATGAAGTTTATCAAGAAAGTTGGGTTGCCACAGTCGGTACGCCATATCTAACTGTGGCGCTTGTTCACCCAAGTGAGAGGCAATATCGGGCAATACGTATTGCGCCACGTAGTCACTAGAAGCAATAACAAGCTCACCTTGCCACTGCCGCGGCTCAAAAGGTTGGTCATCGAGTAAATGGTCAAACTCAGCCAGTAATGCATCAAGCTTTGATTTTAACGCTATTGCTCGTGGCGTTGGTATCAGTTGATTACCTTGACGAATAAGCAGTGGGTCACCACACAGATCGCGCAATTGTGCAAGCTGTCGACTGACGGCAGACTGCGTAATGTGCAAACGGTCTGCGGTCCGGCTGACATGACACTCCTCTAAAAGTACATGCAGGGATCTAAGTAGATTCAAATTAATGTTGTTTAACATATTCGCTCAGAAGGGTTTTCAACATGGCATCCATTCATGGTCACTTCACAAACAGGTTCCCAGTCGTGTTAAAGAATTCAGCTAAGACGGTATGAGTCATCAGGTTTCGAAGCTCTGGATATCGTTGAATTTGATCTCTGATTTCGTTCAAGCGAGCCATCGTAGGCACTTCGACAAAAACCATCATGTCCGTCTCACCGCTGATCGCATGACACCATTTTACGCCATCAATTTTGTATAACTCGTCCGCGTATGATTCGCAATAATACGTAGAGGTTGATTTATCGAACTTTAAGGCAAAATAGGCGCAAATCGAATCCCCACCCGAAGGCGCAATTTCAGCGTGATACCCTAGAATCACTTTGTCATGCTCTAGCTTACGAATACGGGCCGTTACCGCAGAACGAGAAAGGTTTACTTTATCCGAAATTTCAGTCACCGACAGCCGAGCGTTGTGCCTGAGCAGATCCACAATCTTATGATCAAACTTGTCCATACCGTTACCAAGCTTTCCTTATTTTTCTCATTCTATACCGATTCTAACTGCATAAGAAACCAACATTTTGTTGGAATTATTTAAAACAACCGTCATATTGACGGTTTAGTAAATCATTTTGTTATTAACATTTTGGATATGCTATTTGGCGGGCATGAGATGAGTGCTGTTATCCATTTCAACAGAAAATAGATAACACATTGAAATCAAATTCCCACCTTAAGTACTCAGCACATAAATAGCATCGCTTAAACACATAAAACGAAATAACCAGAAGCCACAAGCTTTTTCGCAATAACCCTCATAACATTGGATGAATCAATTCGCATGGAAGAGCTCAAAAAAGACATTTCACTCACATCAGGTATCGCACAGTTATCCACCACATTAATGGGAACGGGGCTGTTTATGATCCCGGCTATCGCAGCAGGTATAGCTGGCCATTTTTCACTATGGGCTTGGATTTTATTGTTCATCGCGATTTGTCCTATTGCGCTGACTTTTGCTCAACTGGGTAAACGATACCCCAACGCGGGCGGAACAGCCTTTTTTGTACGCAAAGCCTTTAACGCCAAACTGGAAAGTAGTGTCGCTTGGCTATTTGTTAGTGTCATTCCGGTAGGGGTTCCGGCCGCGATTGCACTCGCCGCAGGCTTCCTACAACAAATATTGCCAGAGCCTATTAGCAACAATCTGTTTGCACAAGTTCTCACGGTAGTACTTCTTGTGTTCGTCAACTTGATGGGCACAAAATCATCAGGTCATTTACAAACTCTTATTGCTTTGAGTGTCTTCGCACTTGTTGGCGCATTTTTATGGAAAGGCGACGTTAACAACGCCGATCTTGTGATGCCCGCCATCACACAAGAGTCAATTTGGCCTATTACCGCAGCGTTAGGCGTGATGTTCTGGTGTTTTGTTGGCATAGAGGCTTTTGCCCATATGGGGGAAGAGTTCAAAAACCCTCAAAGAGATTTCCCTATTGCCATTGTGGTCGGTTGTTTTGTAGCAGGGGCTACCTATTGGGCATGCTCTGTCGTTATTTTAAAATTTGGCGCGTATGGTAACGCTCAATTTGATAACGCATCCATCCCCTGGCTTAGTGCCCAACTACTAGGCGATGGAGCCAAATGGATAATCAGCTTGATAGGTTTCTCCGCTTGTTTCGCGAGCGTTAACTTATACACACAGAGCCTAGCGCGAATGGTCTGGGCTCAAGCTCGGGAACATCGTCCTTCTAGTCCACTAGCCAAGATTTCACGTCGTGGTGTCCCTTTCTCAGCCACCATATTAGTTGGCGGTATATTATTGATATCTTGTGTGATAGGAACCCTATCACAGCTCGATCTGGAGTTTTTCCTAAAACTCGCAAACAGTGTATTCGTTCTGGTTTACATGTTGGCGATGTTAGCCGCTTTCAAATTGCTTCGAGGATTTGGTAAAGCGCTTGCGGGACTTTCTCTACTGCTTTGTACCGGTGTTTTTATATGTTTAGGCTGGTCAATGTTTTATGCACTTGGCATTTTTACTCTACTTTTACTGCCTTGGAAACAGTGGCGACATAAGCGACAAACACGTGTAGTTGAATAGTCATCGCGTCCCATTTCGAAATATGTGAGCTAAACGTTGGATACCAGCGTCTATGTTCTCTAACGCGATATTGCCGTAACCAAGCACGGCACCATGCCAGTGACGTGCTTGAAAATCTGGGTGTTCATAATAGTTCAAAGGTCGCAAGATGATCCCTTCATGCTCTGCTAGTTTTGTAAAACGCTGCTCATCCATACCGTCTTGCCATTTCAACGTAATATGAAGCCCCGCCGCTTGGCTAACGACGCAAACACGGTCGTCAAAATGCTGTTGAATGGATACATGCATCTGTTCATGCTTAGTTTTGTACAGTCGACGCATTTTTCGAATATGACGTAATAACCCACCTTCAGTAATAAAATCTGCCAATGCTTCTTGTGTATGCGTCGGCGAATCACCACTTAACGCATCCTTAACCACTAAACATTGCTCTACTAAACGTTCAGGAACTACAAGGTAGCCAAGCCGCAATCCGTTAAACATCACTTTACTGAAGGAACCCACATACAACACACGATCATCTCGACCCATTTGAGCCGCTAGCCCCTGTAAGCTGGTATAGGGACGATGAGCAAACTGGAATTCGCTGTCATAATCGTCTTCGATGATCCAACGTGACTGTTCGACTGCCCAGTTGATGATCTTCCCTCTTTGCTCAGTATTGAGTGTGGTGCCCATCGGATATTGATTGCTTGGGGTGATATACAGGGCATCGGCATCGCTTGTGGTCACAGCTTCCACATCAAAGCCTAGTTTCTCTCGGACGAATAAAGGCTCAAATTGATACTGCTGGAATTGAATCAACTTCCGCATTTGCGCGTAACCTGGTTGCTCCATCAGAACCTTATCACCTTGTTTGAGCACTACCATCGTCGCAATCGACAACGCTTGCTGCGCCCCAGAGGTAATAATGATGCGCTCTGGAGAACAATTCACTGAACGGCTTGATGCGAGGTAGTCAGCTAAAGCACAGCGCAATGCCCAACTACCCTGAATATCTTGATTCCCCAACAAGCAAGTACGAGACATATGGCGAGTGAGTAACTTTTGCCATTGCGCCATCGGAAATGCGTCCAAATCCGGCACACCCGGTGCAAATGCGCGGTTGATATCAAAGTGAGCTTTCGGTGATGAGTCTCTCTGAACTGAACTAGGTTCAGGCAAGTACTGCTCTGGCAGTTCTACGGCAACATAAAAACCAGAACCTTTTTGGCTGTTCAAGTACCCTTCCGCCACTAACTGTTCGTAGGCAGAAATCACGGTATTCCTACTTAGATTAAGCTCTTGTGAAAGCTTCCGCGTAGAAGGCAGCTTCCCATTCTTCATCCACAGTCCTTGAACAATTTTCTTGCGAATAGCAAAAAACAACGCTTGCTGACGCGTTCCATCAGTGTCTTTTAAATGCAGGTCACCGATATCAATCAAAGACAAACTGGATCCATCCATTAGTTAAAAGTGGCTCTCTTTAAGCTACCAGTTAAACGCTACATTGCAATCAAAGAATGAGGATCAATCGCTCGTAATCGTGAGCAAACAAGGAGAGAAAATGCTATCCAACACCAATAGAACGGAAATTAAGAAAGGCGCACATAAAGCCGTCTCTGATGTAAGCAAACTGCACGCCATCATAGATGAAAGCCTAATCGCTCATATTGCGATAACCAACGAGTCAGGCCCTGTGGTCATCCCTATGCTGGCATGGCGTGTCGATGATTACGTGTATATCCATGGTGCCAACAACAGTCGACTGTTACGCTCACTCAAACAAGGAGTGCAAACGTGCTTAACCTTTACTTTGTTTGATGGTTGGGTATTGGCTCGAAGTGCGTTTCACCACAGTGCGCATTATCGCAGTGCTGTGGTCTTTGGCCAGTTTGAGGTGGTGGAAGATAACCAAGAGAAAGACAGGTTGCTGAATCACTTTATTGAACAGATCGCTCCGGGGAGAACAGAACAAGTCCGTTTGAGTAATGAAAAAGAACTCAAAGCCACCATGCTACTGCGTATCCCGCTCACGGAGGCATCAGTGAAAATCAGCAATTTTGGCGTCAACGACGACGCAGAAGACATGGACATTCCTGTTTGGGCAGGTGTCCTACCCTACCGAACCGTCGTAGGTCCGCTGCAAGCTTGTGGAGATTTGTATGAAGGTATCGCTGAACCAGACTACCGCAGTGCCTACTCTAATCGTTGGCAGGAATAAGCACCGTAAAACGTGCGCCGCCTAAGTGACTCTCGCCGACGGAAAGCTCCCAACCCAGTTGCCGCGCTGCACTGGTAGCGATAGCAAGCCCTAAACCAAAGCCTTTCACGTCGGCGTTGCGGCTTTTATCTAAACGTGAAAATGGCATAAATACTTCTTCTCGCATCGCTTCAGGTATGCCCGGACCATCGTCCTCAATATCGATGCTCCAGCAATCCGCTGCCATTCGAATCGTCACCTCAACGCAGGATTCACCGTAACGCTTGGCGTTTTGCAATAAATTATCGAGGACGAGGTTACCCAAAGTAGGCTGAAAGTGAATCAATTGGTTCGCGAGTTCCTTTTCTGCTCTCAACATGGCGGACTCTAAGCCTAGGTAATTCATGCGGCTTTTACACCAAAGAGGCAGTTCCATGGTTTCAACAGAATCGCTCAAAGAATGGTTTTTCACACTCAAGCGAGACAGCATGACAATGTCGGATGTTAAATCCGTCACTACATCAACGTATCGTTCAATATCGTCATGTAACTCTGCCTGCATTTCACCACTCGTGCGTCGAGCTAAATCCGTCGCTAGCTGAATACGACTCAGCGGAGTGCGCACTTCATGAGGAATAGCTTGAGTAAAGATGTGTGTTTGGCGTACTCGTCTCTCAATCTCTTCAGACATGCAGTTGAAGCCTTGGGCGAGCTCTTTCACGGGTTGCGAAAATTGCTTTAGCTCGACTCGCGTATTCAACTCACCAGAACCAAATTGTTGTTGCGCAGCCGTTAGTTGCCGAATTTGGCGGTCAAGACGTCGTACAGGTATGTAAACCATAATGCCTAAACTGCATACAACAACCAAAAGTAGAGTAAGTATAAATACAATCTCAGAATCTTCATTCCAATCAACGTGTGGGCTAAAGAAATCCGTTTTTTCTTTGAAAACTAAACTCTTCGAAGTGTTAGGCAAAGGGAATACCGCAGCATAGGTACTGCCATCAATAAGATAAACAGGTATCCCTTGCATACGGTACAGCAGATTACAATCTCGACAAGGCGGTGATCCGTCCCAGTTTTCAACCAATGTTAAATCAAAGATAAAGAAATCTTGCTTGCCGTTTTCGGTTAACTTCTTGTAGAGAGAATCCGGAGTGCCTCGTTGCTCAATGTATTGACCGACAAAATAAGCACCGTCACTCAAAAAAACACCGACTTCTGTTTTGCGCATGTACTCTTCCCCCATAAAGAGAAACAAAGCAACAGTCAGCGCAAGGCCAGTTACTAACCCCACATATAGACGAGTAAACAGGGAAAACATGCGTCATTTACCTGTCAGCATGTAGCCGTGGTGACGTATGGTTTTAATGGTAGCCGTATGGATATGAGCCTTGGAGAATTTCTTCCTTAGCGAGGATATACGCATATCAATCGAACGATCAGTAATACAGTATTCAATGCCTCGGGCAAGACGGCAACATGATTCACGAGATACTGGCTTATCGACATTCAGCATCAGGAGCTCTAAAATTTCAAACTCAGAACTCGTTAAACCAATATCTTTTTGCAAATAAAATGCCTGGGAGCGACGAAGACAAAGACTAATGCCATATCGGCTCAGCTTTTCTTCTTCAACGATATCAACTTGACGACAATAGCGACGCAACGCTGCTTCAATACGGGCGAGAAGGATATTGCCTTTTATCGGTTTGGTAAGGTAATCATCAGCACCAAACTTAAATAAGCTCACCTCGCTCATTTCATCATCGGTCGCAGTCAAAACAATGATAATACCATGATAAAACTTACGCGCCTCTTGGCATATTTCTGCGCCATTTTTTCCTGGTAACATCAAATCTAACAGTACTAGGTCCGGCTTGAGCCCCTTAATCGTTTCTAATGCATTTTGACCGTTATCGATGACAGTTACCGTATACCCTTCGGCTTCGAGGTACATTTTGGTTAATCGAGCAATCTCTGAGTCGTCTTCTACCAGTAAGATTGTATTACCCACCATGAATCATTTACTCCACCAATATGATGGAGGGAGTATATCGCTCGTCCTATACTGCGCAACCTACTTAAATGATAATTTTAATAAAACGCAGGCTTACATACGCTTACAAACCATACATATACGATAACCCTAATCATTCTATACCCCTTAAACCATGCAATAACCTGATGTTTCATTTATTATCAGAATATAGCTTCACATAGAAAATAAAATTCGGAATAAAAATCTACTATATTTTTAAACATATCGAATAATAGGTCTTACCAAAAAACAATATCAACATATATGACTTAGTTTGCTTATATAGACAGGACTTTATGTTGCTTCTAAGTTTCTTGCTCTAATAAAGTCTACGAGTAACATGAAATGAGATATTCCAAATTAACACCTTTAGCCATATTTTGCGCGATAAGTCTAACTGCTTGTGGCGGCAGTGAATCTAATCCGAAACCATCGACAACGACACCTCCAACACCACCAATGCCAACATTGAGCACTGTTACAATCCCAACTGTCGTTTCTACAGAGTTTCCAGCCAAGTTAAAAGTGGCTGCTGATGCTGGCTTCACCCACTATGTGAAAATCTCCCTTTCCGAAGCAAACAACAACGATACATTTCACATTGTGGCTGTTGATGACGGTGCGAATAATGAAAAAATCTTTCGTGCAGCCAAAATCATCCAACACCTTCTAACAAACCAACCAGACTCTAAGTACGGTGCTGACAAGTCTCGTATCGCTAAGACATTAGCCAAGCGTGATGCCACACTAATGCTGACCGAAAACGACGAACAGAATGATGAGATGTTAACCAAAATCTTTATCAACGAACTGATTCGCCAAGACAAATTGAACGATGCAGTTACAAACTCGGGCTTAGCACACTCTTTTGATACGAGTTCTCTAGAAAAGTTTGTTGTAAGCATGATGGTACTTAACGAAGATGATATGGATACACTTGTCACATCTATCGCGTCAACATTAGTAACTAGTAAAGAAACACCAAACTGGCTAAGGAATAGCCAATCTTTAATGTATCGAGAACTGACAGTTGAAGGCGATTGCCATTACATGAGTAATTTTGCCGATTACTGCGCCAATCTTGGTAAAAAAGCCGAACGAGACGCCGCTTTTGAAGAAATTTTACACTTGGTCCAAGCGCAAGGTATTGCACCTAACACGGCGACTGCGGCACTGCAAAATGACATTCAAGCTCATGCGTTAAGCATCTATAACGATATTCAATCGGGCAAACCGACGGTGTGGCGCCCTACTCAGTATGACTGGGACGATTGGAAATCGGACGACTTCGATCCTGAAAGTGTGAAACAAACGGGCCCTTCATATTCTCACGAATATTTTGCTGCCGCTTTTGAAGCTTACATGGGTGTAGCAAAAGCAAACGGACATGGTTTAGATGGCTACCAAGCGTTAACGCGTGAAGAAATGCAAACCCAAGATCCACAAGCCGTTGATTGGATCAGTGGCTTATTCCACGGATACTTGCAATATACCGCGAATATCGACTCTGCGGGCGTCAAGCTCTACACAGAAAAGACAAATCCAGGCACAGTACCTACCTTCCGTATGGCTCCCAACAAAGACGGTTTGATAGAAGCGTACACCTACAAATCTCAGTGGCTAACAAAAGTGAAGATCATTGGCGACGACGCGATGAATGTGATCGGTAATGATCAAAACAATACTTTTGAAGGCAACAGCAAAGACAACAGCATTTATGGTGAAGGCGGTATCAACACCTATATCGTGCCACACAAACTGGCGGAATGTACTGTTATCAAAGCAAAGAGTGTTTCTGTTGAGTGCCCAAATACAGGCACTGACGAGTTGTACGACATTCAGAACATCCAATTCACCGACCAAACCCTAGATGTAACCAAGCTATAAACAATGAAAAACATGAAGAAACTTATTCTATTCGCTCCCTTGCTCCTTGTTGGTTGTGGTGGCCTAGCCGTCATGGATCGTACTGATGCCGTAAAAGCACAACCAGAAATGCTGATCAAAACCGACGGTGATTTTTGGGGATTCGGTGCAGATGGCCATTTTGATTTTGCTGGTAAGTACAAAGGCAAGTATTCACGCAGTGCTTCTAACTCAAGTTGGTTTAACCGTATCTCTTTCAAAGAAGGTTCAATGGGCGCAGAAGTGACTCGTATCGACAGCGGGGAAACTTGGCTTTTGAACTGCACCGGAGGCGGTATGTCGGTTAACTACATGGGCGTCGATTTTGGTGGGAATGATCCTTACACCTGTGACATTACTCAAGATGGTAAAAAAGTCGGTGAGTTTGCGATGGAGCCAAAATCCGCTCTCATCGACATCAGCTTTGAGAAAAAAGAGACAGGCGTAGTGCGTATTGGTAGCACCCACTTTAATGTAGAAACTGTACATACTAGTCCTGACGCCATGATGGCGGTAGACATTCCATTGGGTTATAGCTTTAAGGAAGGCACACAAGAAATTGCCGCTGTGCAGACGAACGGTACCATTGCGGTACAGATGCTCCCTGAACTTAGCGAACAAAAAAAGGATGTAATTGCCATCGGCGCTGTTGCAAGTGCACTAAGTTGGCGCCCTAAAAAATAGCCATTACATAAAACAACAACACACAAAAAAACAAAGCCCTCTACTTTTTTGAGGGCTTTTATTGCTTGTACTCATAGAGATAAGTGGAGCACTACTTCTCTAATCTTCCCGTATACTGCTTGGGCGTTAATCCACGATGTTTCTTAAACATACGATTGAAGCTCGCCACATTGGTATAACCAAGGCGCGTGGCAATGTCATCAATACTCACGCGCTTACTCAACAAACCAGCTGCAATATTACTCAATACATAGCCAGAAACCGTCGAAAAATTGAGTCCTAATTTATGCAAACGACGTTGAAACTGCTGTTCAGATAAATCAAGCAGAGAAGACACGCGCTCTAACGTTGGCAATCCATAATGGCTGCTGTAATTCACCACTTCATAAATCACTTTCAACTCATCTTCTGGGTCGGGCATATTAAGCAAATCATCCAAATCGGAAAAACTCATCGCTAGACGGCTGTCTTCTCGATGGCTCACTTGGCGAGAAGCTAGTCGGTCATCTCCCGGGATCCATATCTCTGTTTTTGGCTGACTCCATTCCACCTCGCAGCCGAAATATTCCCGGTATCGCTCAGTATTTTTTCTCGAGCCTGAAACCTTGACACGTAAAGGCTGGTAATCTTTGCCAAGAAATTCGCGTAACACCTTAATCATAAATACCGCACAGCGGATACTATCGTGCACCTTTACTGACGTTTCTATAAACGGGTTGTGGTAAGTCCATTTGATGATTTTACCCGACTGTTCGCCAGCAAAAAACGCCCCTGATTGTAGGTTGCTCACACCATAATTCACTCGCCGAATGGTACTGGCTAAATCATTGCCGGAGAATAACCAGCGTCCCACTGGCCCTAGCTTTTGCAGTTCAATACCTCGGCTGAGACTCAACACCACATCCGGGTCACCACTGGCTTGTTCAACACAACGGTACCATTCCGCAACGGCTTTTAGCGGGATCAGTGTCATTGGGTTGCGAAACACCGATGCTGGGATCCCTAACTCATCCGAGTCCAAATTGTATTTAGATAACGCGAGGTTATGCATGTTTAGAATGCCCATCGCACGAATAAACCGAACCGTTTTCATAACCAATCACATCAAATTTAATCCTATAGTGATTGAATCTGTCACAAAGAAAGCCGCGAATCAAATTCAGATCACAATACGCCAACAGTTTGATAGAGGAGTGTTTAATGAGTTTACTGAGTGTCCCATTTGTCGGTACAGGCGCAGATACGGCGTTACATGTTGTCGCTGCTGTCGTTTTAATCGCGAGTGTCGCGGGCGCGTGTTACGGCTTTTGGAAAATCCATGAATTACCTATCAATAAAGCACACAGCAAAGACCATCATCAGATAGGGCTCATCACTGCGCTGACCTGGATAGGGTTTGTCTGGCACTGGGTTTGGGTGCTAGCCGTGATCTTTGCATTCGTTGATATGGAAAAAGCCATCATCAATCTGCGTGATACATGGAAAAGTAAACCGCAAACAGAAACACAGCCAAAAGAGGAAGCATAATGTTAGAAGGTTTAGCGGTATGGGCACTCTTCATCTATCTGTTGCGTTTGGTTGGCATGCCTTGGAACAAAGCAACCAAATCGTTCGCTTATCTTGGCGGCTTGGGTTGGCTAATGTTCGTCTGGGTAGGTTTGATTAACTTCACCCCGATGGATTTATCCGGCGGTTCTGTCGTGCAGTCACCACACATCCAATTGCGTCCAGATTCAACCAATGTAAAAGGTAAAGTTGACCACATTTACATTGAGCCGAATCAGCAAGTTAAAGAAGGTCAGCTCATTTATGAACTTGACCCAACGCAATACAAAATCGCATTAAATCAAGCGAACGTATCCGCTGATTCTGCTCGCGTTGCATTAGCTACAGCAAAAGGCGACATCGAGATTGAAGAAGCTAACCACGAAGCGCTAGTGCAAGATCTAGAAACATCAAAGAGCCAGTTGGAAGCGGCGAAAGTTGACTACAAATTGCAGAAAAAAATGCTAGATCGTTATGTTGAGCAAAACCGAGTAGTGCACAACACCATCACGGAAAGCGATATCGACAAACAATCGAGTGCGGTTGATATGGCACGTCACAACGTGTTGACCCTTGAGTCTCAAATCAAGAAGAAACAAGTCGATATTTCCCGTGCAAAACTGGCGATTCATAAAGCGGAACTTGCAGTTGAAACTAAACAAGCTGAACTGCGCCAAGCTGAAGAGCAAATTGCAAAAGCGCAATGGGATTTGAATAGCACAAAAGTTCATGCCCCAACAGATGGCTTTGTCACCAACTTTATCCTGCGTGAAGGTCAGCGTGTATCGATGATGCCGCGTATCAACATGTACACTAACGAGAAGTACGTGCTGATGCGAGTCAACCACCAGGCGATTCGTAACATCAAACCGGGTCAGCCAGCGGAATTCTCTTCGTCCGTTTACCCAGGTAAGATCTTCTCAGCGACCGTCGAAGGCATTGTTGAAGCAACAGGTGAGTCACAAGGTAATCTACTGGGTTTCGATGATTCCGTACGTGTCACCACTGGAAAGAACTTACAGAACAAACACCACTTTGTTCGTCTTAAGATTGATGAGCCAGAAGGCTACGACATCCCTGTTGGCTCTGTTGGCCTCGCATGGGTCAGCGGTGAAAAACCGATAGGCTTCATGGCCTTCTTAGATGTGATTCGCGGGATCATCATCCGAATGAAGTCTCAACTGTACTTCTTCTACTCTATCTAAACTCGCAAACCGCCAGTTACGCTGGCGGTTTTCTTTTCATTTGTATCCAAACATATCCTTTTCCCGTATAACAATTAGTTAGTAAATAGCGGAGAAGATTTATGTCGGCAAAGGAAAGAAGCCTACCTACCCATCGCATCTCAAGATTCAGCAAGTTCGCTTCACTTGCTACCCGTGTCGCAGGCAATGTGATTGCAGAAGGCACGAAACAGATAACCAAAGGCAACAAACCAAAAGCGAAAGACCTCTTGCTGACGCCACAGAACATCGCGCGCTTAACTGACCAACTTGCTCACCTGCGTGGCGCTGCAATGAAGCTTGGTCAAATGCTATCAATGGATGCTGGTGATGTTTTAGAACCTGAACTTGCCGATATTCTTTCCCGTCTTCGTTCCGACGCAGACCCAATGCCTGCAAAACAACTCAACGCAGTAATGGAAAGTTCGCTAGGAACGAATTGGAAAGCTGAGTTTCTGTCATTTAACTTCAAACCAATCGCCAGTGCATCAATAGGACAAGTGCACCAAGCTTACAGCGATGCGGGCGATAACCTAGCCGTCAAAGTGCAATATCCGGGCATACGGAAAAGTATCGATAGCGACGTCGATAATGTCGGTACACTGCTCAAGGTCGTTGGGTTGATTCCCGAGTCTGTCGACTACAAAGGATTGCTCGAAGAAGCGAAAAAGCAGCTACATGACGAGGCCGATTACGCACGAGAGGCACAATTTGCCATTCGTTATCATGACGCTTTGAAGGAGCACCCTCATTTTGTGGTGCCCAAGATTCATACTGAAAGTTGCTCAGACTCCGTTCTCGCGATGGAATTCATTGATGGCAGTCCGATTGAGCAAATCGAACATTATGATCAGAGTACGCGAGATTTTGTCATGCACAGCCTACTCGAATTACTGTTTCGAGAGCTGTTCGAATTTAAGATGGTACAAACCGACCCAAACTTCGCCAACTACTTATATATCGAAAACACTCGTCAAATCGGCTTGCTAGATTTCGGGGCGACCCGCGAATACAGCGAACGGTTCAGTACCGGCTATCGCCAAGCTTTTGCGTCTGTCGTGAATAATGACGAACAAGGCTTAAATGATGCGCTTGAACAAATAGGCTTCTTCAGCCAAACCATCCTTCCAGACCAGCGCCAAGCGATTCTCGATCTAGTGAAAATGGCATGTGAACCAATGTTAGTTGATGAGCCTTATGACTTTAAAGCCAGCGGCTTAGCACAAAAGCTTCGCGAAGCTGGCACTATTTTGAGCATGGAACAAGAATACTGGCATACTCCACCAGCAGATGCCCTATTTTTACACAGAAAAATCGGCGGAATGTACTTGCTGGCAGCCCGTATTGGCGCAAAAGTGAACATTCGCCAATTGGTACAGCCATATCTCACCATCAACAGCGAATAGCCTATTGTTTTTCTGTTACTTTCAAGTACCTTGAGCAAGGTTAAGATGCATAGTTGTGCATCTCAATAACATGCCATACTTCCATAAAACGAATTAACTATCGGGGTACTCGGTGAGCAAGTTTCAAGATCTCTCCACTCTAATCCAGCAAATTGGCCAAGCCGAAGAAGCGGATCAAGTCGCAACGCTCAATGAATCTATTGAAGCGGGCCTCGAGCCCGGCGCGGTTGCCCTGATTCTAGAAGCCTTTCCAATCGACGATCGTGTTCGCTTATGGCGAGCTTTACCACTAGAGCTACATATCGACGTGTTAACGGAAATGCGTGCGGACGTACGTTTCTCTATCATCAACGCGTTATCTGAAGTCGAGCTAAAGCTAACTCTCGCTAAACTCGACAACTTGTCGCTCATCGAATGGGCCGATTCGTTGCCAGAGTCGATCATCAGCGAAGCGCTCTCGTTGATAGAAAAAGATGAGTTGGAACTTTACGATCAAGCAAACGAGTATGCTGATGAAGAACTCGGCCACTGGGCTGAACGTAAGATCATCACCCTGCCCTTCAACATTACGATTGGGACAGCTAAGCAGTTAATGGAGCGCTATAGCTACGACACGCCTCAACAGGTGTATCTGATTAATCGTAATAAACAGTATCGTGGAACGGTCAACTACTTCGATATCTTACGTGGTGACCCCGATACTCGCTTAAAAACACTCATTATTGAGGCTGTGACGGTGCTAGACAGTAAAATGATGCTTCCTGAAGCGGTAGAGGCATTAGAACACAGCACACTGCCCGCTCTCCCTGTAACTGATGCAGACCAAACACTGATCGGTGAAGTCGATTGGCAGTTTGCATTGAGTACACAGCGTGAAATCTACGAAGCACGTTTGATGGCGGGTACAGGTATGGATGAAGGCGATGACTTGTTTGCGCCAGTATTAAAAAGCTCGCAAAAGCGCGGTGTTTGGTTAGGCATCAATTTGCTTACTGCGATTTTGGCTTCTGTCACTATCGGACTATTTGAAGATGTAATTGCGCAGGTGGTGGCTTTGGCGGTGCTCATGCCAATTGTTGCATCCATGGGGGGCATTGCTGGCAGCCAAACGCTCACTCTAATGATTCGTGCGATGGCGCTTAATCAGATCACCCCAGGTAACCGCTTCAAGCTTTTGAAAAATGAGTTGGGTATTGGCTCTCTGAACGGCATTGCTTGGGCGTTAATCATCGGCGGGCTCGCCGGATTGTGGTTTCAATCTCCGGTTCTTGGGGGAACCATCGCGCTGGCCATTATCGTCAATATTATTACCGCAGCTTTATTTGGTGTGCTGATTCCCATTATTCTGGATAAGTTTAAATTGGACCCCGCTTTGGCTGGCTCGGTGATTCTAACAACAGTGACAGATGTAGTTGGTTTTTTCGCCTTTTTAGGAACGGCGAGTTTAGTCATGCTTTAAAAGGTTCATTGTTTATTAATCAATCATTAGCATAATAGAGTCAAATTGCATAACGCAGTTGCAAATTGCAAACATACTCAAACTTTAAGCAACGCATGTCACAGAAACTACGTATTTTAGGGCATATTAAAGTTGGCACAGTAACTGCATTATATAAATCGACCCTTCTTAAGCCGAGGGTCACCTAGCCAACTGACGTTGTTAGTGAACTTGATTTTGTTCACATGTATATAAGCCAATCGCACTCTTTGCGGTTGGCTATTTTTTTATGTGGCTATTGCCCTCTTATCCTCTGACCGAGCTCGGTTGTACTTTTCTTGCCCACAACAGATTGTTTACTGTTTATAAAATTCAAATATTCGCCCAATAAACCATTAGAAATGTCAGCTTCAACAAAAATAAATCACCTACATAAAATAAAACCAAGAAAACATACCCAAGAAAAGAACAAATACCGTCCAAACCAAAAACCTCATCATGAAAACGTTTTCTTTTCATAGAAATCGACTGAACAATTTAGAGTTATAGATAAATTTAATCCATAAAAACAAATAGCAATTCAAAACATTAACTTCACATAGAAAATCTGTCTATAAATCATAGAAAACACGTAAAACCAAACTTTTCACTTTTAGAATTTAAAAATCAAGCTATTGTTATTAAAAGAAAAAATACACAACAAAAATCAAGCAAACGTTTAAATTGCAATTTTATCATTGACTATTAAATTTACATCACGATAATACGCGCCGTTTGCCTGAAATCAGGTGCTATAATTTAATGTTTCAATGTGCGGAGGTAATAATGGCTGGAGACAATAATTACAGTCTTGGACCAGTTCCCAACACGGCCAGAAAAGGCGTGGCATCACTTACAATGGTGATGTTAGGACTCACTTTTTTCTCCGCAAGTATGTGGACTGGGGGTTCTCTCGGTACTGGGCTCTCCTTCAATGATTTTTTCCTCGCTGTTCTCATCGGTAACCTAATCCTCGGTATTTACACTTCTTTCCTCGGTTACATCGGCGCTTCTACTGGTCTCTCTACTCACCTTCTTGCTCGTTTCTCTTTTGGTTCTAAAGGCTCTTGGCTTCCTTCCGCTCTTCTTGGCGGTACTCAAGTTGGGTGGTTTGGAGTTGGTGTCGCGATGTTTGCGATTCCGGTGCATAAAGCAACGGGCATCGATACCAACACGTTGATCCTTGTATCCGGTTTGCTCATGACCGCGACCGTTTACTTTGGCATCTCCGCACTGATGGTGTTGTCAGCAATTGCCGTTCCTGCCATTGCGCTACTTGGCGGCTACTCTGTCATCGAGGCAGTAAATAGCGTTGGTGGTATTGGCGAACTACAACAAGTTCAACCAACCGAGCCACTCGATTTTTCAATAGCTCTCGCGATGGTTGTCGGCTCTTTTGTCAGTGCTGGTACATTAACGGCGGATTTCGTACGCTTTGGTAAAAAGCCGCGCAGCGCCGTGATGATCACCATGGTGGCATTTTTCATCGGTAACTCGTTAATGTTTATCTTTGGCGCGGCAGGTGCGTCGGTGACGGGTCAATCAGACATTTCTGAAGTGATGATCGCGCAAGGTCTTCTTATTCCAGCTATCATCGTTCTTGGCTTGAACATCTGGACGACCAACGACAACGCGCTCTACGCATCGGGTCTTGGATTTTCCAACATCACAGGCTTACCAAGTAAATACATCTCAATGGCGAACGGTCTTGTTGGCACACTTTGCGCTCTCTGGCTCTACAATAACTTTGTTGGCTGGCTGACCTTCTTATCTTTGGCAATTCCACCGATTGGCGGTGTGATCATCGCTGACTTCTTCACGAACCGTAAACGCTACGCAAACTTTGAAGCCGCCCAATTCCAAAACGTTAACTGGGCTGGCATTATCGCTGTCGTGATTGGCGTTGGTGCGGGACACTTCCTGCCTGGCGTAGTGCCGATTAACGCTGTACTTGGCGGCGCAATTAGCTTCCTGATTCTTAATCCTATTCTTAACAAAAAAGCACTGGCTACACAGCCAGCGTAAGGAACCATCATGACAACACTACTGATCAAAAACGTAACGCTAAAAGGACAAGAAGGTCTGCAGCAAATTTTGATTGAAGATGGTCAATTCAAGCACATTGAAAGCAACGATGTGGAGCTTAGTCATAACGGTGACATCATCGATGCTGAAGGCGGTATGGCGGTTGCGCCTTTCTGCGATCCACACATTCACTTAGATACAACTCAAACCGCAGGCGAGCCAAGCTGGAACATCTCTGGCACATTGTTTGAGGGTATTGAACGTTGGGCTGAGCGCAAAGAAATGCTGTCGATTGAAGACGTGAAAGCGCGCGCAAAACAAACCTTAAAATGGCAGATAGCAAACGGCGTACAACACGTTCGTACCCACGTCGATGTTTCAGACCCTACCCTAATTGCCCTAAAAGCGATGGTAGAAGTGCGTGAAGAGATGAAAGAATGGGTAGATATCCAAATTGTCGCCTTCCCGCAGGAAGGAATTCTCTCTTACCCAAATGGCAAAGAGCTGCTAGAAGAAGCCGTCAAATTAGGTGCGGACGTGATTGGCGCGATTCCACACTTTGAATTCACACGCGAATATGGCATTGAATCGCTGCACTACGTATTCGAGTTAGCGCAAAAATACGACCGCCTGATCGACGTGCATTGTGATGAAATCGATGACGAACAATCTCGCTTCGTTGAAACACTGGCAGCATTAGCGCACAAGTTTGATATGGGGAATAAAGTCACGGCCAGTCACACCACAGCGATGGGTTCCTACAACGGTGCATACGCATCTCGCCTGTTCCGTTTATTACGCATGTCCGGTATCAACTTCGTGGCAAATCCATTGGTGAACATTCACTTACAAGGCCGTTTTGATGATTACCCAAAACGTCGCGGCGTAACACGAGTGAAAGAGATGCTGAATGCCAACATCAACGTCTGCTTTGGACACGATGATGTATTTGACCCTTGGTACCCACTAGGCACTGCAAACATGCTGCAAGTGCTGCATATGGGTCTGCACGTGTGTCAGGTGATGGGTTACGACCAAATCAACAACTCACTGGATCTGATCAGCACCAATTCAGCACGTACACTGAACATTCAAGACAAGCACGGCATTGAAGAAGGCAAACCAGGTAGTTTACTGATTCTTCCCGCAGAAAATGGTTTTGACGCAGTACGTCGCCAAGTGCCGGTTCGCTACTCTGTTCGTCACGGTAAAGTGATCGCAGAAACACAGCCTGCGACAACTCATATTCATCTTGAACAAGCAGAGCAAGTAACGTTCAAACGCTAAAAAGATCGGCGTGACCCGTCCTGATATGGGTTGACACTTTTTAACTAAAACGCTCGATGTACTTCATCGGGCGTTTTGTATTTTAAAG